>JBOFCQ010000347.1:0-17005 GCA_051646145.1 Hyphomicrobium sp.
CGCCCTGCCGCTCATCGTCGTCAGCGATGGCATGCAGCGCGAAGCCCGCTTCCCGGATTTCGGCATCGCCGATTACGGCGGACCCATTCTCGGGCCGGTAGTCATTGCGTCCCCGCGCCACCTGCGAACGGTGTGGCGCGCCGTGCGCCGGGCGCTCAAAGATTGCACGCTCATCCGCCTTGAAAACATGCCGCGCACGATTGCCGGCCGTCCCAATCCGCTCGCCACGCGGGGCACTGTGGTGCCGTCGCGCCATGCGCGTCACCTGCTGGTCATCGACACGACCGTCGAAGACATGCTGCGCGGACGGGGCAAGAAATACCGCAAGGAAGTCGAGCGCTGTCATCGCCTGTGGGAGAAGGAAGGCGCGACGCTGTTTGCGCGTGCGGAAACCGCGACGGAAGCGGCCCGCGCCTTCGCGACATTGGACGAGCAGCAAGCGGCACGGCACGCGGCGCTCGGCAGCCACTATGTCATCGATCAGCCGGAGTACCGCTCGTTCTATGAGCGCCTTGCGGTGGACGGCACCGCCTGCGATCTCTGCTATCTGTTCACGCTCGGAACCGAGACTGAGACCATCGCCACGCTGCTTGGCATCGTGCACGAGGACACATTCACGCTGTTGCGCATTTCGAACGGCGGCGAACGGTGGAGCCATCTCTCGCCGGGCCGGCTGATCGTGGTCGAGGCGATGCGCTATTTCGTCGAGCGCGGTCTGCGCCGGTTCGACATGGGCATCGGCGATTATGCCTTCAAACGCGGCTTTGGCATTGTCGGCGAAGGCCTGGTCGATCTCGTTGAAGCCCGTCGCATCACCGGCCTGTCCGCCGCGGCCCTGCATCGCCTGAAGGCGCGGGCGCGTCAAAGCGCGCTGATTGGCCGCCTCAGAGGCCGCAAGCCGGCCGCCCCGCACGCCTGAATTGGGCCGATGAAGCCGCCTTTCGTTGCCGCCCGCCATCCGTTATAAGCCGGACAACCGGTTTTCATCAGGCGCCTCGCGGCGTCTCAGCAACTCATCCCATCCATGACCAAAGCGAACACAGACATGCGGCCAGAGGCGCGCACGGCCAAAGGCTTCCGTGATATCGGCGCGGCCGAGTTGAAGCGTCTCGCAGAGATGATCGCGGTGATACGCGGCGTCTATGAGCGCTATGGCTTCGAAGCGCTTGAAACGCCGGCCATCGAATACACCGACGCGCTCGGTAAGTTTCTGCCCGATCAGGATCGGCCGAACGCGGGCGTGTTCTCGTTCCAGGACGAGGACGAGCAGTGGATGAGCCTCAGATATGATCTGACGGCACCGCTGGCACGCTATGTGGCGGAGAATGCCAACGCGCTGCCGAAGCCGTTCCGCCGTTACGCTTATGGCCATGTCTATCGCAACGAGAAGCCGGGGCCCGGACGCTTCCGCCAGTTCATGCAGTTCGACGCCGATACGGTCGGTGCCGAGAGCGTGGCCGCCGACGCCGAAATGTGCATGCTCGCCGCCGATGCGCTGGAAGCGCTCGGCATCAAGCGCGGCGATTACGTCATCAAGGTCAACAATCGCAAAGTGCTGGATGGTGTGCTCGAACTCGCGGGCGTCGACATCGCCAACACCAGCGAGGCTGGCAAGCGGCTGACCGTCTTGCGGGCCATGGACAAGTTCGACAAGTTCGGCGTCGAGGGCGTGGCACTGTTGCTCGGCAAGGGCCGCAAGGACGAGAGCGGCGACTTTACGCCGGGCGCCGGCCTCGATCCGCAAGCGAGCAAACTCGTCACCGATTTTCTGACCGCCGCCGACGGCGGCAAAGCCGATGCGCTGGCACGCGTGCGCGCCATCATCGCCGGCAATGCGCGCGCCGACGATGGGCTCGCTGAAATGCAGGCCATGTCGGAACTCGTCACATCGGCGGGTTATGAGGCCGACCGCATCACCTTCGATCCGTCGGTGGTGCGCGGACTTGAATACTATACGGGCCCGGTGTTTGAGGCCGAACTGACGTTCGAGGTCAAAGGCGAAGACGGCCAACCGGTGCGCTTTGGCTCCGTCGGCGGCGGCGGACGCTACGACGATCTCGTGGCGCGCTTCACGGGCCAGAAGGTACCGGCGACCGGGTTCTCGATTGGCGTTTCGCGGCTGCAGGCAGCGCTGGCGCATGTGCAGGGCGCAACCGACGTCCCGCTCGGACCCGTCGTCGTGCTGGTCATGGATAAGGCCGAGATCGCCAGCTATCAGCGCATGACGCAGGCGCTTCGCCACGCCGGCATCCGCGCCGAGATGTATCTCGGGTCGTCCGGCATGAACGCGCAGATGAAATATGCCAACAAGCGCAACAGTCCGTGTGTCGTCATTCAAGGGTCGAATGAACGCGAAAAGGGCGAGTTGACGCTGAAGGACTTGATCGAAGGCGCGAAGGCCGCCGCCGCCATCAAGGACAACAAGGAGTGGAAGGAAGCCCGCGCCGGTCAGGTGACGGTGCCTGAGGCCAACCTCATCGAAGAAGTGCGCAAGATCCTTGCGCGCCACACGGGGGCCTGAGCCGATGGCCGCCGAAACGGCAAAACAGTTCGACGCGCTTGAAGCGCAGGCGCAAGTTTTGATGTCGGTCTTCGCCAAGGCCGGGCACGATGCCGTAGCGCCGGCGATCATCCAGCCGGCCGACGTCTTCCTCGATTGCATCGGCGAAACGCTGCGCGCGCGCACATATGTGTTTACCGATCCAGATGGCGCGGAATTGTGCCTGAGGCCGGATCTGACGGTGCCGACGTGCCGCTTGCACATCGCGCGCTATGCTGATGCGGCGACGCCAGCGCGCTATTGCTACAACGGCCCCGCATTCCGCTTCCAGCCGCAAGGCGCGGACGCGGTGCATCCGCGTGAATTCCGCCAGTGCGGCATCGAGCGGTTCGGAGACGCGGCGCGTGATGTCGCGGAAGCGGAAACGATGGCACTCGTCGTTCGCGCGCTGGAAACGGCGGGCCTCAAGACCTGGCGCATACGCACCGGCGATCTCGGCCTGTTCCGCGCCGTGCTTGACGCGCTTGGCGTACCGGAGCGCTGGTTGAAGCGGCTCAGCGATGCATTCTGGCGGCCGGACCTGTTTCGCGCCGAGTTGAAACGGCTGGCGAGCGATCCGGCGTCGATCGCCGCGCGTTTGCCGGCCGAATTGCGCGACGCGCTCGATCCTCATAAGCCGAACGACGCGGAAGCTGTCGTCGCGGCCTACCTCGATGCGCGCGGTATCGAAATGATTGGCCGGCGCACCATCGGCGAAATGACGGCGCATCTCCTCGACATGGCGGCCGACGCGAAGGCGGCCCCGATCGACGCCGCCACCGCGACGCTGATCGAGCGCTATGCGGCTGTATCGGAAACGGCGCGCACGGCGGGCGAAACCATCGCCCGGCTGTTGGCTGGCACGCGCGGCGGCGTCGGCGCGGCGCTCGATGCCTACGACCGGCGTCTGGTTCTCTTGGCCAATGCCGGCATCGATCTCGATCGCGTCGCCTTCTCCGCCGAGTTCGGCCGCAACCTCGAATACTACACCGGCCTCGTGTTCGAAGTGCTGGCGCCGGGCCTCGACGATGCAAGCCCTGTGGCGGGCGGCGGCCGTTACGACCGCTTGATGCGCGCCGCGGGTGCCAACGCCGATGTGCCCGCCGTTGGCGCGGCGATCCACACCGAGCGGCTGCTGCATGTCGTCCATGGAGGTGGCGCATGACCGAGAATCTTGTTCTGGCCGTGCCCTCCAAGGGCCGACTGATGGAGCAGGCGACGGAGATTTTCGCCGCCAGCGGCCTCGTCGTGCGCAAAGTCGGGCACGCGCGCGGCTATCGCGGAGAGATCGCCGATTTGCCGGGCGTCGATGTGGCTTTCGTGTCGTCGTCGGAAATTGCCGCCGCGCTCAAAGCCGGCAGCGTGCACCTCGGCATCACCGGCGAGGATCTGGTGCGTGAAGCCATGTCAGACAGCGAGACGCCCGTCGCGTTCGAACGCCCGCTCGGCTTTGGATACGCCGATGTCGTGGTGGCGGTGCCGAACTGCTGGATTGACGTTGCGACGGTCGCCGACCTCGAAGCGATCGCTCCGGCGTTTCGCCGCGCGCACGGTCGCTGGCCGCGCGTTGCCACGAAATACATGAACCTGACGCGGCGCTTCTTTGCGTCAAAGGGCTTCAACGATTATCGCATTGTGGAGAGCCTCGGCGCGACAGAAGGCACGCCGGCATCCGGCACGGCGGAACTGATCGTCGATATCACGACGACGGGCGAGACGCTGCGCGCCAACGACCTGCGCATTCTCGATGACGGCGTGGTGCTGAAGTCGCAAGCGAACCTCATCGCGTCGCAGGTCGCGGCGTGGACGCCGGAGCTGCGCGCACTCAGCGCGTTGATCGTCAGGCGACTTGGAGGCTGAGGCCCGCCTGAGCAGCGGCTGGGCAGCGATCGAGCACGGCCGGCCGACTTTCTTCAAACGTCAAAATTCATAGGTAACGTGTCGTTAACTGGAACCGGATCATTGTGCCGGACGTCCAGATTGCCGCTGCCACGCGTGTGTTGGCCGAGCAAGGCTGGTGGCTCGTCGGCTCAGAAAGAGTTCCGCGCATGTCGGCACAATCCAACGGCCGTGAAAGACGGGTGTTCGGCCGCCGTCCCATGATGCACCTGGCGTTCGCGCTGCTTGGCCGGCGCAGCACGGTGCGGTGCGTGGTGCGCAACTTGTCGCTCGGCGGCGCGCTTCTCGAATTCCAGGATGAAATGACGCTGCCCTATGCGTTCCAGATCGCCTTTGAAGGCGGGCCGCAGGAACTGCATTGCGAAGTGCGCCACCAGGATGGCCGCTTTGTCGGCGTCGAATTCGTTGGCGAGCAATCGCTGGAAACCGCGCGCGGGATGCTGAAGGCCGGCGGCCCTGCACCCATAGCGGCACCGGCTGAGGCTGGTAGCGCTGCAAAACCCGCGGTGTCGCTCCGGCGCGGATAACGCACGCGCTCTTCGCCGGCGATTACGCCAGTTCAGCCAGCACGCATTTCAATACGCCATAGTCGAAGCGGCCTTCGAGCGCGGCATGGGCCGGACCGAGCTTGCCCGTCTCGACCGTATGGCAGCGCTCGAACGCCGCGATGATGTCATCGAAGTCGGCTTCATCGAGAGGTAAGACCTGTCGGGTCTCGACCAGTCCGGCTTCGATCGCTTCCGCGAAGTGTCCATAGACCGTCGCAACATCGATGCTGCGTTCGGCGGCGATCGCCTCGGCATCGAGCCCGCGCACATGGGCGGCGAGCGTGAGGTTGACGGTGGCCGATAAGCGATTCTTCAGCAGCGGGCTCGATGTGAACGCCGCAATGGTGTCGAGGAAAGCTTTGCCGTAACGGCTGATCTTGCTGGCGCCGAGGCCGGTGATGTCGTGCAGTGCGGCCTCGCTGGCGGGGCGCTTTTCGGCAAGTTCGATCAGCGTGCGATCCTGTGCCACGACATAGGGCGGCAGCTTGGCCGCGCCCGCAAGTTTCAAGCGCAGCGCCTTCAAAGCTTCAAACAGTGTCTGATTGACCGGCTCGACGCGCGGCGTGCTGGCGCCCTGCTTCTTGGCTTTCTTCGGAGTGGCGCGCGTGACGCGCATCAGGAATTTCTCGTCGCCGCGCAGCAGCGGCCGGGCGCGGTCCGTCAATGCGAGCGTGCCGTGGCCATCGTCGTCGCCGGCGAGATATCCGCTTGCCACCAATTGACGGAAGAGGCCCTTCCATTGGGTGGCGGGCATATCCTTGCCGATGCCGAACACGGACAGCTTGTCGTGACTGTTGCGAATGGCGCGCTCGTCGGCCTTGCCGGACAGGATGTCGACGACGTAGCTGACGCCGTAACGCTGGCCGGTGCGATAGACGGCCGAGAGCGCTTTCTGAGCCAGCGTGGTGCCATCCTCGGTCAGCGGCGGATTGAGGCAGTTATCGCAGTTGCCGCACGGCTCAGCGAGGCGTTCGCCGAAATAGGCGAGCAGCGCTTGGCGCCGGCAGCCCGGCATCTCCGCGAGGCCGATCAAGGCGTCGAGTTTCTGCCGCTGCACATGCTTGAAGGCGTCCGAGCCGTCGGACTGCGCGATCCATTGCCGAAGCTGCACCACGTCCTGAATGCCATACGCCATCCAAGCGTCGGCCGGTTCGCCGTCGCGGCCGGCGCGCCCGGTTTCCTGATAGTAGGCTTCGATCGATTTCGGCAGATTGAGATGGGCGACGAACCGCACGTCGGGTTTATCGATGCCCATGCCGAAGGCGATGGTTGCGACCATGATGACGCCGTCTTCGGTCAGGAAGCGCGCTTGTGCCGCCGCGCGCAGCTTCGGGTCGAGGCCGGCGTGATACATGTAGGCCTTGCGGCCTTTGCCGGCGAGCCATGCCGCCGTCTCTTCGACGGACTTGCGCGACAGGCAATAGACGATGCCCGAGCTTGCCGGATGTTCCGTCTCGATGAATTGCCAGAGCTTCTCGCGTCCGCTCATCGAACCCATCTCGGCGATGGTGTAGCGGATGTTCGGGCGATCGAAACTCGCGACGAAGACGGCCGCGCCTTCGAGCGAGAGTTCGGCCACGATCTCCTGGCGCGTGCGCTCGTCGGCGGTGGCGGTGAGGGCAACGCGCGGAACGTTGGGAAAGCGTTCGGCGAGAACTTTGAGCTGGCGATACTCGGGGCGGAAGTCATGGCCCCATTGCGCCACGCAGTGCGCTTCATCGATGGCGAACAACGCGATCTCGTGGCGCGCGAGCAGGTTCAGCGTGCGCTCCTGCACGAGCCGCTCAGGCGCCACATAGAGGACGTCGAGCGCGCCGGCCGCGAACTCGCGTTCGATGGCGTCCTGCTGGCCGCGGTCGAGCGTCGAATTGAGGAACGCCGCATTGACGCCGACGTCGCGCAGCGCGTCCACCTGGTCCTGCATCAGCGCGATCAAGGGCGAGACGACGATGCCAGTGCCGGGGCGCACGAGCGCCGGGATCTGGTAGCAGAGCGATTTGCCGCCGCCCGTCGGCATCAGCGCCAGGCAGTCGCCGCCGTCGAGCAGCGTCGTGATGATCGGCTCTTGATGCGAGCGGAAGTGCTTGTATCCGAAGATGTCTTCGAGCTTCGCCTGGGCCGCCGCAAGGCGCTGGCGGCGGCTGTCGTCGCGCGAGGTGCCGTCTGCCGGGCTGGCTGATACTCGGGCGCGGGCCGGCATGAAGGGATCTGTTCCTAGGCGTTCGGTGGGAGACACAAGCTGGCGCACTCTAGGCTGATTCTCTTGCCGCCCTCGCGCGAGGAATGTCGTTGAAAAGAGTAGGATTTGCCTTCGCCCGTGCCCGGCCGGCAGCAGCGCTAAGGTGCCGCGCTCTGCCTCAAACGTTGGCCAGGCCGCCGGGTGGACCGCAACCGGAAGGTCACGCCCGTCAGCCATTCAGCGCCAGTTCATGTGCCAACGGTTAGCGTTCTTTTCAGGCTGATGGCACACTCCCGTTTCATCAGCCGTCGTGACGCCCGGCCAGGCTTCAATCATCCCCCCCCGGAGCTTGGCCGGATCGTCACACGGGTCGCGCACGGGCCAAGACGATGGCAGAGATGAAATCACCGTGCGTTGACGATGCATGCAAGACGACGATGCCTACGAGACAACGACGAGACGTGTTCGAGAGGTTTGCCAGTGCTTTTGTCCCCGATGCGCGCGATCACCCGATTGACTGAGCAACCGAATGCGCCGCGCGCCACGACGCGTGCGGTCGCGGCGGCCGTGTCCGCAGTCGCAACCGTGTTCATGAGTTTTGTCGCGGCGGCACCTGTTCAGGCGCAGGCCAACTGTGATTGGTATGCGCAAACCGCGCTGCGCCAGCAGCAGGACAACGAACGCTTGAATTGCGGGCTCGTCGGTCCGGCCTGGACCATGGATCTCAAGGCGCATCAGGTCTGGTGCGGCGGTGTTGCTCCAGATCAGATGAAAGCCGAGGCCAAGGCCCGCGAAGATCAGCTTCATGCCTGCGCCGCCAAGAAGAAGTAGCCGCCGGCTCCTCCCCGACGGCATTCGGCCGCGCGACCCGCCCATCCTAGCGATCGGCGGGTTTTTTCTTGTGTCCTGCGACGGAGGTGCCGACGCTGCCTGCGACGCACTGTCCATTGGGCCAAGGATGGACCGCAGGGGCGCGGCCAATGGTGCGCTCGCACTCACCCGGCAAACCAGCTAATCGGAACCTCAGCCACTCGTGCCATAAGGTTCGCGCGCCGATGACCAACCCCGTTCTGATCGAAGTCACGCGTGGTCCGCTGATCGAGGTGCAGCACCGCGGTGTTCTGGCGGTCGCAACGGCTGACGGGCAGTTGAAAGTGGCCCTGGGCGATGTCGAGCGGCCGGTCTTTCCGCGCTCAGCCGTCAAACCGATGCAAGCCTTGCCGCTGATCGAAACCGGCGCCGCTGATCATTATGGATACGACAACGGTCATGTCGCTTTGGCGTGCGCCTCGCACAGCGGCACGGCGCGCCACGTGGCCATCGCGCGCGACATGCTGGACCGCGCCGGCCTCGCCATAGGCGCGATGGCGTGCGGCACGCATCTGCCGCGCGATCCGGCCGAGCAGCGCGCGCTTCTTCTGGCGGGTGCGGAACCCTCCGTGCTGCATCACAATTGCTCTGGCAAGCATGCAGCCATGCTGGCGACGGCGCGCCACCTCGGCGAACCGACCGACGGATACTGGGAAGATAAGCATCCGGTGCAGGCGCGCATTCGCACCGCGCTTGAAGACATGACGGGGACGTCGCTGACACCGTCGGTGTGCGGCATCGACGGCTGTGCGGTGCCGAACTGGGCGCTGGGCGTCAGGCATCTGGCAACGGCGTTCGCGCGCTTCGGCACGGGCACGGCTGCGGGCGGCAGCGGCACGATTTTACGTGCGCGCGCCATCGAGCGTGTGATCGCGGCCATGCTGGCTGAGCCTGAAATGGTGGCGGGTGCCGGGCGTCTCGATACGCGCGTCATCGCGGCGTTCAAGGGTGCGGCGATCATCAAGACAGGCGCCGATGGCGCGTATGCCGGGTTCTTCCCAAAAAGCGGACTTGGCTTCGCGCTCAAGATCGACGACGGAGCGGGGCGCGCCGCGGAAGCCGTGGCCGCCAACATCGTGCTGTCGCTGGCGGGTGCCGCCGACGGCATTGCGCGCGAGAAGACGCTGCGCAATCCGCACGGCGATACGGTCGGCGTGATCCGCCCGGCGGCAGATCTGCTCGCCGCGCTCGGCTAGCTCGCGCTTAGGCGTGCGCCAGATTTCCTTGAATGACGTGACGCCCCGCGTGCTCTGCGTCGCGGGCGAGATCGCCGCCACGCGGCGTGCCGTGGTCGTTCAAGCGGATGGCGCCATCGCGCGCGCCCGCGATCAGATTGTTGGCAACGAGGCACGGCCCGGCGTCGTCAGCCGACGAGAGCGCGATGCCGATGCCGGCGTTGCGCACGACGTTGCCGGTAGCCGCGACGTTGCGCATGTAGGGCCCCCAGCCGATGCGGATGCCGGCCGATGGCGCGTTCTCGATGGTGTTGCCGGTGACGGTCGCATCGGCCTCGACGCCGATGCCGTCGCCGCGCTTGTCGACCGGCTCGCGCTCGCGGCGGAACAGATTGCGGATCAGGTTGCCCTGGATGACGGCGATGCGTCCGCCCTCCTTGAAGTTCGTGACCTCGATACCCGACGCCGCATGATCGACGAGGTTGTTGGCAATCAGCGCGCCCTCGAATTCGAACTCGGAGTAAATCGCGACTTCGCCGAGGCGCTCGCAGGAATTGGCGATGATCTGGATGTTCGACGCCGCGTTGCCGCGCACGGCCGAATAGGCGCAATCGGCGATGCGGTTCGCGGAGACGAGAACGCCGCCGGCCTTGAACACGTTGACGCCATTGCCGTACTCGCCGGTGCCGCCGCTGGCGTTGCGAATTTTCGTGATGCGGTTGCCGGAGACGATGCTGCCGTCTTCGCCGCTCTCGGTGCGCCAGATCTGAATGCCGTTGTCGCCGCAATCGGTGACGGTGTTGCCGGTGACGTTAAGGCCGCGTGCGTCCAGGCTTTTGATGCCTGTCGCAAGACAGTGCGCGACGTCACAGTCGGCGACACGGCCTGACGCCTCGACGAGTGCGATGCCGTGACCGGCGCTACTGCGTACCTCGATGCTGTCGAGCGTGATCGCTTTGGCGCGCGTCACGTTGACGAGGCCTTCGCCGCGCGCAACGTCGAAGGGCTTGTAGGCGCCGTCGATGACGAGGTCTGCGATGAGCAGGTTATCGGCCTTGTCGGCGGTGATGAATGCCGCCCCGCCCATGAATTGCAGCACCGTGGTGCGGGCCTGCCCGATGATCCGCGTGCCGGACCGCAGTCGGATGTCGCCGACGCGGAAAATGCCGGGCGGCAGCACCAGCGGCACGTCCTTCTCGGCGGCTCTGTCGATCGCCGCCTGTAAGGCTGCGGTCTGGTCGCGCTCGGCGCCGGGTTCAAGCTGGCCGGCGATGTCGTGGGCGATCTGGCGGAAGGCGTCGCGCAGGGCGCCCGGCTTGTTCGGCACGATGTGGCTGTTCTCGGCCGCGGCGAGCGTGCCCGACGCCGCGCCAAGGCCAAGTGTTGCGGCGATGAGGGAGCGGCGATCAACGGTCATGGCGGTCTCCGGTGCCGGCTGCGGCGCGATTGGTTTGCGGCCGTGTGTGAAAACGTTGCAATGGCTAAAGCAAGCGTCGCGCCAGAGAGTGGCGTGGAAAGGGCCGCGGACAATGGCGGCACGCCCGCGGCGCTAGGCGCGCTCAGCCATGCACAGGGTTAAGATTTCTAAGGCGCCTGAAACGGCCATTTCGAAATCGAGCGGCGGACCCTCAAGCGTCGGCGGTACGTGGATGAAACCGACGCGGCACGCAGCGCGCGTGACGACGTCTTTCTCCGCCGCGGACGACTGATGAACGTCGAGGGCATGGTAAAGAACGGCGTTGCAAAGGTAGCCGCCGGCGTCATCCGAGAGAGACGTTGGATATCCCGCTGCCGTCAGGTGGGCATGAATGCGGGCGACAGGAATGGTGGCCGGCAGCGTCGCCGCGCAATCCGCGCGCAGTTGAGTGGCGAGCGGCAACAGACCGGCGGCATCGGGCGCGGCGCGGCAGGCGTTGGCGGCCTCGGTCTCGATGCGAAAGCCGGCGGCATCGCTGGCCACGCCGAAGTGCAGCATGAGGACGGGACGGTGCGCGGCGTAAAGCGCACGGATGCGCTCAGGCGCAACGGCCCATTCGGTCGGCAGGATGGCATCGACGATGGTGACGGCCGGCCAACGCCGCCGGGCGCGGTCGGCGATTGCCGGCACGAGGCGCGCGGTGACGTTCTCCGCAATGCCCGGGAACGGCCCAAACCCGGTCAGAACGATGCTTGCGGATGACGTCTGTGACATGGCCATGGCCAAGGGTGGGACAGTTAATTCGCAATGCCGGACGGCATACCGTTAACGTGCTGATGTGCGTGTTCGCAACGGCGCGTCGTCTCGGCGATTGGGCCGTCACACCGCGAAACAGAACGCGCGGCGCTTAAAGTCCCATCAGACCCATAATGCGATCGACGGCAAGTGTCGGCAACAAGTGGCCGGCGGCGACATCCGCTTCGATGCGCGGCAGATCTTCGGCAACGCGCGGATTGGCGCGCAGTGCCGACATCAAGCGGTCTTCGATCATGTCGCGCATCCACGATACGGCCTGCTCCTGCCGGCGTTTTGTGAACTGGCCGTTGGCGGTCATGATCGCGCGGTGTTCGAGAACCTTGCTCCACAGTTCGGTCAATCCGCGATTGTCGCGGCCCGAAACGGTGACGACAGGCGGGAACCACGTGGCGCCGTGCGGGGTGAAGATCTGCAGGGCGGCGCGGTAATCACCGGCGGCGTTCTCGGCCCGCTTAATGTTATCCCCGTCGGCTTTATTGATGGCAATCATATCAGCAAGCTCGATGATGCCCTTCTTGATGCCCTGAAGGTCGTCACCGCCGCCCGCGAGAAGCAGCACAAGGAAGAAATCGACCATGTCGGCGACCGACACCTCAGACTGCCCGACGCCCACGGTTTCGACGATGATGACGTCGAAGCCAGCGGCCTCGCAGAGCGCCATGGTTTCGCGCGTGCGCCGCGTCACGCCGCCGAGCGTACCCGACGACGGCGAGGGCCGGATGAAAGCGTTTTTCTCCTGGGCGAGAGCGCTCATGCGCGTCTTATCGCCGAGGATCGACCCACCGGTGCGCCGCGAGGTCGGATCGATGGCCAGCACGGCGACCTTCAAGTCGCTGGCGATGAGGTTCATGCCGAGCTGGTCGATGGTCGTCGACTTGCCGACGCCCGGAACGCCGGTAATGCCAAGCCGTATGGCCTTGCCGATGCGCGGCAACAGCCCCTGCAGCACCTGCTGGGCCAGCCGGCTGTGGTCGGGGTTGGTGCTCTCGACGAGTGTAATGGCGCGCGCCAGCATCGTCCGATCGCCGGCCGCCACGCCCGAAATGTATGCTTCGGGCGCAATACGGTGGGCGGCAAGGGGCGGGGCTGACATAAGGTCGTCGCTCTTTCGTCGCAGAAGGTGTTCAATGGCGCAGAGGCCGGGAGCGCCGGCCCCGCTGGCGGACCATGAGCACAATGGCCGGAGCGCGCAAGGGCGGGATTTCGCCGCTGTGCGCAGCCAATTCGGCAATGTTGCCGCCTGCCCCGCCGGGGCCTAAAATCGAAAGTTCTATGCGGCGCGATTGAATGTCATGTTGGGGGCTAGTCATGTTGCGGTCGAAGGATATTTTCAGGACGTTTTCAAACGGCCCAAAGCAGACGCCCAAGGGGGCGTCGGAGCAGGCGGCAGCGCGCCTTGTGAAATCGGGCGTCATGCGCCCGGCGGCGCTGATGGCGCTGCTCGCCCTGGTGCCGGCCGCCGGCCTGCTGGCGGCATGCGGACAGGAAGACGCCTTAAAGCGCGACCGCGCTGAAGAAACCAATTCGCGCGGCGGCGAAAGTGCTGGCAGCCCGGCACCGAGCGAACCGGAAAGCACGGCAGAAGGCGCGCCTGAGAGTGCGCCAGCCGGCAAACCTGACAGCGAGAACGACGGCTTTGGCGCCGGCCGCGCCGACAATAAGCCGTCAACTGGTACGCGCGAGTATCGGAGCGAAGAAGCGGAGACCGAGGCCGCGTCGCCGCCTCCTCCGCCCCCGCCGAGGGCCGAAGTGCCGCCGCCGCCGTCGCAGCCACCGCCGGCTCCGGCCAAGCGCGCTGCACCGCCAGGTGAAGGCAGCGCAGGCGCTGAACAGCCAAAGTCATTCGGTGGCGATGACAGCCCGGTCGATCGCGGTATCGGCAGCGCTGCGCCGCCACGTCCGAGCGCGGCACGGGAAGCGGCCCCGCCTGCCGGCGGTGCGGCGGCGCCCGCCGTCAAAGAACCATTCGACGTGGTGCAGGTGTTCTACGGGACCGATCGCGCCGTTGAAGCAAACCCGAAGCGCCTCGCATTCGGCGCTGAGCGTGGCCACAAACTGCAGCTCGGCCGCGCCTTCGTCACCGTTCCCTCGGTGCACAAAGTGCCCAATATCGAGCGGCCTTGGGTGATCGAGCTGCCGTACTTCAAGTACAAGATCTATGAACAGAAGGAAGATCCGGCGCTGCACTTCACGTTGCAGGACATCGGCGCGCTGACCAAGGAACAGATGCTGGCGCACGTGCGCGAGAAGCTTGCCAAATCGGCGACGTTCAAGGACCACGCCTTCGTCTTCGTGCACGGCTTCAATACATCGTTCGATTACGCGCTCTATCGCACGGCGCAGATCTCCTACGATCTCAAGTTCGACGGTGCGCCGTTCGTCTATAGCTGGCCGTCAGGCGGCAAGGTGGCGAGCTATACGTATGACCGCGGCAGCGCCGAACAGGCCGAGCCGCATCTCGCGCAATTCATCGATATCGTGGTGAAGGAAAGCGGCGCCAAGTCCGTCAGCCTGATCGCGCATTCGATGGGCAACGAACTGCTTCTGCGCGTTCTGGAACGCATGGGGCCGGTGACGCCGCAAGGCGTGGTCATCAGTCAGGTCATCCTGGCCGCGCCCGATGTCGATCGCGACAAGTTCCGCAACATCGCGAGCCATCTGTCGCGCTTTGCCAAGGGCGTGACGCTCTATGCGGCGTCGAACGACAAGGCGCTCGGCTATTCGGCGCGCTTCTGGGGCGGCGTGCCGCGCGCCGGCGATGTGCCCGAAGACGGTCCTCTGGTCATCAAGGATGTCGATACAATCGACGTCACCGAGATTTCGACCGATGGCCTTGGGCTCAACCATTCGGGCTACGCTGAAAACAACGCGCTGCTGAACGATATCAAGTCGCTGATTTTGACGGGCCAGCGGCCGCCTGATCTGCGCGAGCCGAAAGCGCAGAAGCTGCTGACGGCGGCGGGCATGTATTGGAAGTATCCGCCGATGCCGCCGGCAGCCGCGGCGCCCGTCACGACATCTAGTCCGCGCTAGGGAGAGTTTTCCCGAGGCGACAACGGTTTCTCAACGACTGTCCCATAATGTGACACGAGAGTTGCTTCTCGTGTGGCAGGGGTCGGGTCATGAGGCGTCGCCTAACTATCTCACATTGTGTTGTGGCCGTGGCCATCGCCACAGGCGCCGGGATGACGCCTGCGCGCGCCGACGACGCGTATCTGTGCGGCACCGACAAAGTCGTCTACGTGCCGATCGACAAGCTCGAAGAGATGAAGCGCACGGACCCGTGCATCGCCAGCCACTTCGGCGTCACGCTCGACGCGAAGCCTGCCGCTAAAGACGAGACGGTGCTGAACGCGCAACCCGTGCAGGGGCTGAACGCTGGCAAGGCATCACGGTCAACGCCCGGCACAAATGCCGGCGCCGGCACCGCCATTCAATTCAAAAGCCTTGACGCGCCGGAGGCCGAACAGACGACGCGTCGCGCACCGCAGCGCTCGGCCGAATTGATGCCGCCGCGCGCCGCGCCCAATACCGACTATCGCAACATTCGCGTTCTGAATGCGCGCAGCGCCGAGGATGCCTGGTTTCGGCACGGGCGCTGACGAACGATTGGCGTCCGGCCGCGTGGGGCAACCGGACGTTCACTGCACGACGGGTTGATTTGCAAAATCTGGTGGGATTATGGGGTTCGGTGTCCGCTTAGCTGTTGGAGTTGGCGTATTCTATTTGACGCGTCTGGCGCTCGATACGTCGGGCGTGTTTTCCGATCATCGCGATGTCAGCGTACGCGATCGCGCGATTGCCGCCGAGACGGCCGCGATCGTGACCGGTTCCATTCATCATGCAGTCGCGCCCGGCAGCGAAGGCCACGTCTATCGTCTGCCAATCCTCGCGGCTGAGCCGCGGCCTTCGGCGACGATCATGCCGCCAGCGTTGGCCATGCCAGCGTCACCAATTGTTGCGCACGATACACTCTCGCCATCGCGTCCGGCGCTTGCCGTCGATGCGCGCGTCGGCGCCTTGATTTTTGCAGGCGCTGCCGAGGCGCCGGCCGCTGGCCGTGGTCCAACACGATCGAATGCCGGGCCGCGTATGGCGCCGGGCGAGCCGGGTGCACCGATGAACAGCGGCGGCGCTGGTGATGCTGGCGAGCCCGATGCCATCGAGCTTTTCATCGAGGAAGAGAGCCAGTCGCGGGCGGTTACCGAGCATCCGCTCGTCGTGGCCAATCCCGACAGCTTCGTCGTCGTGTGCCTCGCCGCATGCCGTCCGTCGAGCGATAAAGTTGTGTTCCGCGTGTCGAAGGCCGCGGCTGCAGCGGTCGCGGCGGCGAACGTGGCATCGGCGAAGGGTCGCTTCGAGCCGACGGCCAATGCGGATGCCGCGCACGCAGCCAACCATGGCACGGAGCGCTCGCAGAAGAGCGCCACGGTTGCTATCGGCGGCAATGCCATCGTCGCAACCGATGCCGTGTGCATCGCCGGTTGCTATCGGGACGATCCGGCGCCGCGCCGCGTCACGGCCATCATTCGCCGGCAAGCGATTGCGCAGATTGTGCCGAAGACGCCCATGACAGCCCCCGCAGCTTCGGAGAGCCGCCCCGCGCCGCTTGCGATCCTCGCCCCGTTGCGTGTTGCCTCGACAGGCACTGCTAAGGCCGACGTGAAGATGGCCAACCACGTAACGGCGCGCAAGCGCAGCGGAGTTCTCGCCGCACACGTAACGCAGCGCCTTGCCGTGCAACGCGTGGCGGCGGCGCATCTGATCAGTGCCGAAACGCGCCGCTATCAGAGCCGCAAGGCGCGTCATGCCGGTGAGCGCTGGGTGACGACTGCGAGCCGGACGGATGCCGTTGCGAATTGGCGGACAACCGTGCGCCCCGCCGTTGTGCAATCGGGCAATGTTAAATCGGCTGATGTCCGGCGCCGACTGCTGTCGCGGCACGCGCATGCCCCTCAATCGTTCGCTGCCAACGCGGCCCGGCCCGTCGATCTCGTCCGCAATCGTCTGAAAGCGCGTCTGATAGCGCAGCCGCGCAGTTTGCAATCGCCGGTCCGCATTGCCAGCGACCTGCCGCACTAATTCGTCACGCATTCGCCTGTGCCTGCGTCCGGCATGCACGATTTATTAAGGCTGTTGTCGGACAGTCGTCCCAGTATCGCTCAGCGTAAAGGTTTTGGTCATGCGTAGGTCCACCGCACTTCAATCGCTTCTTGCTGTTTCGTCGGCCGTAGCGCTTTGGCCGCTCGCCAACGCAGCACTCGCGGGAGCCCCCATGGCGGCCCCGCCGCCGACGCCTGGCGCCAGTGCCGGCGTCCCTGCCCCGGCCGCCGCATCGACCGCTGCGCCCGGCGAAAGCGCCATCCAGAACAAAGGTCCGGCCGTCATCCGTCGTGAACTGATGGACGGCGACGACGAATTCGGCATTCCGGCATCGAGCCATCAGGTGCGCGCCATGCTGACGTCGCGTCCGAAGGAAGATCTGATCATTTGCATCGCCGGTTGCCGTCCGGGTGACGACCGTGTCGTGTTCGCACGCACCGCCGATCCCGAGCGTATCGC
>JBOFCQ010000363.1:0-10336 GCA_051646145.1 Hyphomicrobium sp.
GAGGCATCCTTGCCGGCGGAAGAGGAGCGCGCACCGCATCGGATGCGGTTGACGACGCGCGAAGCACCGCGTCTGAGATAGCCCGCCGCCTGTTGCAGCGCAACGGGCCCGTTGTCCTACCAACGGTCATCTCGCCCCACGCAAACCGGCGGCGACGGCTGACGCGCTAGGCGCTGACGCCGGTCAGACGCGGTGAAACGGACATGGATGTTAGGTTTGAATGGGTCGAAGCGCCAACTCCGACGGCAGCGGAACTGGCCCGCTTCCGGCGCTACAATCACAATCGATCAGGGGTGTGCGGAAGAAAAATGGCGCGAGAGACGGGACTTGAACCCGCGGCCTCCGCCGTGACAGGGCGGCGCTCTAACCAACTGAGCTACTCCCGCATACCAAAAAAGCGACGGGCGCCGTAGCGCCCGCGGTCACGAGGCAGGGAATACGTGATGGCCCGCCCGCCGTCAAGCACTGACATTGCGAAAGTTTTCGCAATGCGGCCGCGGCCCGGCAATGTTGGCCAGCAGGCCGGCAAACGCTAGGTCAGTGCTGGCTTTCCAGCCCGATTGGCAGCGCTTCCAGGCATACCCGCGGCACGGCCCGTCCACCAATGTCTGAGGAGGTGATCGAGCGAAACGGGACCTGGCCCCGCGACGGCAAGCCACCCAAACAGCGCCATATAGGCAACTTCCTCGAAGCCGAGCAGCGTTTCGAGCGAATCAACCTGCGCCCACTTGGCGCTGACGATGGCAACGATCATCACGACGACCAGCGGCGGCGCCATGATGCGGGTGAACAGTCCGAGCAGCAGGAACAGGCCGCCGAGAAACTCGAGGCCCGACACGAACGGCGTCATGATGTGGGGAAACGGAATGCCCCATTCGGTGAAGTTCTCAATCATCACCGGCAGGTTGTGCAGCTTGGTCCACCCCGTCCACATGAACACCCAGCCGACCACGATGCGCGCGACCAGTGGCGGCAGAAACGCGAACGGCCGCGCCAAGTCTTCGGTGCGCACAAACAGCCAGTTCAAAATCGCGGTCATCGTCGTCTCCCGGGCAGCCTTATCGCGGCGAACTTATCGGGAGACATACGTGCCCTGCGACGGGGCCGTTACAGCCCTTTGCGCGCTGGTCGCGCCAAGAGCGCGACGCGGCTTAGACCCGGCGCATGAAATCCCGCTTGCCGATGGCCAATCCGTTGTGGCGCAAATTGCCGTAGGCCGTGGCGCAATGGAAATAGAAATTAGGCAGCGCGAAGTGCAGCAGATAGTCTTCGCCCGAGAACGTCATTTCGTTCGGGCCGACCTTGATCTTCACAACCTTCTCGGCCGCGCCGTCGAGCTGTTCCGGTTTGATCGCGGCGAGGAACGTCTGCGTCTTTGCGATGCGCGCCTTGAGATCCGCAATCGTTGTGTCGTCGCCGTCGCTGGACGGGATTTCGATGCCGGCCAGCCGCGCCGTTGCCGATGATGCAAACGTGCAGGCTTCCTGCACCTGCTTCTTCATCGTGAACATATCGGGATAGAGCCGCGCCGACAGCAGCACGGCCGGGTCGATTTTCTTCTCGTCCGCGTAGCTGGCGGCCTTGTCGAGAATGCCGTCGAGCGCGTGCAGATGTTTCTGAAAGCTCGCGACCGATGCCTTGTAGATCGAAATGGACATGTGCAACCCTCTGATCGCTGAACTTTGTGCCGCGATGCGCGACGACCGGTCCCTGCCATAGAGCTGTACCCCTGGCAAATCAAACGGTCGTCACATGCCTGAGAACAGGCCTGAGGCGTGCCGCGTCGCATGGCGGAGGGCCGGCCAATAAACTGCCGGCGTGATTGCGACACGCGCCAACCGCCGTAGCAAGTGCCGCCCGTCACTGAACGCGTGAACGCCCGTGCGCGTCAGCCTGCCCGGCCGATGAAATCGCGCTTGCCGATCTCGACGCCGTTGTGACGCAGAATGGCGTAGGCCGTCGCGGCGTGAAAATAGAAGTTCGGCAGGACGAAATGCACGAGGTAGGCTTGGCCTTTGAACGCCATCTGCTCGCCGCCCACTTTCAGCGAAATATCACGCTGCTCCGAGCCGTCGATGTCGGCCGCCTTGAACGCGCGCACGAAGGCCAGCGTCTTGTCGATGCGCGCCTTGAGTTCAGCGAACGTCGTCTCGGTGTCAGCCCAGCTCGGCACGTCGACGCCGGCAAGGCGCGCGGATGCGCCCTTCGCGAAGTCGCACGCAATCTGCACTTGGCGCGACATTGGGAACATGTCGGGATAGAGCCGCGCCTGGATGAGCGTCGCGGGATCAATCTTGCGCGCCACGGCGTGCGCCTCGGCTTTGTCGAGAAGCCCTGACAACTGGGTCAGGGTTTGCACGAAGGCTGGGACCGACGCCTGATACATCGAGTGGGACATGGAGGCTCCTTTTGTGCGCGCAAACGGATGCTGCGGGCCTGACGACGGTTACGGATGTAAGCCCTCCCGGATCGCAATTCCAGGCGTCGTTCGGATGGGAGCTCATGAGATTATTCCGCGTCGCGGAGGGCGGCGATGGGGCGGCAGGCAATCGGCAGCAAAGTTGCGTGAAATGCTGGGGCCGATGGTGGGAGGTGAGGGGATCGAACCCCCGACATTCTCGGTGTAAACGAGACGCTCTACCGCTGAGCTAACCTCCCCCGTACCAAGCCTTCTCCATAGGCCGCCTCGGCCTCGACTGCAACCCGAACCGACGTCAAAATGGTGCCGCAGGCTGACGCGGTTGGGGGCACTCTACGCCCTTGAGCGCGCCGATCATCAACGCCCTGCCCTCACTTGCCGGCTAATCGCTCAACCCCAGCGTCCGGAACATGACCAATGCGTCGACGAGACCGAGCCGAGGATGCTTGAATGCCTCGGGCAGCCGCCCGACGACATCGAAGCCCATCTTGCGCCACAGCCTGATCGCCGGTTCATTGCTGGCCACGACGAAATTGAACTGCATGGCATGAAAACCGCGCTCCCGAGCGAAGTCCAGCGAATGCTGGCACATGCGGCTTGCGACCCCACACCCGGCAAACTTGGCATCAACCACGTATCCGCAATTGGCGACGTGTGCGCCGCCGCCCTGCTGATTGGCGCGGATGTAGTAGGACCCCGCCACGACGCCGCCAACGGTCGCGACGAAGACGTCGTTCTGCGGCGCGAACCAGTACGCGAGCGCCGCCTCGCGGCTCATGTCGCTTGGCAACGCATACGTTTCGCCGGAGCGCAGCATCGGCTTGAGAATGGTCCAGATGGCTGAGCGATCGCCCGTTGCAGCGGGCCGGATTTGCGGACCTTCTGCCACGCACGTCTCCATTCTGAGGCACAAAGAAAAAGGCGCGTCCTTCCGGCGCGCCTTCATAGTCTGCAGCGAAGATCTTGGCCGCGCTTTTTAGTTCAGCGCTTCCTTCAGACCCTTCGCCGGCGTGAACTTCGGCACCTTCGATGCCGGAATCTGGATCGTCTTGCCGGTTGCGGGGTTGCGGCCTTCGCGAGCCTTGCGCGCGGCGACCTTGAACGTGCCGAAATCCGGAATGCGAACTTCGTGACCGCTCTGCATGGCGCCGCGGATGTGGCTGAGCACGGCGTCAACGACGCTGCCGGCCTTTTCCTTGGTCAGCTCACACTCCTTGGCAACCGCGTCGATAAGGTCTTTCTTGCTCATCTGATCCGTCCTGTGTCTCGAGGGAATTTGTTCCCAGCGCATGGGCATGAGGCCGCGTGCGGCCATCACGGGCGCTGCCGCAAAGGAAGCCGCTTAGAAGCGCCGAAAGGGGGGTGCCGTCAAGTGGAAAACACCGTATTTCTTGGCCTAAATCGCGCCTTTTTGACCTATCGTGAGAGCATCGCGACAAAAAACCCCCGCGCCTGGAAGACGCGGGGGCTTGACTTCAGATGCAACCGTCGCGCGCTGCTGTCAGCGCATCGATCAGTGAGCTGTGATACGCGTTGCCGCGCCGTCCTTCTCTTTGGCTTCGACCGCCTGCGCTTCCGCAGCCTCGTCATACGTGATCGCCTCGGGCTGACGGATCAACGCCACCTTCAGCACTTCCTCGAGACGCGACACCGGAATGATCTCGATCTTGTTTTTGACCTCCGTTGGGATGTCGACAAGATCCTTGGCGTTCTCTTCCGGAATGACGACGGTCTTGATGCCGCCGCGCAGTGCGGCAAGCAGCTTTTCCTTCAATCCGCCGATCGGCAGCACGCGACCGCGCAATGTGATCTCGCCGGTCATGGCGACATCCTTGCGCACGGCGATGCCGGTCAGCACCGAGATGATCGCAGTCGTCATGGCGATACCGGCCGACGGACCATCCTTCGGCGTTGCGCCTTCCGGCACGTGCACGTGGATGTCGCGCTTTTCAAAGAGCGTCGGATGAATGCCGAAATCGACGGCGTGTGAGCGCACGTAGGCGGTCGCGGCCTGGATCGATTCCTTCATCACATCGCGCAGGTTGCCGGTGACGGAAACCTTGCCCTTGCCCGGCATCATGACGCCTTCGACGGTCAGCAGTTCGCCGCCGACTTCGGTCCATGCGAGGCCGGTGACAATGCCGATCTGATCTTCGAGCTCGGCTTCGCCATAGCGGTACTTCGGAACGCCGAGATAATCGGCAACGTTCGCCGCGGTCACGGTGATCGACGTTTTCGACGACGTCAGAATTTCCTTTACCGCCTTACGGGCAAGCTTCGCGATCTCGCGTTCCAGCGAGCGCACACCAGCTTCGCGCGTGTAGCGGCGGATGATTTCCTGAAGCGCCGAATCCTCGACCTTCCATTCGCCGGCTTCAAGCCCATGCGCCGTCATCTGCTCGGCCATGAGGTGGCGCTTGGCGATCTCCAGCTTCTCGTCTTCGGTGTAACCGGCGAGACGGATGATCTCCATGCGGTCCATGAGGGCCGGCGGAATGTTCAGCGTGTTGGCCGTCGTCACAAACATGACGTTCGAAAGGTCGTAATCGACCTCGAGGTAATGGTCGTTGAACGTGGCGTTCTGTTCCGGATCGAGCACTTCCAGCAATGCCGCTGCCGGATCGCCGCGGAAGTCCTGACCCATCTTGTCGATCTCGTCCAAGAGGAAAAGCGGGTTGGTGCGCTTCGCCTTCTTCATGGACTGAATGACTTTGCCGGGCATCGACCCGATGTACGTCCGGCGATGGCCGCGGATTTCCGCTTCGTCGCGCACGCCGCCAAGCGACATGCGCACGAATTCACGACCGGTCGCGTTCGCGATCGATTTGCCAAGCGAGGTCTTGCCGACGCCGGGCGGACCGACGAGGCACAAAATCGGCCCCTTGAGCTTGTTCGTGCGCGCCTGCACGGCAAGATACTCGAGGATGCGCTCCTTGACCTTCTCGAGACCGTAGTGCTCGAGATCGAGGATCTGCTGCGCTTCGGCGATATCCTTCTTGACCTTGCCCTTGATGCCCCAGGGTATCGAGAGCAGCCAATCGAGGTAGTTGCGAACGACCGTCGCTTCAGCCGACATCGGGCTCATCTGCTTGAGCTTCTTCAGCTCTGCGAGCGCCTTGTCCTTGGCTTCCTTCGACAGCTTGGTGTTCTCGATCTTCTCTTCGAATTCCGAGATGTCGTCGCGCTCGTCGGTATCGCCGAGTTCCTTCTGAATGGCCTTCATCTGCTCATTCAAATAGTACTCGCGCTGCGTCTTCTCCATCTGGCGCTTGACGCGCGAACGGATCTTCTTCTCGACTTGCAGAACCGAGATCTCGCTTTCCATCAGCGTGTAGACGCGCTCGAGGCGCTCGGAAACCGTGGCGGTTTCGAGCACGTCCTGCTTGTCGGAGATCTTGACGGCGAGGTGCGATGCAATCGTATCGGCGAGCTTCGAATAGTCTTCGATCTGGCTGACGGTGCCGAGCACTTCCGGCGACACCTTCTTGTTCAGCTTCACGTAGCTCTCGAACTGCGAGACGACCGACCGGGCAAGCGCTTCAAGCTCGTCCTTCGCGCCCGGAAGTTCGGGCACGCGATCGACTTCGGCTTCGAAGTAATTTGGATTGTCTGTGTAGCGCACGACATGCGCGCGCGCGCTGCCTTCAACCAGCACTTTCACGGTGCCGTCCGGCAATTTCAGCAACTGCAGAACCGATGCGAGCGTGCCGATCTCGTAGATGGCATCGGTCGCCGGATCGTCGTCGCCAGCGTTCTTCTGCGCCGCCAGCAGGATCTGCTTGTCGGCCTTCATGACTTCTTCGAGCGCGGCGATAGATTTTTCGCGGCCGACAAAGAGCGGCACGATCATGTAGGGAAACACGACGATGTCACGCAGCGGCAGGACTGGATACAGCTCCTTGGCTACGGTCTTTTCTCTCGTCTTCTTTTCTTCGCTCATATGACTTACCCGATTCTGTCGTCCCTACGGTCCGGAGCCCGGCGCCGTTGATTGCACGCATCGTTCCAACTCTGGCCCGTCAGCGCGTCCCATTTGAGGCGACGCGACGGCGGCCCGTCGGCGGTGCGCGGGTATCGCCGCCGCAGCGGTTGTCGGCTTGGATTTTTGAGGCGCACTGTCCCGTAAAATCCGTAAGGCCGCGGCGACTTTCCCTTCGAACAAATGGGGCTCGTGTCCCCAATATCAAGTCTTAACCTTTTGCCGCGTTTTCGAGAGACTTGGGCCGCCGGCTCAGGCGGTCGACCCCTTTTCCTCGGCGCGATCGGTGTAAATGCGCAGCGGCTTCGCCGAGCCTTCTACGACTTCCGGACCGATGACGATTTCCTCGACGCCTTTGAGCGTCGGCAGATCGTACATCGTGTCGAGCAGGATCGCTTCCATGATCGACCTGAGACCGCGTGCGCCGGTCTTGCGTTCGATGGCGCGCCGCGAGATGGCCTTCAACGCTTCGAGCGTGATGGTCAGCTTGACGTCTTCCATCTCGAACAGGCGCTGATACTGCTTGACGAGCGCGTTCTTGGGATCGGTCAAGATCTGCACAAGCGCTGTTTCATCGAGGTCTTCCAGCGTTGCGATGACGGGCAGACGGCCGATGAATTCGGGGATCAAACCGAACTTCAGCAGATCTTCCGGTTCGACTTCGCGCAGGATATCGCCCGTGCGCCGCTCGTCAGGTCCGGTGACGCGGGCCGAGAAGCCGATCGACGAGCCCTTGCCGCGCCGCGAGATGATCTTTTCGAGACCCGCGAATGCGCCGCCGCAGATGAACAGGATGTTCGTCGTGTCGACCTGCAGGAATTCCTGCTGCGGGTGCTTGCGTCCGCCCTGTGGCGGAACACTCGCAACCGTGCCTTCCATGATCTTCAGCAACGCCTGCTGCACGCCCTCGCCCGACACGTCGCGCGTGATCGAGGGATTATCGGATTTGCGGCTGATCTTGTCGACTTCGTCGATATAGACGATGCCGCGCTGCGCCCGCTCGACGTTGTAATCGGCGTTCTGCAGCAGCTTCAGAATGATGTTCTCGACATCTTCGCCGACGTAACCCGCCTCCGTGAGCGTCGTCGCATCGGCCATCGTGAACGGCACATCGAGGATGCGCGCCAGCGTCTGCGCGAGAAGCGTCTTGCCCGAACCCGTCGGACCGACGAGCAGGATGTTCGACTTGGCGAGTTCGACGTCGTTGTTCTTGGTGGCGTGGTTCAACCGCTTGTAGTGGTTGTGCACGGCGACCGAGAGCACGCGCTTGGCCTGGAACTGGCCGATGACGTAACTGTCGAGCACGTTGCAGATTTCCTGCGGGCTCGGCACGCCGTCGCGCGATTTGACGAGTGTGTTCTTGTTCTCTTCGCGGATGATGTCCATGCACAGCTCGACGCATTCATCGCAGATGAATACCGTCGGCCCGGCGATCAGTTTCCTGACCTCGTGCTGGCTCTTGCCGCAGAATGAGCAGTAGAGCGTGTTCTTTTCCTGAGCCATTCCTGTCTCGCTTCGCTGGGACGACACATCCGGAGTACGGATGTTCTCCTTTTGGCCCGATATTCCGTCCGCCCTCGAAGGCGCTACGGCAACTTGAATCTCTAACCCAATCTGAGCACGCTAGCGTTGCCCAGATCAAGAATGGATTAATGGGGTCCACTGCCCCTTTTGTAGACGCGGCGCGTTTGTCACACGTTCACACTTTGCCATGGCGAACCCGTTTTGGCCCTGACCAATGGCCAAGCCAAGGCAAAGACCGCCGCGTGTACGCGTTTTGTTCAACTATATAGGAATGTCGCAGGTGAGTTGCACCTGCGACATCAAGACGGCGCGCGTTATGACGCTTTGCTCTCGAACAAGCCGCCTTCGACCTCGTCGCGCGACTGCAGCACCTTGTCGATCAATCCGTAGTCGCGGGCCTGATCGGCGGTCATGAAATAGTCGCGGTCGAGCGTGCGCTCGATGACGTCATAGGGCTGCTTGGTGTGCTTGACGTAGGTTTCGTTCAAGCGGCGCTTCATCTTGATGATGTCCTCGGCGTGGCGCTCGATGTCGG
Source organism: Hyphomicrobium sp. (assembly GCA_051646145.1). Classification (GTDB taxonomy): domain Bacteria; phylum Pseudomonadota; class Alphaproteobacteria; order Rhizobiales; family Hyphomicrobiaceae; genus Hyphomicrobium_B. The sequence continues at coordinate 8,458 of JBOFCQ010000363.1, forward strand.
AGGCCTGCCCCGAGAACCCGCCCGACGGCTGATGCACCATGACGCGCGCGTTCGGAAGCGCGAAACGCATGCCCTCCGCGCCGGCGCACAGCAGCAGCGAACCCATCGACGCCGCCTGGCCGATGCACAGAGTTGCGACCGGCGGCTTCACGAACTGCATGGTGTCGTAGATCGCCATGCCGCTCGTCACCACGCCGCCCGGCGAGTTGATGTACATCGAGATTTCTTTCTTGGGGTTTTCCGCCTCAAGAAACAGCAACTGCATGCAGATCGACGCGGCCATGTGGTCTTCCACCGGACCGGTGACGAAAATGATGCGTTCTTTGAGCAGCCGCGACGGCAGATCGTAGCCGCGCTCGCCACGCGTCGTCTGCTCGACGACCATGGGCCAGAACGTGTTTGTCAGGGTAGCGACCGGATCGCGCATGATCTTCGTATTCCTCAGGTTTCGCGGCGACCGCTGACTGCAGCTGGGTTGCTGCACGCGGCAGGCGGGTCTCATTCCATTGCGAGCGGCGGCGGAAACTCAAAACTGCAGCGCCGTTCAAATCTGAAGCGGCGCACGTCGGCGCCGCCCCCTTTTACTAATACCTAGCCGACTCGTTGTCTCGCACGTCTCGCTGGCTCGCACGTGATGTGCCCGGATGTGCCAACCCTTTGTGTCGGCCAATGGGCGTATCTGTCCACGCGTTTCAATGAACGGCTTCAGACACAGGTTGCATTAGCGACGCGAGCGCCGGGACCTGTTAGGCCTCGGCCTTTTCCTCAACCGCCTTCTGCAATTCGTCCTTCGTGACCTTGCGCTCGGCGGGCTTGGCGGCATCGAGGATGAAATCGACGACCTTATCCTCGAAAATCGGCGCACGCAGTTCGGCGAGCGCACCCGGCGTCTTCTCGTAATATTCGTAGACCATCTTTTCCTGGCCGGGGAAGCGACGCGCCTGCTCGATCAACGCGCGGCGCAGTTCATCCTGGCTGACGGTGATCTTGTTCTTCTCGCCGATCTCGCCGACGAGCAGGCCAAGGCGCACGCGGCGCTCCGCGATGCCGCGGTATTCCGAACGAACTTCGTCTTCGGTCTTGCCTTCGTCGGTGACGGTCTTGCCCGATGCCTTGAGATTGTTCTCGAGCTGCTTCCAGATGTTGTCGAACTCGAAATCGACCAGCGAGGGCGGCAACTCGAACTTATGGGCCTTGTCCAATTCGTCGAGCAATTCGCGCTTCAGCTTCATGCGCGCCGCGCCTTCGTATTCGCGCTTGATTTGGGCGCTGACGAGTTCGCGCAGATTGGCGAGGTTTTCAGCACCAAGTCCGGTTGCGAAGGCATCGTCGATCGCCGGCACGTTCGGCTTGGCAACAGCCTTGACCTTCACATCGAAGGTGGCGGCTTTGCCCTTGAGCGTCGGCATCGGATAGTCGTCGGGGAAGGTGGCGGTAATGACCTTTTCATCGCCGGCCTTTGAGCCCTTCAAGCTCTCTTCGAAGCCCGGAATGAACTGTCCCTTGCCGATAACGAGGCTTGCGCCTTCAGCCGAACCGCCGTCGAAGGCCTCGCCGTCGATCTTGCCAACAAAATCGAGCGTGACCATGTCGCCCTCGTCCGCCGCGCGGCCGTCTTCCGGCTCGAACGTGGTGTTGCGACCGGCGAGATCCGTCAGCGCCTTGTCGAGATCAACGTCGTCGACATCGGCAACCAGACGCTCGAGTTTCAGACCGGTGAATTCGGTGGCCGGAATTTCCGGCAGCACTTCGAACGACATCGAATACGTCAGATCGGCATCGCCTTCGATCACGCGCTCGATGACGCCCGCGTCGGTCTGATCGATTTCGATCTTCGGCTGCACGGCCGGGCGTTCGTTGCGTTCGGCAACCGCTTTCG
>JBOFCQ010000399.1:0-5955 GCA_051646145.1 Hyphomicrobium sp.
TTGTCCTGCGGTACGAAGGCGTCAGACTTGAAAAGCAGCGCGCCGGTGCGTCTGTCGTGGACGTAGTACCAGCCGAGCTTGCTGGCTTCTCCAACCGCGGGCACCTTCTTGCCGTCAATCTCGACGTCGAACAAGGTCGGTGGGCTCGCCACGTCGTAGCCCCACATGTCGTGCGGCACCTGCTGGAAATGCCAGACCATTTTGCCCGTGGCCGCTTCGAGAGCGACGAGAGCAACGGTATAAAGATTGTCGCCAGGGCGCGTTCCGTCCGCTGCCTGAGGCGATGGGTTGCCGACGCCGAAATACAGAATGCCGGTTTGCGTATCCACGGTGGGTGTGTGCCAGATAGAACCGCCGCCGTGTTTCCAGGCATCGGAATATTTGGCGAGATTGGCCTTCTCGGTGGCGAGATCCCTTTGCAGGGGTACGCCGTCCTGCGTATGCGTTCGGAACTCACCTTCCCAGCCCTTCTGGGTCGTCTCAAACTTCCATACTTCCTTGCCGGTTTCTGCGTCGTAAGCGGCAAGAAAGCCGGGGCGGCCGTATCGCCCTGAAACGCCGACGACGGCGCCCAAGGGTGCACCCGGCCGAGGGCTATCGAGATGCAATCCGTAACCGACGCCGGTGATGCCCACGAAGACTTTGCCATCATAGACGAGGGGGGCAATGACCGCGCCGGCGCCCGACGAGCCTGTCACATTTCGGGCATGCAACGGGTCGTCGGCCGCCATGACGTTCTTATCCTCGGTTCCGTCCATCGTCTTGTCTGCAAGCGCGATGTCCCATACGGGCTTGCCGGTTTGGCGATCGAGCGCAATGAGGCGAGCGTCGACGGTGGCGACGTAGACCTTGCCGTAGCCGATAGCGGCTCCACGGTTGGCTGGTCCGCAGCACATTTTTTCGGTTGTGCGTTTATGTTCGTAGCGCCAGATCTGCCGCCCGGTCTTGGCGTCCAATGCGACGACGTGTGAAAAGGGCGCAGTTATATACATGACGCCATCGGCCACCAGAGGGGACGTCGAGAAGGTAGACGCGGTCCCCGTCTGATAAACCCATTTGGGCACGAGACGCTGCACGGTGTTGGTATTGATCTCATCGAGCGGAGAGAAGCGCTGCTGACCATAGTCGCGGCCGTACGTCGACCACTCGGAGCCTTCGGGGGCCGCCGCAACAGGCGCCGACGCAGCCAGCCACATGCCCTGAGCGATAACTGCAACACTCATGACGGCAACTCGGAACGGTGCCACAAGCTTCTCCAAAATGGCCACCTTGAACAAGATGCTTCTCCATCGTCCGGTCCGCCACAACGGCGTGACATCGAGCGATTTAGATTTGATACTTGTTCAGGCTGCAATTCAATTCATCGTCAGAATAATAGACGCGCGGACGACGCCAGCACCGGGATGCGGCTGTGCGCCACCAATGGTTGAATCCGCGTGTGGCTTTACGGGCTCGGACGGTGTCGGTTAATGACAAAGCCTTTCGGCGCGAGCCGTTCGCTGCTGGCGATCGAGCAGGTCAGTTTCGACGGCCGTGGCGGCACATTGCTCAGGCTCGGCGCGGATACGGTTTGCGCGGCGCGCGTAATGGCCTTGGCCGCGTGTTCCAAACCGTCGACAGCGCACAGTATTTTATTGGGGCTGATCGTCTCCAAGGTTCTGCTTTCTCGTGCTTTGCAGGATGGGAGAGGGGCATCTGCGCCGTGCAGATGCCCCGCCCGTTCACGCATCAAGCCGGCGGAGGAAGCTGGAAGTAATAGTGACCAAATAACGTAATCGCGACACCCGCGAAAAGTGCGAGATACGGCAGGATGCCTGCGCGCCGTGCACCGAGATCCTGGCTCTTGAGGTCGAGGTCGATCAGCATGTGATCGGGGAAGCGGCCCTTGTCCTGAACGTAGTGGCGGAACAGGAACACAGGGATGATCAGCGCGCCAAACGCAAGTCCGTACCAAAGCGCGTTCGGGTTGCCCCAGACCTTGGCTCCGACACCCATCAGGAACAGATTGAAGAACCCGAGGACGGCGCCCAGTCCGAGCAGCCAGTTGGGTGCGCGGTAGGGACGAGGAATATCGGGACTATCGATGCGATGGATCCACGCCGATTGAAGGTTGAGGAAGATGAAGATCATGTACCCGACGTTCGACATCGACAGGATGAGGTAGTACGCGGTCGCGTCCGATGCGGCAAACGTGAGCAGTCCCAGGTTGAAAACGAGATCGGTCCACATGGCTCGTGTCGGCGCGCCGTGCTCGTTGGTGTGCGCCAGATACTTCGGTAACCAGCCGTCGATGCCGCCCTGGTAGAGCGTGCGCGACGAACCGGCCATCGCCATCATGATCGCAAGGATGAGTGCAAGAACCATCATCATCTCGAGGAGATGCGTGACGAACTCCGATCCTCCGCCGACCATGTTGCCCATGGCGGCGGCAACGCCGGTGCCATCGACGATGCCAGCTTGCGTCATGCCTTCAAGGCCAAGATAGCCTTGGAATGTCGCCGCCACGAGCGTGTACAGCACGACACACAGCAGGCCGGCCGCAATGATGGCTTTCTTCGTATCCGACGCAGGGTTCTTGAACTCGCGCGTGTAACAAACGGCGGTCTCGAATGCATACGTCGACCACCCCGCAATGAATAGCGCGCCGTAGAACTGCGTCCAGCCGCCATTCGACCATTCGCCAACCGGTGGCAGCAGTGGACTGTAGTTCGATGCATGGACGCTGCCGTTGAAGAACGGAACGATGCCCACGATCAGCATAGGAATGACGACAAGCAAGCCGATCGCCATCTGTACTTTTGCTGTGCCGAGAATGCCGCGATGTTGGATGGCAAACGCCATCAGCATTAGAATGGCACCGATAAAGAACGTCGCGCCAATCTCGATGTTGGCAAGGCCAAGGAATGAAAAGCTGGCGAGTTTCATCGTGCGAAGCGCAGGCGTTGCGCCTTCGGTTACGGCGGCAATCGCCATTTTGGCGGCGTCTTCCGCGGTCTTGCCGTCGATGGCCGCCGCGTTTGCCTTCAGCCATGCCACGACTTCGGGCGAGTCAGCGAGGAATACTGGAATGGGCGCTATGGCGTTGAGAATGTAACCGGCCGCGATGGCGCAACCGAGCGACAGAACCGGCGACCAGGCGTACCAGTTGCACCAGACATTGAGCGGCGCGATGAGCTTGCTGTAGCGCAGCCAGGCCGCGGCACCATAAACGGCGGCGCCGCCCGACTTGTTTTTGAACAAGCCGGCAATTTCAGCGTAGCTGTAGGCTTGCAATAGGCCGATCACGACCGAAATGGCCCAGACGAGGAACGCGAGCTTTCCCGCCGTTGCGCCCATCCCACCGATGGAGATGAGGACAAGGGCCGGAACGCCGCTTGCTATCCAGAATGCGCCTTTCCAATCGATCGTGCGATGTAATCCGCCGATTTCTCCACCGGCGTATGTGTCGGCCTCGCGTGCCGGTACACCTGCTATGTCGACCATGCTCGACTCCCTCTCCCCTGCTGGAGCAGGAATTGCCCCAGGCACAATGGACGGCATCCTGACGCAGACTTGCATAGCATGCAATAGATTTGCATTACAAAAATTGTTGCAACAGGTGCAAATATTATGCTGCGCTGCAGCTTGGAGACGTGCCCGCTCGACGCCACGCATTGCACTTGGGCGCCGGCCACGCTTATGTCGGAGTGAACCAACCGCAGCAGGAAAAGCATGACCCAATCCAAACATCCCGGCCCCGCTTCCCGTCGTGGAAAGCCGTCCACGTTGTCTTCGGGCGCTGGTGCCTCCGTCACCTCGGAGAAGGCGCACGTTCCGCTCGAAAAGCGCGTCGGCGAGGTCATCAAGCAGCTCCGGCTCGCGGCAAAACTCACGCTGGCCGAACTCAGTGAGGGCGCGGACATGTCGAGCGCCATGCTGAGCCGCGTCGAGAACGGCATGGCGACGGCCAGTCTCGATTCCATGGAGAGGATCTGCCACGCGCTGGGTGTTAGCCTGTCGGATCTCTTCAGGCAGACCGATCAGAAGGAAGGCCAGGCCCAGCTCATCAAACGCTCGGAGCAAATGGAGGTGGTGAGGGTTGGCACCAAGCACGGTCACACGTACCGGCTGTTGTCGTACGATCGTGGACCACGGAAAACTTTCGAACCGTTTCTGATCGAGATGGATCGCAAAAGCCAATCGTGGCCGCGCTTCGCTCATCCGGGCGTCGAGTTCATCTATATGCTGCAGGGTCGTGTCGAGTACCGATTTGGCGACAAGACTTATATTCTTGAGCCGGGAGATGCTTTCACGTTCTCCGGCGGCGTGGTCCATGGTCCCGAGCGCATGTTGGACGATCGCGCCAAGTTTCTCGCCATCATCGTCTATTCCGAATAGACGCGGCCCGTATTGCCGAAGGCCCGAAAAAAGGCCGAGCGCAATAAGCGCTCGGCCAGTTGGGGAAGCTCATTAGCTGGAGACGTGCGCGGGCTCAGAACCCTCCCGCGCCAGGGATCCAGGATGTTCCCGCCAATGGCACCTTGGCCATTGCGGCGGCTTCGATGGTGAGCGCGACCAAATCTTCCGGCTCCAGATTGTGGAGATGGTTCTTGCCGCACGCGCGGGCCAGGGTCTGCGCTTCGAGCGTCATGACCTTCAGATAGTTGGCAAGCCGGCGGCCGGCGGCGACCGGATCGAGACGCGCGCTCAATTCGGGGGTCTGTGTCGTGATGCCGGCCGGGTCCTTGCCTTCATGCCAGTCGTCATAGGCGCCGGCGGTCGAGCCGATCGCCTTGTATTCGGCCTCCCACTTGGGATCGTTGTCGCCAAGCGCGATGAGCGCTGCCGTGCCGATCGCGACGGCGTCCGCGCCCATCGCCAGCGCCTTTGCCACGTCCGCGCCATTGCGAATGCCGCCCGAGACGATGAGCTGCACTTTGCGGTGCATGCCGAGATCCTGCAGCGCTTGCACGGCAGGACGGATGGCGGACAGCAGCGGAATACCTACGTGTTCGATGAACACTTCCTGCGTCGCCGCGGTGCCACCTTGCATGCCGTCGAGTACGACCACGTCAGCGCCGGATTTAACCGCCAGCATCGTGTCGTAATAGGGCCGGCTAGCGCCGACCTTGAGATAAATCGGCTTCTCCCAATCGGTGATTTCGCGAAGCTCGTTGATTTTTACCTCGAGGTCGTCAGCGCCTGTCCAGTCGGGATGGCGGCATGCTGAACGCTGATCGATCCCTTTCGGCAGTTGCCGCATCTCGGCCACGCGATCGGAGATCTTCTGGCCGAGCAGCATGCCTCCGCCGCCGGGCTTTGCGCCTTGGCCGATGACGATTTCGATCGCGTCCGCTTTGCGTAGATCGTCGGGATTCATGCCGTAGCGCGACGGCAGGTATTGATACACGAGATGCTTGGATTGGCCGCGTTCCTCAGGCGTCATGCCGCCGTCGCCCGTTGTCGTTGAGGTCCCAGCGAGGGATGCCCCGCGTCCGAGCGCTTCCTTCGCGTTGGCAGACAGCGAGCCGAAACTCATGCCCGCGATTGTGATCGGGATCGACAGCTTGATCGGCTTCTTGGCAAACCGTGATCCGAGCGTCACGTCGGTCCCGCATTTTTCGCGATAGCCTTCCAGCGGATAACGCGACATCGATGCGCCGAGAAGGAGGAGGTCATCGAAGCTCGGCAACCGCCGCTTGGTGCCACCGCCACGTATATCGTAGATGCCGGTAGCCGCTGCGCGGCGGATTTCCGATAGCGTGTAGTCGTCGAAGGTAGCGGATTTGCGCGGCGTCGTCGGAAGCCAGTTGCTTTCGTGCTTCGTCATCAGTAGGCCCCCGCGTTGTCGATGTTGAAATTGTAGAGCTTGCGCGCTGATCCGTAGCGGCGGAACTGGGCGATATCGACCTTGTGGGCTTCGCCGGCTGCCTTGAGGAGGTCGAGTAGCTCGGCCTTGTGCTCGTCGCGCATTTC
>JBOFCQ010000029.1:0-3053 GCA_051646145.1 Hyphomicrobium sp.
CGCCCACAGCCGCGTATCGGCGATGAGCCGCTTCACGTACAGCCAGCCGAGAACCAGACCGGCCATGTAGGCGAGGCCGTACCACTTGATGGCGAACGGTCCAAACGAGATGGCGATCGGGTCGATGGCCGGGAAGGCGAGGGCGGCGGCAAGGATCGTCATTGTTGGTCCTTCGTTTGGCCGCCCGATCGGTTGGGCGCAGAGGCGTCGCAGGCGCAGGCGCTCGTGTCGGCCACGCCGCGTTCTTTAAGACATGGCGCCCCCTGTCAAGGTTGCGGCCAAATCTCCAGGAGACAGCTTCGGTCCGAAGCTCCAGGCCACATCTGCAAGCATGACGGCGAAGGCGCTAATTTCCTTTATCGCGGCCGACCCATAAAGGCCGGTCACGATCGCGGCTTGATGGCGGCGCCCAGGCCCTCCATATTGCCACCAGCGCCACAACCCAAATCTGCATCGTGATTGCAAGGCTTTGCCATGACCCAGACGACCAATCGTATCTTCGATGACTTCGCCAAGTTGATGACGGACGCCGCCGGCGCCGCGGAAGGCGTGAAGCGCGACGTCGAAACCATGATGAAGGGGCAGGCCGACCGCTTCCTGCGCGATATGGATGTCGTGAAGCGGGAAGAATTCGAGGTCGTCAAGGCGCTCGCCGAGAAGGCGCGCGATCAGGCGAGCGCACTCGAAGCCCGTGTGGCGGCATTGGAGCAACTGGTCGCCGATCTCCAGCGCCGATAAGCGCCACCTGGGCCCCAATAATAATCCACAGTGCGATCGCGACTTCTCAACACCGAAATGCCGCCGGCGACCAAAAAGGGTCGTGTCGTCCGCACCTTGCCACTTTGACCGTGGACAAGAGCGGGCTCGCCTTGCGACTCGCATGACCCTCTGTTTTCGTTCGGTCCCAAGGCACAGGTAAAGCAATTGATCCGTTCGATCGCCGAACGGGCGGGCCGCGCGCGTCGGCTTCGGCAATGAAGGAATGCAGTGGAATGGCAAGGGCCGAACGCAGCTATGATCGCGTCAACAACCCGATCGATCTGGTGGAACAGCTCGCCACCAGTCACGATTGGGCGGTGGAACGCCCAAGCGATGACGAGTTGACGCTGATCGTGGCTGGCACCTGGGCCGATTATCATGTGTCGCTCAACTGGCGCGACGATCTCGAAGCCTTGCACGTGGCCTGTGCCTTCGACTTCAAGGTTCCCGACAACCGCCTGCCGGAAATGTATCGCCTCGTCGCCCAGATCAACGAGCAGCTCTGGCTCGGCCACTTCGATCTTTGGACGCACGAAGGGCTGGTCATGTTCCGCCATGCGCTGCTGCTGAACGGCGCGGTCGCGACGACGCGCCAATGCGAAGCGCTGCTCAAAGCCGCGCTTGAAGGGTGCGAACGCTATTACCAGGCCTTCCAGTTTGTCGTGTGGGCAGGTAAGGAAAGCCGCGAGGCGCTGGTTTCGACCATGTTCGAGACCGAAGGCCAGGCCTGATCCGCCAAACCGCTTGACCTATCGAAGTGTGTGACGTGGGTCGGGGCTGTCACGGGCGCCCGATAACCGGCCCACAGCCAACGCACGGTCAAAAAGGTCAAGGCGGCGCCCATGTCATTGTCACTCGACGGTCCGATCATCCTCGCGGGCGCTGGTAAAATGGGCGCGGCCCTGCTGGCCGGTTGGCTTGCGCGCGGGCTCGACCCGAACGGCGTGATCGTGCAAGAGCCCGATCTCAAGGGCGAAGCCGCCGAACTCGTCCGGCGCTATGCGATCAAGGTCGTCGCGGTGGTCGATGAGGTCGAGACGACACCGGCTGTAATCGTCGCCGCCGTCAAGCCGCAGGTCATGGATCAGGTGTTCGCGCCGCTTGGCCGTCTCGCCGGGCCGCGGACCGTCGTGCTGTCGATTGCGGCTGGCCGATCGATCGCCAGTTTCGAACGTCATCTGCTGGCCGGTGTCGCCGTCGTGCGAGCCATGCCGAACACGCCGGCCGCCATTGGCCGCGGCATCACGGGCGCGGTCGGCAATGCGGCCATGACACGCGAACAAAAGGCGCTTTGCGATGGCTTGCTGCGCGCCGTTGGCGATGTGGTCTGGGTCGGCGACGAAAGCCTGATCGATGCCGTGACTGCTGTATCGGGGTCCGGTCCGGCGTATGTTTTCTATCTGACAGAATGTCTGGCTGAGGCAGGCCGCGCGGCGGGTCTTGATGCCGATCTCGCGATGGAACTGGCGCGCGCCACTGTCACCGGCTCGGGCGAACTGATGCGGACGTCGGTCAACGACGCCGCGACCTTGCGCCAGAACGTGACGTCACCCGGCGGCACGACGGCCGCGGCTCTCGCCGTGCTGATGCGCGAACCCAACGGGCTCAAGGCGCTGATGACGGAAGCCGTCGCGGCGGCCCACAAAAGAGGCCGCGAACTCGGCTCCTGACCCTGCCTGGAAGCGGGCTTTGGCAACCGAACTCGCGGCCCTGACTTGGAGCGCGTTTGACCGGCCTCTGACGCGACCGATCGGCAAGTGCGACTTTGATCCGAGCCATGGAGGAGGAATTGGCTGGGACCGGAAGTGGCGAGGGACGCTGGAGCATCATCTCTGAATTGATACTGTAATAGAATAACATCACACGCAAGTCACAAGCGCGTGTAATCGCACCGACAAAAGTCTAATTTCTTCGGGAAAAATAGGACGTTAGCACCGCCGACGCGGTGCGGGATCAGTGCCGTCGCACGCGCAAAGCTTCGGCCTGTGGCTCGGTAAACGCCATCTCGCAACGCGCGCCCGCCCCGCCAACTCGCCAAACCGGCGCTAGATCGGCAGTGAAATAATGGCTCTGAGCCCGCCCATCGAGCTTTCGCCGAGCGCAACGTTGCCGCCGTGGCTCTTCGCGATGTCACGCGCAATGGCGAGCCCGAGCCCCGAGTTGCCCTCGTCCACGTTGCGGGCGTGGTCGATGCGATAGAACGGCCGAAACACGTTTTCGCGCTCGGGCGCCGGGATGCCCGGTCCGTTGTCGTCGACCTCGATGCGGATCCATTGGCCCTCGGTCGCGGCGCG
>JBOFCQ010000030.1:0-5245 GCA_051646145.1 Hyphomicrobium sp.
CCCTTGCTGGTCGCGCCTGCGCACGCCACCATCGTGTCGCGGAACGTATCCTCGTCCGCGAACGCATAGCCGATTGTCGAAAGGTTGCTCGCCATTGCCTGCCCCCTGGCCTTACTGTCGGGCGCAATTTAGCGCTGTCAGGCCGAGCGAGCGAGCTTTTGGTGATGCGTCACGCCGCCCAGTTCGCGCACGCGCGCCTGGAATACGGTTTTGAGCGCTGTGTCGAGTTCGAGCAGGCTGTTGGTCACGATTTCGCCGATGGGATCGGGGAAAATGTATTTGTCATAACCATCGGCGCCTTCGATGTAATCGAAGATGCGGCCCTTCTTTTCCCGGTCATAAAAGACCGTCAAGCGACCGACGTAATCGGTATAGCGCACGTTATCGATGGCTTCATACTGCGCTTCTTCTTCAGCGAGATACGCGAGACGGCGGCGCACGTAGTTGAAGACGTGCAACTGGTTTTCCGTCGTCGAAATGCGCTGGCCGAGTTGATGCAGTCCGACTTGCCCGGTGCGGCCTTCGCCGGCCGGCTGAGACTTCAAGCGCTCGATCACGGGAATGACCAGGCTTTCCTCGAACGCGGTCTTGATGAGCGGCGCGTAGTAACGGTCGATGACCGATTTGCGCATGGCTGATAGTCCGATGCGTTCCAGCGCGAAGCGGCAGAATTGTTCCGACGGCCCTTTGGCTTCATCGACGAACACGGTGCGCAGGCGCTTCTTGACGAGTTGGACGTGCGCGGCTTCGGCGATAGTCTCGGGATCGTAGTGACCGTTGACGGCGGCGAGCAGCGTTTCCAGAATTTCTTCGGCAACGCCGGCGCGGGCGATCGTTTCCAGATCGACGGTCAGAAAGGGTGAGTCATCCATGACGCCGGACTGCGCGCTGTCGACGTAGAATTCGAACAGCGTGCCATTGGTGAGAATGGCGAGGCGGATCGTGCCGACATCTTTGTAGTAGCGCGCCAGGTTCTCGCGGCGGTCCGCAAGATCGGAGCCGGAGCGCGGCACATCCATCGCGATCACCGGCAAGCCGTCGCGCAGAATGGCGAAGTCGGCCTTGCTCGTCGTGCCCGTCGTGTGGTCTGGGTAGACTTCATAGGGATTTGTGTAGTCGTAACCGAGCAGCCCCAGGAACGGCAGCGCCAAGTAGAGCTTGGTGCTTTCCGCGTTGGTGCAAGCGGTCATGATGCTGACCGATCGTTTCGCCACCGCCAGTAGTCCAGCGCGAAGCTCGTTGACTGTCGTCATGGTGTGCGTGCCCCCGCCCGCTCCGCGCCACGCTCTCTCAAGCGTTCAAAAGCGCAGCATCCCCCGAATCACTTTAGTGATTGTCTCACGTCGAGGGCGGCGCGCGAAGGGGCTGATTTGTCAACGAATTCTTAACGAATTCGCCGTCACGCCACCCGTTTGGCAAGCTCCGCCTCGATCGCGCGGCCCATCTCCGTTGTGCCGACCTGGCGCATGCCGGGCTGCATGATGTCGCCCGTGCGCAGGCCTTCCGAGAGGACGCCGGCGATGGCCTGGTCGATGAGATCGGCTTCCTTGCTCATATCGCAGGAATAGCGCAGCGCCATGGCGAACGAGGCGATTGTCGCGATCGGATTGGCGAGACCCTTGCCCGCGATGTCGGGCGCCGAACCGTGCACGGGCTCATAAAGCGCCTTGCGCTTGCCGGTCTTGGGATCGGGCGCGCCGAGCGATGCCGACGGCAGCATGCCGAGCGAGCCGGTCATCATGGCCGCTTCGTCCGACAGAATGTCGCCGAACAGGTTGTCCGTGACGATGACGTCAAACTGCTTCGGGTTGCGGATAAGTTGCATGGCGCAGTTATCGGCCAGGATATGCTCGAGTTTGACGTCAGGCGCGTAGGCGGCATGAGTCTCGGTTACAACCTGGTTCCAAAGCACGCCCGTCTTCATGACGTTGCGCTTCTCGGCCGAGTGCACCTTGTTGCCGCGTTTGCGCGCCAGATCGAAGGCGACCTTGGCGATGCGTTCGATTTCGCGCGAGGTGTAGAGCTGCGTATCGACAGCGCGGCGTTCGCCATTTTCAAGCGTCACGATTTCCTTCGGCTCGCCGAAATAGACGCCGCCGGTCAGCTCGCGCACGATCATGATGTCGAGGCCCTCGACCAGCTCGCGCTTCAGGCTCGAGGCATCGGCAAGCGCCGGGTAGCAGATGGCGGGCCTGAGATTGGCGAAAAGATCGAGATCCTTGCGCAAGCGCAGCAGTCCTGCTTCAGGGCGATGCGCATAAGGCACCTTATCCCACTTCGGTCCGCCGACGGCGCCGAAGATCACGGCATCGGACGCGGCCGCCTTCGCCATCGCGGCGTCGGTGATGGCGACGCCGTGTGCGTCATAGGCCGAGCCGCCGACGAGATCGCGATCGATCTTGAACTTGGCGCCGTTGCTGCGGGCGTTGAAAAACGCAATCAGCCGTTCGACCTCCGCCATGGTCTCGATGCCGATGCCGTCGCCGGGCAGAAGGAGAAGTGCATGCGTCGCCATGGGTATCGGTTTCCTTGCGATGTCGGGGCGGGGCCTGAGAATTTTGGCCGTCGAATTGAAGCGCGGTAGTGCTATCGTCTCGCGCGGTCGGCGGCAAGAGAAGGCAGTGCCTGCATGGCACTTTGGCGCATGGGGAGAGTGGCGTATGGGTCTCAACCAGCGAGGTGCGGCGTGAGGCCCGGAACGTGGATGTCGTCTTTACCCTCGCGGGCGGGGGCCGGCATGATTGGCGCGATGATTTTGGCTGCCGTTGCGGTTTCAATCGCGCCCGGCACGGTCAAGGCGCAAGAGGCCCCGAAATTATCGCTGCCGCTGAAATGCGAACCGCATAAAACCTGCTTCATCCAAAGCTACGTTGATCTCGACCCGGGCCCCGGCGTCCGTGATTTCGCATGCGGCGGCGCGACCTACGACAAGCACAACGGCGTCGATTTCCGCGTGCTCTCGGCGGCAGCGGCGAAGACCGGCGTGGCCGTGCTAGCGGCGGCGGACGGCACCATCAAAGCCCTGCGTGATGGCGTCACCGACATTTTCCTGCGCGACAGCAAAAGCGACGCCATCAAGGGCCGCGAGTGCGGAAACGGCGTCGTCATCGATCATGGCGGCGGGTGGGAAACGCAATACTGTCATCTGAAGCAGGGCACCATCGCCGTTACTAATGGGCAGGCCGTGCAGCGCGGCACGCGGCTCGGCGATGTCGGCTACTCCGGCATGGCCGATTTCGCGCACGTGCATTTGACGGTGCGCCGCAACGGTACCGTCGTCGATCCGTTTCTGCCGGATGCGGCGTCGCCCGATGCCTGTGTGCGCAACGGCGCCGGGCACGGCCTCTGGCAGCCCGAGGCCATCGCGCCGTTCGCTTATCGCAACGGTGAGATCATCGGTGCCGGATTTACCGGCGCGGTGCCAAACCTCGACACGCTCGAAACCGATCACACGGCTATCGCGGCGCTGTCGGTCGACAGTCCGGCGCTGCTTGTCTTCGCGCGTTTCGTCAATCTGCTGCAGGGTGATCGCGTGCGCATCGTCATTGACGGGCCGGGCGGCCCGCTTGTCGAACAGCTCTCCGAGCCGATCGAGCGCAACAAGGCCGTGTTTATTTCATACGCCGGAAAGAAACGGCGCGAACTGCCGTGGGCGGTGGGACGTTATCAAGGCCGCGTCGAACTGGTGCGAGATGGCGGCGTCATCGCTGCCAGCGTCGCCGAGTACGTGATGCCATCTCGCGCGACGCCCTAGAAAGGTAGCGGAAACGCGAGCGTAAATCCGCCGACCGTCAGGACGCAGCCGGCGGCGCCCAGCAGCAGGCTGCCGATCAGCAGCAGGTTGCTTCCGGAAATGATCGAGATCGACGCCAGCACGATCGCGATCTGCAGCAAGGCTTCGCCGTAATCGAAATACGGATCGCGGTGCAGCGCGACATCGCGTTCGACTTCCAGCGCCTTGCCCTTGGTCCACAATTCGTCGAGACCTTCCTTCTTCGCGGGGTCGCTGGTCAGCAGCTTTTCCTGCGAGCGGTATTCCGTGACCTTTGCCGAGATGGCGGTCCGCGCCTCCTCGCTCAAGGTGGGCGTCGTCTGCATCAGCAATTCAAGTTCCTCGGCCTGAAGGCGCAGCGTTTGACGGCGCGCGTTCTTGGCCTGGAAGAAGGCCCACGTGTTGGTCGCTTCGATGTTCTTCAGCGTCGCGTCCTTCGCCGCATTGCCGCCGCCAAGGCCGCAAATTGCGAGTGCCACGGCGAGAATGCCGATGCAGACACCGATCAGCTTGTCGCGATCGCGGCCTTTCGGTTTGATGTCGTCGGCGGCAACGGGATCAATGGCCATGTGACTTCACACCTTGAAATGTGGCCTCGGCAAACGTCGAGGCGGTTCACACAATACGGTCGACAGCGGGAGCGGCAGCGGAACGAGGCGGAAGCAGGTCTTTGCGGTCTATCGATTTGCCGTCGGCGCCGAGGCGGAAGACAATCGGCGCCCCGGTCTGGAATTCGCGGCGGAGAATTTCGTCGCCCGACAACCCTTCGAGGATCATCATCAAAGCGCGCAGAGAATTGCCGTGCGCCGCCACGATGACATTCTTGCCTTTGACGATCTCGGGCCAGATCGTGTCGTGATAATAGGGCGCCACGCGATCGAGAGTGTCTTTCAAACTCTCGCCGCCGGGCGGGGGAATATCGAACGAGCGGCGCCAGAGCATAACCTGGTTTTCGCCCCACTTCTTGCGCGCTTCATCCTTGTTCAATCCGGACAGCTCGCCGTAGTCGCGCTCGTTCAGACGCTTGTCGCGGATCGTCGGCACGTTCGATTGGTTGAGTTCCGACAGCATGATGTCGAGCGTGTGCTGGGCGCGCTTCAGTTCGCTGGTGAAAGCGACATCGAAGCGAATGCCTTCGTGCTTGATCAGCCGGCCGGCGACGCGCGCCTCGATCACGCCCTTGTCGGTCAGGTCCGGGTTGCGCCAGCCGGTGAACAGGTTGAGCCTGTTCCACTCGCTTTCGCCGTGGCGCACCAAAACCAGAACGTTATCCGTCAGTGCATCCGTCATGCGTCCAACATCACCATCTAAAATGACAACGGCCCCGCCGCCGGCGCGTCGTCAGATACCAAGCACATCGGCCATCGTATACAGGCCCGGCGCGCGGCCGTGGCCCCACATGGCGGCTTTTACAGCGCCGCGTGCGAAGATGCCGCGATCGGCCGCCAAGTGGGTCAGCTCGATGCGTTCGCC
>JBOFCQ010000043.1:0-14384 GCA_051646145.1 Hyphomicrobium sp.
CTCAGATAATGGCTTCCGAACGCGATGAGCGCGATGACGGCGAGGCCGATTCCGCCGAGTGCCGTCAGGCGTCGCGGACCCAGCGCCATCAGGTTGTCCCATAGGCGATCGAATTGTATCCAGCTCGGCATTACATGTCCCGGGTTTCGCACGACGCGCTGCGAAACATGATCGGGCACCAACCTTGCGCGGGAATTGAACGGACAAAGGCCGCGCTTCGGTGAGAAGCGCGGCCCTTGCCTGCCAATTGCCGTGTGATACGGCGGTTATTAACCGCGGAAGAGCGAGAGGATGCTCTGGCTCGACGAGTTGGCGATCGAGAGGGCCTGAACGCCGAGCTGCTGCTGAACCTGCAGAGCCTGGAGACGGGTCGATTCCTTGTTCATGTCGGCGTCGACGAGTGACGAAATGCCACGATCGATAGCGTCCATTAGGTTCGACACGAAGTCCTTCTGCAGACCGATGCGCGACTTGGCCGAACCGAAGTTGGTGGCGGCGTTGGTCATGTCACCGATGGCAGAGTCCATCGCCTGGATGAAGTCGTCGATCTGCGTGTCGGTGGCGCTGGTGATGTCCATTTCACCGGTGCCATCGTAGCTGGCGAGAATGATCGAGCCGTCGCCTGCAGCAGCGCCGACGTCGCCGCGCGTGCCGCCGGCTGTCGTTGCTTCAGCGGCCGTCATACGTTCCGAGCCGAGAATGCCGAGTTCGATGGTCGTTGCCGTGCCGGCGGCGCCAGAGCCGTCCGTGTTGGCGTTGAACAGGTAGCTGGCCGAGATCGTGACCGACAGCGTGCCGACCGAAACCTGGTCGCCAGTGCGCGAGAACGACGAGACAACCGTTTCGGTTGCGTTGTAGCCGCTGGTGGCATGGCCGGTGTCGACCGAAAGCCAGTTTTCGCCGGTGAACGATGCCGATTTGGCGATCGAGCGAAGCTGATCCTGAAGAGCGTCAATTTCCGTCTGAACCTTGGCGCGATCAACACCCGGTTCGCGCGATGCAACCAGCTTGGCCTTGATCGACTTCGAAACGTCGATGGAGCTGTTCATCGCGGTGTAAGCGACGTCCACGGTCGCGGCGCCGAGGCCGAGTGCGTCGGACACAGCCGAAAGCGACATGTTGTCGGAGCGCATCGTCGTCGCCATGGACCAGTAGGCGGCGTTATCCTGCGCCGAGGAGACGCGCAAGCCGGTCGAAATGCGGCTCTGCGTTTCCAGCATGCTCTTATTGGTGGAGTTGAGCGACTGGAGTGCCGTCATCGCGGCGTAGTTGGTATTGATACTATTCATTGTGTATGTCCCAGAAAAAGGTACTAATTCTGCTACGGGACATACCGGATCGGCCGGCTTGACGGGGCGGCATCATGCCTTTGGAGCGCAATAGCGTCGGCTCCAACCCATCATGACTTCTTGGTACCAAGAGAAGATTGTGAATTAGTTAACCGGATCGGTAGCATCTGCAATAATTAAGTCTCTCATTGTTACAAGTTGTCGGCAGCCACGGATAGCATTCGGCCGCCAATTTTGAGTAGCGGCCCGCATTTCGCCTGCGAAATTTCGCTACGCGAAGGATCGGATCAATCCGCCGACCAGCAGATTCCAGCCATCGATCAAAACGAAGAACAAAATTTTGAACGGCACCGATATGACCGTCGGCGGCATCATCATCATGCCCATCGACATGGTGAGCGTTGCCACGATGAGGTCGATGACCAGGAACGGCAGGACGATCAAGAATCCAATCTCGAATCCACGCCGTATTTCCGAAATCATGAAAGCCGGCACGAGGATACGCAGGTCATTCTCGATATCGGTGTCGGCGATCCGCAATTTTTCCTGTGACAAGTCGGCGAACAGCTTCAGATCGCGTTCGCGCACATTTGCCTTCATAAACGTGCGAAATGGCGCCACGATCTGCTCGTAGGCCTCCTTTTCGGCAATCTTGTTTTCGATCAGCGGCTGCAGGCCGCGCTCCCACGCCTGTGTAAATGTCGGCGCCATGACGAAGAACGTCATGAACATTGCGAGGCTGATCAGGATCAAATTTGCCGGTGTCGTTTGTAGCCCAAGCCCCGTGCGCAGGAACGACAGCGCGATGATGAAGCGTGTGAAGCACGTCACCATGATGATGAGACCGGGCGCAATCGAGAGCACCGTCAAAACAGCAACGAGCTGCACGATGCGGCCCGATGCCGTGCCCGATCCTGCCGGGATGAGGCTTTCGAGAGGCGGGATGGCGCCCGCCGTTTGAGCCGCAGCATAGGGCACATCGAACAGGCCCAACGCCATCAAGCCGACCGCTGCAGCAGGGACGATTGCAATGGTTTTCATTCAATTACCAACGAATGGATTATCAATTCACGGGCTTTCTGCTCGCTTCTAATCTTCACGCGATCGTTGATGTCTTCACGCAGGTGGTTCAGCCCGGTCGAGCCCTGCAATTGGGCCAAAGTCATCGTCTTCAGCAGTGCGATGATGTCTTCTCCGACCTTGGCCGCGAGGATCGGTCCGTCCGAATAGCCGGGCTCGACGACGATGGAGCCTTCGATGCGAATGAACGTTTCGGCCGGCTGCAGAAGGTTGGTGACGATGGGCGGCAGCGGCAAGAGTTCGCCGGTTGGCGGCGGCGGTTCGGCCTCAGCCGCCCCCCCGCTACCATGGGCACCATCTGCCGGCGCGGCACCGTGTGGATCGACCGGTGCTGCAGCCGCCGCGGCTTTCGGCTTATCGGACGTTGAGTGTTGCAGGAACTGCGTTGCAAACAAAAAGCCGCCGCCGCCGCCGACGACGGTCAACACCACCATCGCGATGATGAAGCCCATCGAGCCGCCGTTGCTCTTGTCGCCATCCTTGCCGCCCTTGGCCGCAGGCGCCGGTGCTTTAGCCACGTTCGCCCCCTTACATCGGGCTGATCATGTCGACGATCTGTTGTCCCCATGCCGGCTGCTGCACTTCCATGATGCGCCCTCGCCCGCCGTAGGAAATCCGTGCTTCGGCAATCTTCTCGTAGGAAATGGAATTGTCTGAACTGATGTCGCGCGGACGCACCAATCCGGCGACGCTGACGACGCGCAGCTCAAAGTTGACCCGCACTTCCTGGCTGCCGCTGATGATCATGTTGCCGTTCGGCAAGACTTCAGAAACAACCGCCGCGATCCTGAGATCAATGCTCTCGGCGCGGCTCGTGTTGCCCTTGCCGTCCGTCTGCGTTGAGCCATCGAGGCCAACCTTGCCATCGACGGTTCCGGTGGCAGCCCCTGACGGAAATGCAACGTCATAGCTGTAATTCACGCTGGCATCGCGGCTCGATTTGCGTGAGCGATTGGACTTGGTGTCGAGTGACGCTTTGTCATCAATTGAAATCTTGACCGTCACGACGTCGCCGACGCTGGCCGCGCGCGGATCGCGGAAGAGATCGCTGCCGCTCGCCTGCCAGATCGAACCCTTGGTCGAGGCGCGGCGCATGCTGTCAGACGGCAGGACGACGTCGACCGGCTCACTCCAGATGCCGCCACCGATCGGCGCGAACTTCGGCTCACGCCCGATTTCATGGATGTCGCCGGCGCAGCCGCCGGCCGAGAGTCCGGCAAAGAGCAGCACGGCTATGCACATGCGGTTCATGGCTCGCTCGCCCTCGTCGGCTCGAGGGCTCCCGATTGAGGCTCAGCCGCTGCCCCTGGATCGGCGGCAACGGCGTCTTGTGGCGATGCCTCGACGTTACCCTCGACTGCCGTTGCGGGCGCGGGCTTATCCGGCAGCTTGCTTGCTCCGGCGATGATTTCCATCAGTCGAGCGGCTTTCTTCGGCTCCATCTCGCTCATGATGGTGCTCGACTGGCGCGGATCGAGCTTGGCAAGCACGGACGACGCCGATTCCTCATCGAGCTCGGTGAGCTGCTTGGCTGCCGCTTCTGCTTTCATACTCGCATATATGCTGACGAGGCTGTCGCGGGCCTTGCTTGCGAACTCATCGCGACGCGCCAGCCAGTCCTTGAAATCCTTGATCTTGCCTTCCAGTTCGGCCGTGCGCTTCTCGAGGTCGACTTTCACCTGTTCGAGTTGCTTTTTCTGGTTGAGGAAGCGCGCATCCATCGCAAAGTTCGTGATGTTGACGCAGTAGCTTTGCACCTGCTTCTGGAACGCGGCGCTGTTGCCTTTGGCCGCCGGCTCGTGTGTGCCCGCAGCAGGCTCTGACGCGTGCGCCGGCTGTGCCGGCGTTGTATCTGCTTGTGTCGCCGGTTTGGCGGTTGCATCGCCATGGGCGGGCTGAGCCTTTGCCGCGGGCGCTGGCGCTTCCGCAGTAACGGCATGCGCCGCTGGTGCGGCATGCGCATCGGCGGCGCCAAGCTCACCTCCAGCCGCTTTGGCATGCTCTTCGACAGCCGCAGGTGCTGCGTCGACGGCAGCCGCCGGTTCTGTCGTTTCCGGCGCAACAACCGGCTTGCCTTCTGCTTCAACGTGCGCGTCTTCCGCCGCGACCGGCTGATCGTGACCGATGGCTTCGGCATCCGCATCGGGCTTCAGTTCCGCCGTCGCGCCATCATCCACCGCTGTCGGCGCTCTTCGTTTGACCGGCGCAACGTGCTTCTTCGATGCCGGCTGCGCGGGCTTGCCGATGGCAGCCTCATCGTGCGCAGCGCCGCTTTCAAGCGCGTCCGACGCAGCCTTCGCAGGCGTTTTAGCGGCTTGGCGTCGAGCTTGCTTTTTGCCCGGCTGTTTACCGCCGAGGCGTGATGGCCCTGTCTTGGCCGTTGGCGTGACAATCGCCGACCAGACGCCCGCATTCTCGTCGGCGGCCTGCGCTTCAGGTGCAGCAACACACGCGACCGCGAGCATCATTCCGAAACTCAGCGCCGTCCTGATCGTGGCGGAACCGTATGTCATCACTGCACCACGAGTTCAGCCTGCATGGCTCCTGTCGACTTGATGGCCTGCAGAATTGAGATGACATCAGCCGGCTTCAAGCCCATGGAGTTCAGGCCGCGCACCAAAGCGTCGAGGCTGCTGCCGCGCACGATGGCGAACTTGCCCTTCTCCTGCTTGACGTTGACGGCCGTGCGCGGCGTGACCACCGTGCGGCCTTCGGAGAAGGCGTTGGGCTGCGATACGGTTTCGTCTTCCGTGATGCGCACGGTCAGGTTGCCTTGCGTCACGGCGACAGTCGACACGCGCACGTCGCGGCCCATGACGATTGTGCCGGATTTGACATCGACAACCACGCGCGCCGCCGTATCCGGTTTCACTTCCAGTTCGCCGAGATCGGCCATGAACCGGGCCGCCGGAACCTTATCTGGCCGATTGACGGCGATCGAACGCATATTGATTTCCCGCGCCAATACCTTGCCATAACGCGTGCGCGTGTAGCTATTGATGGCGTCGGCAATCCGCGCCGCGGTATTGAAATCGGGATTTCGCAATTCAAAAATGAACCCGCCTTCACGGTCGAAGGCCGTTTCGATTTCGCGCTCGACGATGGCGCCGCCGGGAATGCGGCCCGTGGTCGGCACGCCCTGCGTCACGCTTTCGGCCGCGCCCTTGGCACTGAAGCCCGATACGAGAAGCTGGCCCTGCGCCACGGCATACGTCTGACCGTCTGCGCCGTTCAATTGCGTCTGAATGAGCGTACCGCCGAGAAGCGACGACGAATCGCCGAGCGAAGAAATCGTCGCATCAATGCGCGAGCCCGGGCCGACAAATGCTGGCATATCGGCCGTCACGATGACGGCGGCGACGTTGCGCGTTCGAGCGTTGGCGTTGCGCACGTTGACGCCCATGCGGTCGAGCATGGACTGGATCGACTGATCTGTGAACGGTGCGTTGCGCAGGCTATCGCCCGTGCCATTAAGGCCGATGACCAGGCCATAGCCGACAAGCTGATTGTCGCGCACGCCGCGCACGCCCGCGATGTCCTTGATGCGACTTTGCGCCATGACATCGCACGACAGAAGCGCGAGGAAGAATACTGCCGTGAGCCAGCGCATCAATTCGGACCCACCGTAACGAAGCCTT
Organism: Hyphomicrobium sp.; assembly: GCA_051646145.1. GTDB lineage: Bacteria > Pseudomonadota > Alphaproteobacteria > Rhizobiales > Hyphomicrobiaceae > Hyphomicrobium_B. The sequence goes on from JBOFCQ010000043.1 coordinate 6,008, forward strand.
CTGCCGCAACGACCGCGCGCACCGCAACGCCGCTATCGATGTTGCGAACCGAAATCGTTTCGCCCTTCTTGCCGGCCTGCAACGCAACAGCACGTCCGGTGATCTCGACGCCATCGGCGGCGTACATCAACGTCACGGACTGCCCCGCAGTCACGAGTTCCATGTCTTTCAAGGCCATCAGCAGGATCGGTTGCCCCGGCAAAATGACGCGCCGCGCAACTTTGCCGACGACATCTTCGCGCCGAAGAACGATCTGCGCGCGCGCCGCGACGGACCTGTAATTTTTCTCGACAATCTGATCATCGCGGATCGGCGCGCCCGGATAGATGGCGCTGACGGCCACCGGCACGACAATCAGCGGCGCGCTACCGGCGGCCACGGCAACCGCTGCATGAAGCGCGCATGCGAGCGCGGCAAACACTGCAGCGATAGCGCGCATCACAGCCCGACGAGTATCGTTTGAAACGCGCATCAGCGAGCCGCCTCCGGTTATCGAATGCCCTTGGTCACGGTGCCGAGCATTTCATCGGATGCCTGGATGACCTTCGAATTCATTTCGTAGGCGCGCTGCGCGGAAATCAGTTCCGTGATTTCCTTCACAGGATCGACGTTCGAGTTTTCGAGGTAGCCCTGCTGCATAGCTCCAAATCCAGGATCACCCGCAACGCCGGCCGCTGGTGCGCCAGACGCCGACGATTCACGAAAAAGGTTGCCGCCGAGCGGTTCGAGACCTGCTTCATTGACGAAGTTGACGAGTGCGAATTGCCCGATTTCCTGAAGCTCGTTCTGGCCGCTGATGCGCACCATAACGCGCCCCTCTTCGTTGATGATCGTCTCGACGGCATCGGCGGGAATAGTCATCGCCGGCTGCACGACATCGCCGGCAAGCGTCACGATCTGTCCGGTTGCGTTCTTGTTGAAAGCGCCGGCGCGCGTGTAAACGACTTCGCCGTTCGACCCCGCCACCTGGAACCAGCCGCGGCCGTTGAGCGCCACGTCCAGCTTGTTGCCTGTGGATGCGAGCGCGCCTTGCAGATGCAGTTTGCGGACGGCTGCGAGGCGCGTTCCAAGACCGATCTCGGCGCCTTCCGGTACCGTGCCATCGCCGCTGCGAGCCGGTGCGCCGGCTTTAATCTCCGCCTGATACAGGAGATCGGTGAACTCAGCACGCGCGCGCTTGTAGCCGGTCGTATTGATATTCGCGATGTTGTTGGCGATGACTTCCATATTCAGCGCCTGGGCGTTCATGCCAGTCGCTGCAATTGCCAGTGCGCGCATGTGCTATACTCCGTCAGATCTGCATACGGCTAAGATCGAGGTACGCTGCGACGACTTTGTCGCGCACCGCAACCGCGGTTTGCAGCGTCTTTTCCGCCGAAAGCACCGCCTCGACGACATCCTGTGTCGGCAATTGTCCGCGCACGCCAAGGATCGACGCCGCTTCAGCGGTCTTCAATCCACCGATGGCATCGCCGGCAAGCTGGCTCATCACTGCGCCGAAATCAGCGCCAGCGGTTGCCCCCGCGCCGAGCTGGCTCGCACCAAGCGGCTTGCTGAGCGAAAGACTTCCGGTCGCGGCACTTCCAACGGCCGATTGCGCGCCGCCGACAGGCGTTAAAGATAGCATCAGCCGCTCCTCAGAAGATCGATCGTCATTGAGACGAGTTCACGCGCCTGCTTGATGACTTGTAGATTGGCTTCGAAACCTCGGCTTGCTTCGCGCATGTCCGCCATCTCGACGAGAATGTTGACGTTCGGCAATTTGACCGTTCCGGTGGCGTCGGCCGCCGGATGATCGGGGTTGAATTCGGTGCGGAACGGCGCTTTCGACCGCTCGATATTTGCAACCTGAACACCTTGATCGCCGGTCACTTCGTCCAGCGTGCTCTCGAACGAAATCAGCTTGCGGCGGTACGGGTCCGATCCGGCTGTCGCGCCAGTTGACTGGGCGTTGGCAAGGTTTTCAGAGAGAATGCGCAGCCGCGTCGACTGTGCTTCCAAGCCGGACGCTGCAATTCCGACACTGGCGCGCAAGGGGTCCATCATGACATTAGGCCTTCGTGCTCAGCTGCAGCATGCGATTGAACGATTTCAGGATGCTGGTATTCAGCGCATAGGAACGGCTGATATCGCCGGCCTTGCCGAACTCCCGCTCCAGCCCGACGTTGTTGCCGGAGTGCAGCGCATTGCCTTCAGCTTCGATATCGACGTCGACATTGACGGCGTGCTGTTCGTCGGCACCGAAATGCGCCTTGTCGGTGCGCGCCATGGCGAGCATCGTGTCATCCAGCGTTTCTGAAAACGGCTTGACGTCGCGGGTTTTGTAGCCCGGCGTGCTGGCGTTGGCGACGTTCTGCGCCACCACCGACTGCCGCTGCGAAAGCCAACGGTTGTTCTGCGACAGCGTATCGAACAGGAAAACTGGCTTCACGGCAAACCCCGCAATGTGAGACCTCAGAGTAAGCCGACAGACTTGCTTGAGCCTTGCAGGGAGCGCGCGGTGACGGCGTTAACACCGCACGCGATTGACGCGCAGATCTTAAAGCGCGGCCGACGGCCTCGACGGCGATACATGCGGAAAGTCCATCGCTTCGTAGCGAATGCGGGCGTCTGCGAGTGCGCCGGCCAACAATTGCGTATTCTCGGCCGCCGACGTGCCGGTCTCAGCGAACGTGATGTAATTGATGTCGACAGCCGCCTGGCTGGAATCCAGCACCAGACTGAAATACACACTGATGCTCTTGCTCTTGAATTCCATGTCGAGAGAGACCGTCGGCGCCGCGCCCCAATCGATCTCGACCTCGGCCGATGCGCCGAAATTCAACGTTCCCGGCATGAAATGCAATTCAGCGGCCGCATTGACCAGGCTTTCGAGATGAAACAGCTTCTCGAGCCGGATGTAGGTCACGAACTCCACGACGTCGATCAGGCGCAGCTCCGAGGCGACGTCGCGCAGGGCTTCTGCCAGAATTCTTTCGCGCGCGTGAACGATGCCTTGCGGATCTCTTTTCATGGATTTTACCTTGCTCAAGACTGTCTGATTTTTCCGCGCGACGACAGATAGAGGATGATCTGTGCGACGGCGCGGTAGAATTCGGCGGGAATCATCTTGTCAACTTCAACGCTGCTGTAGAGCGACCGCGCCAAAGGCTTGTCTTCAACAACAGGAATGCCGTTCTTTTCAGCGATTTCGCGGATGCGGAGCGCGATCAGGTCCTTGCCCTTCGCCAGGACAATCGGCGCGCCGCCTTCACTGCGGACGTAGCGCAGCGCCACAGCGAAGTGCGTCGGATTGGCGATGACAAGTGTCGCCTGCGGCACCTTTGCCATCATGCGCCGGCGCGCACGATCACGCGCAAGCGAGCGCAGGCGGGCTTTGATAATCGGATCGCCATCCTGCTGCTTCATCTCGTCTTTGACTTCCTGGCGCGTCATGCGCAGGTCACGCTTCCAATTGAAGTGCACCCACAGCCAGTCAAATACGACGAGCGCTGCGCTGGTCGCGATGAAGATCGACAAAAGCCCGACGCACGAGCGCAGGATGAGCGCTGGCACGCCGACAGGCTCGATGTAGAGCGCATTCAGCCAGTCATTCTTGGCGACGCTCAGATAGGAGGCGGAGATCGCGCCGATCAGGCCGAGCTTGACGATGACCTTGCCGAATTCGACGAAGGCGCGTCCACCGAAGAGACGGCTCCACCCGGCGGATAGCGAAATGCGCGAGACTTTCGGCTGAATGCGATCAAGAACCAGACGCGGCTGATTTTGCACCAGCGAGCTGATGATGCCCGAAAACGCCATCACCGCAACGCACGGCAGCACCAGGAAACTTGCCTGCAGCACGGTGCGGATCAACAGGTCTGCTGCTTCCGCGCCCGTCGCGAGTTGCCATTCGCCTGGACTGCTGATGAAGCCTGAGAGAAAGCCCGCGAGCGGCACCGTTCCCGCCGACAACATGGTGAGCACAATCAGAGCGCCGATCAGCGGCCCGAATGTCGCGAGCTCGCGTGAGACGGGCACGTTGCCCTTCTCGATCGCCTGCCGCATTTTATTGTCGGTCGGCTCTTCTGTTTTACTTTCTTTGTCTTCGCTACCGGACATCTGATCTCACGTGATTTCACAGTGGCTGACGAGAGACAGACAGGACCGCTTGCGCACGGCCGCGCGTAGGTCGGAAGTCATGTGCGCTATGGCGCTGCGACGCCTTCCAATTCCGCCATACCGATGATCTCGGTCAGGGAAATGCCAAAGCGCGATCCTTCCTCGTTGATGACGACCACCTCGCCGCGGGCAACGACGTGATCATTGACGATGACCTCGACCGGTTCGCCGACTTTGCGATCGAGCGGAATAACCGCGCCACGGCCAAGCTTGAGCAGCGACGACACCTGCATCGTTGTCGAACCGAGAACGACCTTAACCAGCACCGGAATCTTCATCACGACATTGATGTTGCCCGTGAAGCCAACTGCCTGATTAGCGCCTGCCGTCGTGGACATGGATGAAATCACTTTCCCGTTGAAACCGTGTGCGGTGTTGGACGCCTGATCAGACACTTCGGCGTCAAAGTCATCTGTTTGCCGAGGCGGCTTCGACGCTCACGAAAGCCCTGCACACATGTGCGAACCAAACTCTGCATGACGCAGCTTGCATGGACCTGCCCCGTCATGATGGCACTTAGGCTGCCTTCTTCACGGCGTCTTCTGCGCCGCCGCCTGTGGTGTGCTGCTCGACCTCGTCGATAGTCGGACGTTCGTACGCTGAGATCGTCTTGCGGCCATGTTCGATCGCAACCTGGGGCATGGCGCCGTTCATGAACGCCAGCAGCGACTGCTTGACGATGATGTAGAGGCGCATCTTCTTTTCACGCACGATCTTCACCTGTGTCGCGATCGGCGCCACGACGGCGTACGAGAGGAAGATGCCCATGAAGGTACCAACCAGCGCCGATGCGATCAGTGCGCCAAGAACTTCCGGCGGCTTGTCGATCGAGCCCATGGCCTTGACGACGCCGAGAACCGCAGCAACGATGCCGAGTGCCGGCAAACCATCGCCCACGGCCGTGATGGCATGATATGTCTTCAGCTTGTCGTGGCGAATGGTCTGAATTTCTTCGTCCATCAGCGATTCGATTTCGTGCGTGCGCGCATTGCCCATAATGATCAGGCGGCAATAATCGCAAATGAAGCTCATCAGATCGGTATTCTTCAAGACAGAAGGCGCCGCCTGGAAAATCGGAGATTCCGCCGGATTGTCGATCTGCGTTTCGACCTCGTTGCGCGGCTTGTTGCGCAAGTCGCGCATCAGGGAATGGAGGACACCGAGAACGTCGAGGTAATCTTCGTGCTTTGGCGCCGCGTGCTTGAAAGCTTCGCCAAGAGCTTTGCCTGAGTCCTTGATCGTCTTCATCGGATTGGCGACGACGAACGTGCCAAGCGCCGAGCCGCAGATGATCACATATTCCCACGGCTGCCAGATGACTTCGACGTGACCGCCCATGGCCGCGAAGCCGCCAAGCATACAGGCAAGCGTGATGACCAGACCGATGACAATTGTCACGTGAGGAATCCCGTGGTTCGACCCATTCTTGGATGATTGAACCGCACGCCGCTTGTGCGGGCCTTGCCCTCGGCACGCGCGCCAACGACCCTGCGCCCGCCAGCCTCGCGTCAGCCCGTTCCGACAAAATTGCGAAAATCAGCCATTTTGGGGCGCAAGGCCGTGACCAACACGATCCAGACCTATCGCCAGATTACGCGCAATCTGACGCAGACTCTGAATGTTACGGCATCGCGTGCCGAGGTGAAGCGCGAGTCCAAGTACTACCTCGACAACATCGGCAAGATCAAAACAGCCGAGGAATTCGTCGGCAATCAGCGTTTATTCTCGTTCGCCATGAAGGCCTTTGGCCTTTCGGACATGACCTACGCCAAGGCGCTGGTGCGCAAGGCCATCAATGAAGGCGTCGACAACGAAAGAAGTTACGCCAACCGCTTGGCCGATCCACGCTTGCGCGAATTCATTACCGCCTTCAATTTCCCGCGCCGCGGCGAGCACACGACGACATTCGCGGAAACGAAGCAGGGCACTGTCGACCGCTATGTCCGCCAGGTGCTCGAAGAGACAGCCGGCCAGAGCAACGAGGGCGTCCGTCTTGCCCTTTATTTCGAGCGCAAAGCGCCGACACTTACCGACGCCTTTTCCATTCTCGGCGACAAAGCGCTCATCTCGATCGTGCAGACGGCGTTGGATATCCCGGTCGGAACCTCCGCCATGGATATCGACAAGCAGGCGGCCCTCATCGAAAAAAAGCTTCCCATCGCCAGCCTCAAGGACCCAGAAAAGCTGAAGCGCTTTCTGGAGAAGTTCGCCATCAAGTATGAAGCCGCCAACGGTACGGCCAGCAGCCCGGCGCTGGCGCTCTTTGGAACATCGGCAACGGGCGTGAATTCTTCCGTTCTCGCGTCGCTGCAAAATCTCAAACTCGGAGGCAGATAGTGCTTCAGTCCGGACTTTACGTCGGCCTCTCCGGCCAGTTGGCCTTGCAACGCCGCCTCGACGCCGTCGCAAACAACGTCGCCAACAGCGCAACAGCCGGCTTTCGCGCCGAGGAAATCACGTTTGAATCGCTCATTTCCCGCAACGCGTCCGAGCCCGTCGCGTTCGCGTCATCCGGCGAAACGTTCATTTCGCGCCGCGCCGGTGAAACGGTGCCGACTGGCAATCCCCTCGATATCGCCGTGCAAGGCGATGCCTGGCTTGCAGTTCAGACGCCGGGCGGCACGGCCTATTCGCGCGATGGGCGCATGCGCATGATGCCAACCGGCGAACTGCAAACCATGACCGGCAATCCAATTGTCGATGAAAGCGGCGCGCCGCTCATTCTGAGCCCGACCGGCGGGCCGCCGCAAATCTCGCAGGATGGCCGCATCATGCAGAACGGCAAACAGATGGGGCGCATCGGCCTGTTCACCATCGATCCCGGCGCACGGCTCACACGCGCCGACAATGCATCTGTCATTCCCGATCGCCCGGCCCAGCCCGTCGTCGACTTCAGCGCGACAGGTGTCGTGCAAGGCTTCGTTGAGCGCGCGAACGTCAATTCCGTTCTGGAAATGACCAACCTCATCACACTGACGCGGTCGTTCGATGCCGTCACCAAGGCGATGACCGATGGCGAAACATCGTTGCGCGACGCCATTCAAGCGCTCGGTGCGCCAGCCAGGTAAGCGTTAGCGCCTTTAATGTTCGCCTTGAACGACGACAGCAGCGATGCCGATGTCGTGCCGTACGTCTCCCGACCTGACGGACCCTTCCACCATGACACCACGTCCATGAACGCGCTCGCGCGCCTCGATCTGGCCCTCGCCCGAGCGGCGGAAGCGTCGCCGCTTGTGCGCGTCGGCGGCAAAGTACGCGAGATTTCCCCAAACAGCGTCAAAATTGCTGGGCTCAGCCGCCGCGTCAAACTTGGTGATCACATCGCATTTGATAACAGCGGCGAAACCTACCTCGGCGAAATCATCCAGATCGCCGATGACGCCGTGATCGCTAAGCCGTTCGATACCGCGCCAAAAATCGGCGTCGGAACGGTCGCCTGGCATCTCGGTCCGTTCCAACTGCTGCCGCACGACGCCTGGCGCGGGCGCATCATCGATCCGCTCGCCAAACCGCTCGACGACAGCGGTCCGCTGCCCCGTGGCACGGTTGCATTCGCCGCCGATCGCGCACCACCAACGGCGCTTCAGCGCAGCCGCATCGCCGCTCCGCTCAAAACCGGCGTGCGCGTCATCGACGTGTTCACGCCGTTCTGCATTGGTCAGCGGCTCGGCATTTTCGCCGGCTCCGGCGTCGGCAAATCAACGCTGCTCGCCATGCTTGCGCGCGCCAAGGTCTTCGACACCGTGGTCGTAGCGCTCGTTGGCGAGCGCGGCCGCGAAGTCCGCGAATTTCTGGAAGGCATGGATGCCGCCGTGCGCGAACGCACCATCGCTGTCATCTCGACCGGCGATCAGAGCGCATCGATGCGCCGTCTGGCACCGCAGACCGCGATGACGATTGCCGAATTTTTCCGCGATAAAGGGCAGAATGTCCTGCTCATCATCGACTCGATCACCCGTTATGCGCACGCGGCGCGAGAAATTGCGCTCGCCGGCGGTGAGCCGCCGGTTGCGCGCGGATACACGCCGAGCGTCTTTACCGATATGCCGCGCCTTCTCGAGCGCGCCGGACCTGGCGACATCGGTGGCGGATCGATCACCGGCATTTTCTCGGTCCTCGTCGACGGCGACGATCACAACGACCCGATTGCGGACAATGTGCGCGGAACGCTTGACGGCCACATCGTTCTCGATCGCGCCATTGCAGATCAAGGCCG
>JBOFCQ010000076.1:0-26815 GCA_051646145.1 Hyphomicrobium sp.
GCCCGCGAGCGTTCTGGCGGCGGCACGGACCGCGTATCGGTCACCTACTGGATGAACGCGCTGCAGCCGCTTTCAACCGCCAGCGATGTTTTCGTAACGCTCAATCCGCAAACTGAGATCGACACGGGTCTCGTCAAAGGCCGCTTTTCCTACGATCATCCGCTGTTCGATGGCCGCGCGCTCGCCGCACAGCCGGCGCTGTGGCAGATCCAGGGCCGCAACAATCTGTGGTTTGCAGGCAGCTATTTCGCGTATGGTTTTCACGAAGACGCGCTGCAGGCCGGACTGCTCGCCGCGGAAGATTTGAGTGCGCGACTGCTCGGCGCCGGCAATGGTGTCCAGCGGCCTTGGCACGTCGATGCGAAGCAGTCGCGGATCACGCGGCAGATGCCGTTGCCAATACAGGCTGGAGCTGAGGTTTTTGCATGAGCGGGCCAGCGTCGGCGCTCGTCTCGGGACACGTGGTGCACAAGCGGCTGAGGCCGTCGCCGCACGCGCTACGCTATGGCGTGTTCTCGCTGCTGATCGACGTCGATGACATCGCCAAGATCGCGGCCGGTTTGCGGCTGTTCTCTCACAATCGCTTCAATGTTTTCAGCCTCCATGACCGCGATTATGGTGCGGGTGATGGGCAATCTCTGGCGCATGTCGCGCGCGCGGCACTTGACGCCGCCGGCCGGCCGAGTGCGGGCCGCACCATTCGCCTGCTCACGTATCCGCGCATCCTCGGCTACGCCTTCAATCCGCTGAGCGTCTATTACGTCGACGCGCCGGATGGCTCGCTCGAGACGGTGATCTATGAGGTTTCAAACACCTTCGCCGAGCGCACGAGCTACGTCGTGCCGGCGGGCGCTCCCGCGGCGGGCGGTGTTTATGCGCAAGCCTGCCGGAAGGCCATGTATGTCTCGCCGTTCGCCGATGCGGCGGGCCGCTACAGCTTCCGCATCGTCGAACCGCGCCTCGGCGCCGACATGGTGGTCGGCGTGCTGTTTTCGGATGGCGCGGGACCGCTGATCAAGACGCATTTCTGCGGCCGGGTTGGCGCCTTGCGCGACGGCGCATTGGCGGCAGCGGCGCTGCGTTATCCGTTGATGACGTTGAAGATCATCGTTGCGATCCACTACGAGGCATTAAAATTGTGGGTGAAGGGCATCCCGCTGACATCGCGGCCCGTATCTCCTCGCTACCGGGTTTTGCCAACCGCCGCTGACCAGCAAGGGCCACTGTAATGCCGACCATCCAGACGCTGCCGCACGATCTCAAACGCGGGTCCGCGCCGCGCTTTACCATGGCGGAGCGCGTGCTGGCGCGCGCCTTGTCCAAGGCATTCGGCCATGGCTGCGCGGGCGGTCTCGATGTCGTTTTTCCCTCGGGCGCCGAGATCTCGGTTGGCGGCAACGGCGCGCGGGGGCGGCTGCGGCTGACATCCTTGAAGCCGGTCCTGCGGCTCGCGACGCGCGGCGGCCTTGGTCTTGCCGAAAGCTATATGCGCGGGGAAATCGAGACAGCCGACTTGCGCCAGGTGCTGCGCTTCCTTGCCGACAATTATACGACCATGGAGGAGGCCGGCGGCGGCATCGCCAAGCCGCGCCTGATCGATATCGTCCACCATCGCCGCCGCGATAACACCCGTGCCGGTAGCCGCCGCAACATCGCCGCGCACTACGATCTCGGTAATGCCTTCTACAAGCTCTGGCTCGACGACGGCATGACCTATTCGAGCGCCATCTATCGCGCGGCCGAGCAATCGATCGGCGTGGCGCAAGAGGAAAAATATCGCGTCGTGCTGGACTGCATCGGTGCGAAATCCGGCGACAGGCTGCTCGAATTCGGGTGCGGGTGGGGCGGCCTTGCGGAACGTGCCGCCAAGCTCGGCGTGCATGTGACGGGGCTGACGCTTTCGCGCGAGCAGTTGCTCTATGCGCGCGAGCGTATGTCCACTGCAGGGCTCGACGGCCTTTGCGATTTGCGCTTCGAAGACTATCGCGACAGCCGCGGCGATTTCGATTGCATGGCCTCGGTCGAGATGATCGAGGCGGTAGGCGAAGCGCACTGGCCGCACTATTTCGCGACCATCGCCGCGCGCCTGAAGCCCGGCGGCAGGGCCGGCATCCAGGCCATCACCATCGATGAGCGCTATTTCGAGACCTACCGCCGCCATACCGATTTCATTCAGCGCTACATCTTCCCCGGCGGCATGCTGCCGAGCGTGACGCGGATGCGCGAGGAAGCCACGCGTGCCGGGCTGACGTTCGAAATCATCGAACGCTTCGGCCAGAGCTACGCCCTGACGCTCGCGGAATGGCGCCGGCGCTTTATCGCCGAATGGCCGAATGTGAAGGCGCTCGGCTTCGATGACCGGTTCTATCGGATGTGGATCTACTATCTCACCTATTGCGAAGTCGGCTTCGCGCGCGGCGATTGCGATGTCGGCATCTATCGTTTGACGAAGCCACGCTAGGACGCGGCCTTCTCCGTCAACGCTTCGGCAAGGCTCTATCCGGCGTTACGTCGCGCCGCCGCCGCTGTCGGTGGTGCCGGCCCGCGCGGCCATGCGGCCGACGATCCAGAAGAACATCCAGTTCGGCATGATGCGCAGCGCCTTCATGGCAATCGCCATCTGCCAGGGAAACACGATCTCGTATTTGCCGCGCCGCAGCCCGGCGATCATCGCGTTGGCGGCGTCATCGACGGGCATGAGAAACGGCATCGGGAAGGCGTTGACGTCCGTCATCGGCGTTTGGACGAAGCCGGGGTTGATGATCGTCAGATCGACGCCGCGACGCTTCAAGTGCGGATAGAGCGCCTCGGCAAGCGAAATCAGCGCGGCCTTTGTCGGATTGTACGCTGCGCCTTTATAGAGCCCGCGATAGCCAGCGACCGACGACACGATGGCGATGCGTCCGCGCCCGCGCGCGACCATGCGCGACATCACCGGCGCAAGCGCATTGACGACGCCGAAATAGTTGACGCCCATCGACTCTTTCGCGGCGTCGATGCTGTAATCGCTGACTGACATCGGATGCCAGATGCCGGCATTGAGAATGGCCAGATCAATCGTGCCGAGGTCACGCTCGATGGCGGCGATGGTCGCCTCGAGCACGTTGGGATCAGAGACATCGGCCGGATAGGGCTTGATGTTGCCGCTCAACGCCTGCATGGCCGAAAGCTTGTCGGCGGAGCGGGCCGAGACGGCAACCGTCACACCATCGGCCGCGAGTTTCAACGCAACTTCGCGACCGATCCCCGAGCTTGCGCCGGTGATCCAAACGACCTTCCAGTTTTCGCGAAGCGCCACGGTCGGCCTTTACATCCCGGTGAACGGCTGGACCAGCTTGGCCATGGCCGATTTGAACCGGATTTTCTGGTCCGACGCAATAAGGCAAATGCATCCCTCGCGCGCGTCGGCGACCGGCTGATGTTCAACCGTGTTGTCGAGATCGGCGACGTCGCCAACGCCATAGCGGCCCGACGCGTCGCTATAAGCGCCCTTCAGCACGAGCGTTAATTCCGATCCGCCATGGCCGTGGTCGGGCAACACCACGCCCGGCGCGACCTTGATGAGGCGGAGATCGCCAACGGCTGTCTTCGACAGCGGCAGCGGATAGTGCCAGATACCGCGTCCGAGACGCTTCCACTTGATCGCATCGAGCGAGCGGCCGACAAACGGCAACAGCGGGGCCGGCACATCGCCATGCACGGCGTCGTCGAGATGCACGCCGCTAGACGACGCATCGGCTTCAGAGCGGCGCAGCGCCATCACCGGCGCGCCGGCATGAACCTCGACGGGCGCCAGGTTTGAAAACAACGCAATGCCCATGTCGTCCATGATCGCCAGATCCGAACGGCAGCACGAGCAGACCGAAATGTGCGAGGCCATGACGGCTGCGAAGGCCTCGGGCATGCTGCCGGCCGAGCAACTCATCAGGCTCTCAGGTTCGGGATGGTGCGTGATCTTCATCTTACTTCAAGTCCTCTAGGGCATCGCGCACCTTGAGATAGGCGAGCCGCATTCGTGATTTGACCGTTCCGACCGGCAGACCGAGACGCTCCGCTATTTCACTGTGAGACAGGCCTTCGACGTAGGACAGGACGACGACTTCGTGTTGATCGGGCGGCAACGCGGCGAGTGCCTTTTGCACGCGCTGACGGCGCGTCTCGAGGTCCAACGTTTCGTCCGGCAGAGGATCGTCGGACGCTTCCTGTTCATAGCCGTCCGGCAACTCCACCCACGTATTTTCCTTACGCAGGCGATCGATCCTCAGATTTCGCGCAATTGTGAAAATCCATGTTGTCGCACTGCCGCGGCCATCGGAATACAAGCCGGCCTTGCGCCAAACGGTCAGCAGCGTCTCTTGGGCGAGCTCTTCCGCCGTCGTCGGATCAGCGCCCTGGCGCATCATGTACGCTTTAACGCGTGGCGCGTAGGCCTCGAACAAGTGGCGGAATGCCTCTACGTCGCGGCTGGTAGCGACCCGGTGAAGAAACTCGGCCATTGCTATGAAACTCGGGCGCGTCGTCATTGTGCCCGCGTAGACATCCGGGCTTGCTTGCTGTTGCCATGTCATAGCCGAAACCTCACCTAGCCGCTAGCATTACGCGTGGCAGGCCTGACTGGATCGCGGGGCTCGCGCGCCGGCCCTTGCCGGGACGGTCCATATGGGCCATCACGGCCATGAGCCTTGGATAAGCCAGTGATTTCAGCCGCCCATCGGGCGATCGATCAGGCGGGGATATGACCGGAGAACTTGGATTACCTGAAATCGCCATTCTGCTTGCCGCTTTGGCGGTTGCTGCAACCTTGGCCCACTGGCTCGGAATGGCCGCCGTTCTTGGCTATCTGGCGGCGGGCGTGCTGCTTGGGCCGTTCGGCGTCGGCTTCGTATTTACCGATCACGATGCCAAGGAAATTCTGGAAGTCGCCGAGTTCGGCGTCGTCCTGCTGCTGTTTCTCATCGGTCTCGAATTGCGGCCAAAACGATTGTTTGCCATGCGGCAGGCGATTTTCGGTCTTGGCGCGGCGCAGGTGGCGCTGACGACGCTCGTTCTTGCGGGCATCGCGATTGCGGCCGGCTTCAGTTGGAAAGCGGCGACGTTTGCCGGCGCGGCGCTGGCGCTGTCGTCAACGGCGTTCGCACTGCAAGTCATGGAAGAGCAGGGCGAACTGGCCACGCGCCATGGCCGTCTCGGCTTCGCGGTGCTGCTGTTTCAGGATCTGGCTGCAATTCCGCTCATCGCGCTGGCGCCGTTCTTCGCGGCGTCCGCCGCCGAAGCGGCGTCGGGTATGGACGTGACCGCAGTCCTGCGCGGGCTCGGCACCATTGCGGCCGTTGTCATCGTCGGCCGCTTCACGCTCGATTACTGCCTGCGGCTCGTCGCGCGCAGCAAGGTGAAAGAAGCGATGACCGCGACCGCTTTGCTGACGGTCGTTGGCGTCACGCTCATCATGCAGAAGGCCGGGCTATCCGCCTCGCTCGGTGCGTTTATCGCCGGCGCGCTCTTGGCGGAAAGCAGCTATCGCCATCAGCTCGAGGCCGACATCGCACCCTTCGAAGGCCTGCTGCTTGGCATGTTCTTCACCGCCATCGGCATGTCGCTCAATCTCCGCCTGATCTTTTCGGAACCCGTTCTGATCCTGGCGCTGACCGCAGCGCTCGTCCTGATCAAGGCCGTAGTGCTGTATATCCTCGGGCGCTGGCAGGGGCTTGATCGCGGACCATCGCGGCGATTGGCATTGGCGCTGGCGCAAGGCGGCGAATTCGCGTTCGTCCTGCTCTCCGTCGGGCAAGCGCGCGGCGTTCTCGGCACACGGTCCGCGGAATTGCTGGCGGTCATCGTCACATTGTCGATGGCGGCGACGCCGCTGCTGCTGATGCTCGAACGCCGCCTTTTCAAGCGCAGCGCCGAGCCAGTCCGTGCTTACGACGCCTTGCCCGATAACGATCGCCATGTGGTGATTGCCGGCTTCGGCCGCTTCGGTCAGATCGTCGCCCGCGTGTTGCGCGCCAAGGGCGTGCCGTTCACGGCGCTCGACATTTCGGCCGAGCAGATCGAACTCGTCAAACAGTTCGGCAACAGCGCGTTCTTCGGCGATGCGAGTCGGCCTGAAATTCTGGACGCCGCCCAGACCGGCAAGGCGCGCGCGTTCGTGCTCGCCATCGATGATGTCGAGGCCTCGATGCGCACGGCCGCTCTCGTGAAAGAGCACTATCCGCACGTGCCGATCTATGCCCGCGCCCGCGACCGTATGCACGCCATGCGCCTGCTCGATCTCGGTGTCGGGACGCTGCAGCGCGAGACGTTCATGTCGGCGCTCGATCTGACGCGTCAGATCCTGGCGGGCCTCGGGTATTCCGAGCGCATGGCCACGCGCACCGTCGAGACGTTCAAGACCCACGACGATCGCCGTCTCATCGAGGACTACAAGCACGCGACCGATATCGAGAAGCTGCAGGAGAAAGCCCGCAGCGACCGGGTGCGGCTTGAAAAGCTTTTCGAAGAGGATGCGGCCGAAGAGGCGAAGCTCGCGACCGACGACAAGCGCCGCCGGGAGGGCAGCAGCGCCGGTTGAGCCGCGCGATAGGCTGCGACGTGGTTGGCTGAATCACGGCCGCCGATCTCTCTATTAACGTCGTTGAGGACCGGTGCCGCCGCCGCGACCTGCGCACTCCGTCCTGCGCGTCATATCCAGTAAGCCGCCGGCGATCCGCGAAAGGCGGCCGTTTTCCACGTCACGCGCCGTTTTGACTGTGCCCGAAGCCGCCCTCGGCCATAGACGGGGGGGGAAAGGCCCGGTAAATGTCCCGGACTTTCATATCTGGGCGGCTGATGCCGCGCCGGCACAACCGGAACGATGACCGATCATGAGCAAGGCCAAGACTTCTGACGCCGCCAAGCCCGCGCCGCGCGCCGCAGCCAACGACCAGGGCACGGCCACCGTGTCCGCGAAGGATATGGCCAACGCGATCCGCGCGCTGTCGATGGATGCGGTGCAGGCCGCCAATTCGGGTCACCCCGGTATGCCGATGGGCATGGCCGACGTCGCAACGGTCCTGTTCACGCAGGCGCTGCGCTTTAACGCCGCCGATCCCGCATGGCCCAATCGCGACCGCTTCGTCTTGTCGGCCGGTCATGGATCGATGCTGCTCTATTCGTTGCTTCATCTCACCGGCTATCCCGGCATGACGATCGACGAATTGAAGGCGTTTCGCCAGCTCGGCTCGAAAACCGCAGGTCATCCGGAATACGGCCACGCGCCGGGCATCGAGACGACGACGGGTCCGCTTGGGCAGGGCATCGCCAACGCGGTCGGCATGGCGCTTTCGGAACGGCTGCTCGCCGCGCGCTGCGGCGCTGAACTCGTCGACCATCACACCTACGCCATCGCCGGCGACGGCTGCCTGATGGAAGGCATCAGCCAGGAAGCGATTTCGCTCGCCGGCCATCTCGGTCTCGGCAAGCTGATCGTGTTCTGGGACGACAATGCGATCTCGATCGACGGCGCGACGAACCTCTCTGTCTCCGACGATCAGATCAAGCGCTTCGAGGCGTCGGGCTGGAATACACTGCGTGTCGATGGTCACGACGCGTCAGCGATCTCGGCGGCCATCGCCAAGGCAAAAGCTGATGCCAGCAAGCCTTGGCTGATCGCCTGCAAGACCATCATCGGCTATGGCGCGCCGACCAAGGCCGGCAAATCATCGACGCACGGCGAACCGCTTGGCGCCGAAGAAATCAAGGGCGCGCGCGAAAAGCTCGGCTGGCCGTCGCCACCGTTTGAAATTCCAGCCGACATTCTGGCTGCATGGCGGGCCGCTGGCGCACGTGGCGCCGCCGACGCGAAAGCGTGGAGCGCGCGGTTTGCCAAGGCCGACGCAGCGACGAAGGCCCTTGTTTCCGGACGCGACGTCGCCGGCATTGCCGCGCAGACCATCGCCGAAACCAAGGCCGCCTTCGCCGCCGACGACACCAAGCGCGCAACCCGCGTCTGGTCGCAGATGACGCTCGAACGGCTGGTGCCGGCTCTGCCCGAGCTGATCGGCGGCTCGGCCGATCTGACGCCGTCGAACGGCACGCGCACCAAGCATCACACGTCCGTCGCGCCCGGTCAGTTCAGCGGCAACTACATGCATTACGGCGTGCGCGAGCACGCCATGGCGGCGGCGATGAACGGCATGGCGCTGGCGGGCTCGTTCATTCCCTATGGCGCCACCTTCCTCGTCTTCACCGACTATTGCCGGCCCTCGATCCGCCTGTCGGCGCTGATGAAGCAGCGCGTCATCTACGTCATGACGCATGACAGCATCGGCCTTGGCGAAGACGGTCCAACCCATCAGCCGGTTGAGCATCTGGCGGCATTGCGCGCCATTCCCAATCTCAACGTGTTCCGCCCGGCCGACGGCATTGAAACGGCGGAATGCTGGGAACTTGCACTGGCCGACAGCGACACGCCGTCGATCCTCGCCCTTTCGCGCCAAGCGGTGCCAAACCTGCGCCGCGATGCGGACGGTCCCAACCGTTCGGCGCGTGGCGGCTACGTGCTGCAAGACGCGACCGGCGCGCGCGATGTCACGCTGATCTCGACAGGGGCCGAAGTCGGTCTTGCGGTTGAAGCGGCGGCGATGCTCGCCGGCAAGGGCATCAAGGCGGCCGTCGTCTCGCTGCCCTCGTTCGAGCGCTTCCGCGATCAGGATGACGACTATCAGCTCTCCGTGCTCGGCGACGCGCCGCGTGTCGCCATCGAAGCCGGCATTGCACAGCCTTGGCATGAGTGGCTGCGCAAGAAAGATCGCTTCGTTGGCCTCTCGGATTTCGGCGCCTCGGCACCCGCTCCGAAGCTCTTCGCCCATTTCGGTCTGACAGCGACCCACGTCGCCGCCGCGGCCGAGGACGCGATTGCGCTCGAACGCGCCTGAGCGGGGCGCGATGTGGCGGTCGCGCGAGGGTGCGCGGCCGTGACTTTCGAGCCGCCGCGTCTCACCGTCATTCAATCGGGTCCGCCAGCGCGCGGCCAGCAACCGGATCGCAGACAGATGAACCTCGACAAGCTGAAAACTACCGATGGCATCGACGTCAAAGGCAAACGGGTGCTTGTGCGCGCCGATCTCAACGTGCCGGTGAAGAACGGCCGCGTCACCGATGCAACGCGCCTTGAACGGCTGGTGCCGGGATTGAAATCGCTCGCGGCGCGCGGCGCAAAGGTCGTGGTGCTGTCGCACTTCGGCCGGCCGAAGGGCGGACCCGAAGCAGAGTTCACGCTAAAGCCCGTCGCCGATGCTCTGGCGCAGCTGCTCGGGCAGCCGGTCGCATTCGGTCAAGACTGCGTTGGCGCGGAGGCCAAGGCGACAGTTGATGCCCTTGCCGACGGCGGCATCGCGGTGCTTGAAAATCTGCGTTTCCACAAAGGCGAAGAAAAGAACGACGCCGCGTTCGCGGCCGAACTCGCCAAGCTTGGCGATCTCTTCGTCGGCGACGCGTTCTCGTGCGCCCATCGCGCCCACGCGTCGACGGACGCGCTTGCCCATCTGCTGCCGGCCTACGCCGGCCCGCTGCTGATGGAAGAAATCGATGCCTTGTGCCGCGCTCTCGAGAAGCCGGAGCGGCCGACGGCCGCCGTTGTCGGCGGCATGAAGGTTTCGACCAAGATCCCAGTGCTGACCAATCTCGTCGCCAAGGTCGATAAGCTCATCATCGGCGGCGGCATGGCCAACACGTTCCTGCAGTCGCTCGGCCGCATGACCGGTCAATCGATCGCGGAACCGGATTACCATTCGACGGCGCGCGAGATCATGGCCGAAGCGAAGGCCAAGGGCTGCCAGCTCATCCTGCCGGTCGACGCGGTGGTCGCCGACGGCTTCGCGGAAGACGTGACGACGGAGATCGTGTCCATTCACAAGGTGCCGTTCGACAAGATGATCCTCGACGTTGGGCCCGAAACTGTCGCCCACGTGGCGCGCGAGATCGAGGGCTGTCGCACGCTGCTCTGGAACGGCCCGATGGGCGCGTTTGAAATCGAGAAATTCGCAGGCGGCACGTATGCGCTGGCCCGTCAGGTCGCGGCTATGACCAAGGCCGGCAAGCTGGTGTCGGTGGCCGGCGGCGGGGATACCGTCGCGGCGCTCAATAATGCCGGCGTCACCGCCGACTTCACCTATGTTTCGACAGCCGGCGGCGCGTTCCTCGAATGGCTGGAAGGCCGTGAATTGCCGGGCATTGTGGCGCTGACGCAGGGTTAATCGCGCCACGCCTTGAACAAAGGCCTAAAACAAATTGAGGTCGGCCAGCGTATAGAGTGGAGGGACGGCGCTGGGCCGGACCTAACGGTCGCGCCACGGGGCGAGGCCGAGAGGCAGGCGCGACGGCGGCCGGACACACGTTCGACCGACGTGCCACGCGCGGGCCGTCGTTCAGGCCACCACAAGGCCAACACTCGGCCACCACACGGAAGGACCGCAGCCAGATGCTGGCCGATCTGCACATCTACCTCGGCGTTGCGCTCGCCGGCCTTGTCAGTTTCCTGTCGCCATGCGTGCTGCCGCTGGTGCCGCCGTACCTCGGATACATCGGCGGCACGACATTCGATCAGCTCGCCGGCGACGATGAGATCGACCGCGCGGTCTGGCGCCGCGTCGTCGTTGCCTCGCTGTTCTTCGTCATGGGCTTCACCACCGTCTTCGTGGGGCTCGGTGCCGGTGCGTCGGTCATCGGACAATTCATGCAGACCTACCGCGATACGCTTGGCGCAGTGGCCGGCGCGGTCATCATTCTGTTCGGCCTGCATTTCCTCGGCGTGCTGCGCATTCCGCTTCTCTATAAGGACGCCCGCCTGAATGCCGGCGACCAGAGCGCCAGTCTGTTCGGCGCCTACGTCATGGGGCTCGCGTTCGCGTTCGGGTGGACGCCATGCATCGGACCGATCCTTGCGACCGTGCTGACGGTTGCCGCCAACGAAGCGAGCATGGCAGCGGGCGTGCGGCTGCTCTTCGTCTATTCGCTGGGGCTTGGCATTCCCTTCATCCTGGCGGCCATCGCCATCCGTCCGTTCCTCGGCTTCATGAAGCGCTTCAAGCGCCACTTCGGCACGATGGAGAAAATCATGGGCGTGCTGCTGATCGTCACCGGCTTGATGTTCCTGCTCGGCGCGCAGAACTGGTTCGGCCAATGGATGCTCGACACGTTCCCTTGGCTGGCCTCCGTCGAGACGTGGGTGACGCCTGACAGCCTGCGCGGCGAAATCCTGAAGCAGGGCGGGCCGCAGTGACCGGCCCGGCCGCGAGCGCGGGGAACGCTGCCGCCGGCGATCGCACGCGCCCGGTCGCGCTGACGATCGCTGGGTCCGATCCCTCAGGTGGCGCCGGTATCCAGGCCGATCTCAAGACGTTCACCGCGCTTGGTGTTTACGGCGCCAGCGTGCTCACCGCACTCACCGCGCAGAATACCCTTGGCGTCAGCGGCGTGTTCAAGGTGCCGGCTGACTTCATCCGCGCCCAGTTCGATGCCGTGGCACGCGATCTGACGCTTGCGGCGATCAAGACCGGCATGCTGGGCGACACGGAAACCGTTCTGACCGTCGCCGATCTCGTTGCCACGCGGCCCGCCGTTCCCCTGGTCGTCGACCCGGTGATGGTGGCAACCAGCGGCGATCCGTTACTGACTGTCGATGCGATAGCCGCCGTGCGCGATGTGCTCATTCCGCGCGCACTGCTCATCACGCCGAACTTGCCGGAAGCGGCGCGCCTGCTCGATACCGGCATGGCGGAAACGCGGAGCGACGCCGTGCGCCAGAGCCAGGCCCTGCTGGCGCTCGGCTGCCGCGCGGTGCTCGTCAAAGGCGGGCACGGCACAGGCGACATGGCGGAGGACATCTTGAGCATGACTGGCGAAGACAGCATCGTGCTGTCGCGACCGCGCATTGCAACGCACAATACGCACGGCACCGGCTGCACGCTGTCGGCGGCCATCGCGGCGGGGTTGGCGTCAGGCCGCCCGCTCGCCGATGCCGTGACGATCGCCAAAGACTACGTGACCATGGCTCTGCAGTCGGGCGCGCACATGCGCTTCGGTGGCGGCAACGGGCCTGTGGATCACTTGGCTGGAATTTATTCCAAAATATAGTCCGAGCGCTGATAAAATCTCTGTACGGAATAATAATAACGTCTTGAATCAATGGCGTTGCCGCGCTGTGTTGCGGGCAGGCATCAACACACATTGCGCGGTGTTACATGTGCTCTCTGCACACTTGTCAGGCAGTCGGTGATTTGGCAGTTTGCCAGCCATCGAACACGGGCTGTCGCGCCCAGGCCTCCGGGGGGAGTGCCTAGCTCGCCTCGAGGGAATTTGGGGCAGAGCTTGGCAAAAACCGGTCCGCTACGGCGGGCCGGTTTTTTTATTGCCTGTTCGCCTGCGCGATGTCGGGCCATGTGCCGGCGGGCAGTCGTGGCCCACGGGGCACAGACAGCAAAAAACGAATCACTGTGCCCAGCAATCGGTCAGCCTTAGGTTGAGTTCAGCAAACTATCCTCGGTACATTGAACCGAATCAGGATGGGTACGCAATTTTGCGCGCTGGGGGCGCGGTCCATCTGACGGGGGTTTGGAAAATTCACAGTCCGAAACTCGCATCACGTGTTTGGTATCGTGTTGGCGTGCGTTGCGATTTCGGTATTTCGGGGGTATGGCCCACGGGCCATTCTGGAAACATGAGCAAGTCAAAATCAGGTCGCGTTCTTGCAGGCTCGGTACTGGTAGCGGGCGCCGTCATGGCTGCTGCCGGTGGCGCTGAGGCCGGTGGCTTTGCGGTGCGCGAACAGTCGGCATCGCTGCTTGGCTCGGCCTTCGCCGGCGCGGCCGCAGGCGTTGACCTGTCGTCGGCCTTCTGGAACCCGGCGTCGTTCGGCATCGCCCAGAACGGCCTGTCGTCTGAAAGCCATATGTCGGTCATCATGGCCGATACCGAACTCTCGAATGGCACCACCTCGCTCGGTCCGATCGGCGCCACGGAGACCGATATCGACAAGGTCGGCTTCCTGTCGGCCGGATACTACGCCTACCGTCTCAATGATCAGCTCGTGCTGGG
Source organism: Hyphomicrobium sp. (assembly GCA_051646145.1). Classification (GTDB taxonomy): domain Bacteria; phylum Pseudomonadota; class Alphaproteobacteria; order Rhizobiales; family Hyphomicrobiaceae; genus Hyphomicrobium_B. The sequence continues at coordinate 13,075 of JBOFCQ010000076.1, forward strand.
CGTCACCACCGGTGCGCCGTTCGGCCTCGCCACCGACCCCGACGACGACGACTGGACAGGCCGTCTCCACGGCCGCGAAGCGTCGATGTTCTCCTTCAACGTCACGCCGACGGTTGCCTATGAAATCGCGCCGGGCGTGCACATTGCCGCTGGTCTTCAGCTGCAATACCTGAAGCTCAAGATCTGGCAGTCGGCCGGTTTCGCCGCCGGCTCGCCGAACGCCTCGTTGAAGCTTGACGACGAAATCGGCGTTGGCGCGACCGCTGGCATCCTCTTGAAGCCGAACGACAGCACCAGCATCGGCATCGGCTTCCGCTCGTCGATCGAGCACAATCTGGAAGGCGATTTCCACGCCCTTGGCGTCTCGCGTTCGATCCAGGCCGATCTCGAATTGCCGGAAACGGTGACGGTCAGCGTGATGCAGGCGATCATGCCCGGAACGCGCCTGCTCGGCACATTCGAGTGGAGCAACTGGAGCCGTCTCGATCAGGTTGCGATCGACGGCATCGGTGCCGTGCTCGATGCCGGCTGGGATGATGGCTGGTTCCTGTCGGGCGGCCTTGAGTACGATTACTCGCAGCAGTTGACGCTGCGCACGGGCGTCGCCTTCGAACGCTCGCCGATCCGCGAAGCAACGCAGCGTCTGGTACAACTTCCCGACAGCGATCGCGTGTGGGCCTCCATCGGCGCCACGTACCACTATTCGGAAAAGACCACCTTCGACGTCGGCTTCTCGCACATCTTCTTCGACGATGCGCACCTGACGCGTGACGTGCTTGGCGGCGGTCCGCTGATCCTCGACGCCGACGTCGAGAACAGCGCCAATATCTTTTCCGTTGGCATGAAGACGCGCTGGTAGGTGGGGCTGAAGGCGGATCGGCCATAAGGCCAGCCGTTTTCTCGGCGCCGTTGCCATCGTGCGGCATACAAAAAAGCCGGCCCATCAGGGTCGGCTTTTCTAATTTCAGCAACTGCGCTCTATGCCGGCCTAGACCGCGGCGGCGTCGCGATCGATGGCCATCTCGTGCAGGATCGTTTCGAGCAAGGCTTCAACACGGCTGGCAGCGGTATCGATCTGCGTCGCAAAATCCAATGTGCGCGTGCTGTCGACGGCCTGTGCCTGGCTCATGGCGTACAGCCGGCCGGCATTGCGGGCGATGTCTTCGCAGCCTTTGGGATCGAACGGATTGGCCTGCAGTTGCCAGGCGATCTCATGGATGCTTTCGGCGGTCTGCAGCATGGCCTGCTGGGGCGCGAGTGCGCGCTCGCCATTTGCCGCTGACGCAAGGCCGATCGGCTTTGCCGTCAGGTCGGTGCGCATCTGCCCGAGGTAGCCGCGCAGCGATTGAAGTTCGGACTGCAGCTGGCCGAGCAGCGCCGGCGGCTGGCGGAGCGAGGTCTGCAAGCGACCGATGGCATCTTCCAGCAATGCGCTATCGAGGCGTCGCGCGCGGCGACCATGCTCGGCGAGAAACCATCGGCCACGCGTGCTTTCCAGCAAGGCGCTTTCGATGGCGCGATACTCGTCGTCCGAGTCGGGTGGCGCTGAAGGTGAGGGGCGGTTCATGGCCATCGCATTTTTCCACAGATTTCTCAGGCATACGTGATTCGGGCCTGCTCGTGCGAAGGGACTTTGCGCAACGAAGGTAAGCAAAGTGTTCGACTGACGCAGCCGCGCATCACATTTGCCGCCGGGAGTATGGCATCGCATGCGCGACGGCACGTTATGGGCGTGTGGTGCCGGTCGAGATCGACCGCCCGGTGGTGACGATGGGCGGCGACGACTAACGGCGACGACTGACGGGGCCGGCGCGCCCACAGCAAAGTGCCGACAAGGGAGAGTTGATGCAGGAAGGCAGCGCCGCCGCTCGAACGTTCGCGACCCGGCTCTCCGTGTTCTACGGGGCGCTGTTCGTCGTCTACGGCATGCACGTGCCGTTCACGCCGATGTGGCTCGACTGGCGCGGATTGACGTCGAGCGAGATCGGCACCGTCATGGCGGCGCCGTTCTTCGTGCGCCTGTTTCTGACGCCGGTCGTCGCGCTTGCCGCCGATCGCGCCGGCGACCACCGCCGCTATCTGATTGCGCTTGCGGGGCTGAGCCTCGCTTTGACGCTCATCCTCAGTCAGGCCGAAAGCTTCGTCTTCATTCTGGTGTGGACCGTCATGCTGGTCATCTCCAACGCCACCATCATGCCGCTGACGGAGACGGTCGCCGTCGAAGGCGTGCGCCGTGCCGGTCTCGATTATGGCCGCATGCGGCTCTGGGGTTCGCTGACGTTCGTCGCGGCGAGCTTCATCGGCGGCGTCGTCATTTCGCATACGGGCGCTGGCGCGGGCATGTGGCTCGTCGCATCGGGTGCGGCGTTGACGCTTGCGGCCGCCTTTCTTCTGCCCGACCGCGCGGTTGCTCCGCGTGCCGGCGGCGCACCGCTGTGGCATGCGCGCGAGCCGCGCCGGCTATTAGCCTCGCGCCCGTTCGTGATGTTCCTGCTCGCGGCTGGAACCGTGCAGGCGGCGCACGCGACGTTCCTCACCTTCGGCACGCTGATCTGGCATGGCCAGGGTCTGAGCAGCACCATCGGCGGATTGCTGTGGGCCATCGGCGTCTTCGCGGAGGTGGCGCTGTTCTCCGTTTCAAAGCCGGTCATCGCGCGCTTTGGACCGGCGGCGCTTTTGATCGCAGGCGCCGGAGTGTCCGTCGTGCGCTGGGCGGTGATGGCTTTCGATCCGCCCCTCGCGGTGCTCGTGCCGTTGCAGATCCTGCATGGCGTGACGTACGGCGCGACGCATCTTGCCGCCATCCATTTTGTCCATCAGGCGTTGCCCTTGACGGTCAGCGGCAGCGGGCAGGCGCTTTATGCGACGGTCGCGGCCGGCCTTGCCATGGGGCTTGCGACGCTGATCGCGGGCCAGGTGTTTGCAGCCTTCGGCAGCGGCGCCGCCTATGCCGCGATGGGCGCCCTGGCGCTGCTGTCGCTCGCCGCCGCGCTGCGCCTCAATGCCATATGGGACGGCAACCGCATTTTCGAGGATGAGCCCTTGGCCGCGCCCCCGATCGGCGCTGCCCAAGTCTGAATAGGTCTGACTAAGTCTGCCTAATTCTGACGGCGCCCGCGTTTTTCAGCGCGCTGTGCGGCGCCGCGACGGCACGCGCATTGACCGGGGCGCGGCCACCGGCCAAATGTGGGCCATCCGCTGGCCTGTGCACCCGCCGTGATACGAGCCGCCGCCGTTCTGTCAGACAATGATGTACCCCCGCTGCTCCATGCCCATCGCGCCTGCTATCGCCGCCCCCTCGTGCACCGTCTCCGCGTTCTACAAGTTCGCGGCGATCGGCGATTGCGCGGCCTTGCGCGCCGCGCTGCTCGATGTTGGCGCCGCGCATGCCATCAAGGGCTCGATCCTGATCGCGCCGGAGGGCATCAACGCCACCGTATCGGGAACGGACGAGAACATCCGCGCGCTGCTCGCCTGGCTCCGAGCCGACCCGCGCTTCGCCGATCTCGTCAGCAAGCAATCGTATTGCGCCGTCGATCCCTTTCAGCGGTTCAAGGTCAAGATCAAGCGCGAGATCGTGACCTTCGGCGTGCCCGATGCCGATCCGACGCGTGCCGTCGGCACCTACGTCGCGCCCGCCGATTGGAATGCCTTGATCAGCGCACCCGATGTCGTCGTCATCGATACGCGCAACGCCTATGAGGTTGAGATCGGCACGTTCGCTGGCGCGCGCGATCCAGCGACCAGCCGCTTCAGCGAGTTTCCAGCTTACGTCGCCAACACGCTCGACGCGTCGCGCGACACGCGCATCGCCATGTTCTGCACCGGCGGAATTCGCTGCGAAAAGGCGTCGGCGTATCTCATTTCTCAGGGCTTCCGCGAGGTCTACCACCTCGAAGGCGGCATCCTGAAATACCTGGAAACGGTGGCGCCCGACGAGAGCCTGTGGCGCGGCGAGTGCTTCGTCTTCGATGAGCGCGTGGCGCTCGGCCACGGCGTCACGGTTGGCCATCACGTGCTGTGCGCATCCTGCGGAAGGCCTGTGCCGGTCGAGATGGATCGCGCCCCGCCATCGACGCAGCATGATGGCTTGATGTGCACAGTCTGCGCCGCCGCCGAGACGGACGCGCCTTAAGCCCAGACCGTTGCATCGGGAGGGGCGATGATGCCGTTTTCGATGATAAGCCCCGGCTTGCGATCGTCAGCGAGCAGCAGCGGGCCGTCGAGATCGGTCCAGTCGGCATCCTGCGCGAGCAGCAGCGCTGGGGCGGCCGCGAGCGACGTCGCCACCATCGACCCGATCATGATTTTGAAGCCGCGCGCCCGCGCATCGCTGAGCAGAAGTAGCGCTTCCGTCAGACCGCCGGTCTTGTCGAGCTTGATGTTGAGGGCGTCGTATTTGCCGGTGAGGGCATCGAGGTCGGCTCGCGTATGCGCGCTTTCGTCGGCGCAGACGGCAACGGAGCGCGAGATGTGCGCCAGCATGCCGTCGCGCCCTGCGGGCAGCGGCTGCTCGATCATTTCGACGCCGGCGCGCAAGGCCGCGTCCATCAGGCTGAGCAGCGTGTCGTCGGTCCAGGCTTCGTTGGCGTCCGCAATGAGGCGCGCGTTAGGCCGGGCCGCGCGAACGGCGGCCATGCGTTCGGCATCGCCTTCGCCACCAAGTTTGAGCTTGAGCAGCGGCAGGTGGGCCGCCGCGCGCGCCTTCGCCGCCATCACGTCCGGCGTGTCGAGGCTCAACGTAAAGGCCGTCAGAACCGGGCGCATCTCCGCGATCCCGGCGCGCGCGTTGGGCCGGATGCCGGACGTCTTCGCGGCAAGGGCATGGAGCGCGCAATCAACCGCGTTGCGTGCCGCGCCGGGCGGCAATGCTGTTTGCAGATCGGCGATGCTGATCACGGGCGGCAAAGCGCGAAGGGCTGCCAGCCCGTCGGCAATCGTTTCGCCATAGCGCGCATAAGGGACGGCCTCGCCTCTGCCGTCATGGCGACCGTCGCTGACGGTTACGACCAGCACGTCGGCGTGGGTTTTGATGCCGCGCGAAATCTTGAACGGCTCGCGCAGCGCGAACGTTTCGTGTGTCGCAATGAGCGTGACGGGCAGGCCCGCGAGCTTTGACATTGTCGGCGAGGCATCCTGTAAGCGCCGGGCTTTAAGCGCCAGGGCCGCAACACGCCCGACGCGAGACGGCGCGCGGCGTCAATCGGCGATGACCTAAATGGCGCGCCCGGCGGCGTGGGCGAGGAACAGGTAGACGCGCCCCGTGTCGGAGACGAGGTGCGTGTGCGTCAAGCGGCCCGTCGGATCGCGGGCATCGGCTTCCTTGATGATGCGTTCGAAGTCGGCGAGATAGCGCATGATCGTTTGCGTCAACTCGGCATCGATCTTGATTTTGCGCTGGATCTCATCGAACACCACGCGCGTCTCGGGCGTGTAGATGCTGCGCACCATGATGTTGCGCTGGCCGGCGCGGAAGCGGTTCCAGACGGCGGAAGCTGTCGACGGGTCGATCGCACGGGCGATGACGCTGACGTCGAGGCGGAACGGCTTGCTGGCCGGCGCATCCGCTGCGGGTTCGTCTTCATGAGAGGCGCGTGCCAAAAGATCGCCGAGCGACCAGCCTTCACGGCCTTCGCCGCCAGCGCGGGCTGCCCGGCCACGCGTCGTCTCTCGCGTTGCGTCAGCGGCAGGCTGGGCTGGCGCCGATGCGGCCTGGGGCAGGGCGGCTTGCGGCTGCAGGCGCTGTACAACGGGTGCGGGCGGCACGACATCATGCATCGACGCGGTGCGCGTCGAAATCTGGTTCAACTGATCGAGCGCCTTCAATTGATCCTGAAGCGCGCGGCGCATGGCGTCTGCCGTCTCGCGCGTGGTGGCGGGCAGGCGTGCCGCCTCTTCGCGAATGCGGGCCTGCTCGCGGGACAGTTCAGCGACCGTCTCGGCGGCGCGGCGGCGGGCTTCATCGGCGTCGCTGTCGAAGCGCGACGACCAGCCTTGCAGTTCCTTCGACAGTTCGCCCGAAACGTTGGAGACGCGCGACTTCAGCGAGTTGATCGTGCGCTCGCTCTCGGCTTCGGTCAGGTTTTTGACGCGTTCCAGTTCCTTCAGGATCTCGCGTGAGCGGCTTTCGGTGCCGCTTTGCAGTTCCTGCGTCAGCGCGCGCGTGCGGTTCTCGATGCTTGAGAAGGAGCCTTCGAGGTTGCTCGAATAGTCGTGCACGATGCGGCCGAATTCGTCGGCCTTGCCCGAGAAGCGATCGAGGGTGTGCGACAGCTCCTGATGGCGGTTCTGCAGCGTATTCTCGATTTTGTGGTTGGCGTTTTCGAGCGTGTGGGCGGCGGCCATGATGGCGTGGCCCTGGTTCTCGAAGCGATTGGTGACGGAGTTGATCTGGTCGAGCAGGCTTTCCGAAACGTTCTTCAGCATGTCGGACTGGTTGGCCAGCCCTTCGATCGCCTTCAGAGACTGGCGCGTGATGTTCTCGCTCGTCCGGCGCACCGAGTTGATGCCGTTCATGACGCTGTCGTCGAGCTCCAGCGCCTGACGCGCGAGGGTCTCGCGGAAGCTCATGGCATGCGAATCGAGTGCGGTCGTCAGCAGCGCCGCCTTATCGCTGACCGCGCTGTCGATGGCCGACGTCGAGCGCAGGATCTGCTCGTCGAACATTTCAAGCCGCTTCTGGAAGGCGCTGTCGAGTGACTTGGTGCGCTCGACGAGCTGAATATCGAGTGCCTGGGCGCGATTGGACAGCGTCGTATCGAGCGCGCGGCCGTATTCCTCGAACACGGTCTGCAGGTTTTCGGTGCGGTTCGACAGCGACGTGTCGAGCGTGTGCATGTAGCCGTCGAAGGCGACGCGCATCTGCTCGGTGCGCGTGCCAAGCGCCGAGGAGAACGCCGTGGTGTAATTCTCGAGAACGCTTTGCAGCTCCTGCGTGCGTCCGCCAAGAACGGTCTCGAAGCGGCCTGTCGAGGCTGCGAGCGAGCCCTCAAGATTGGTCAGGTTTTCGCCGGCGCCTTTGATGATCGTGGCGAGCGTCACCTGTTGCGTCGACAGCTTTTCGATGAGCTGCGGAATTTCGGTGCCGAGCGTTCGCAGCGTGTCGGTGACGCTGGACGACGTATTCAGCAGCGCATGGCGCTCACCGGTCAGTTCCTGGATCAGACCGCGGATGCGGCGCTCGTTCTGCTCGTATGACCGTTCCAGATCCGCGACCTGGTTGTGCACGAGCGCTTCGAGTTCACCGGCGCGGCCAAGCGCGCGGCTGACGGCGTCGTTCATGAACGACACCTGGCGGCGCACGGCCTGCCCGAGGCTCGCGATCGATTGCTCGGCAGAGCGATCGGGCTCGGCGAGGCGGATGGCGACTTCCGTCATCGTCGACGAGCGCAGCGCCAGCGACGCCACGTGCCAATTGAGCGCGGCCAGCAACCATACGACCGCGATCGGCACCAGCACGGCGGCGGTGGTGGTGAACATGACCGGATGGGTCAGCAATTCGATCAGCGTGCTGCCGTTGCTCCACAGCGGCGCCAGCGTCATGACGGCGAACGTGCCGCCGATCACCGCCCACACGAGGCTCGCGATGGCGGCGATGCGGAAGACTTTCGTCGACGGCTTTTGTTCGAGCGCGTAGATCAGACCGCCGATGCTCGGCACGTCGTCGTTGGCGGCGATCTTGCTGCGCACGGGACCGGCCGGACGGCGGCGCGCGACGCGGCGCTGCGGACCAGCGTTGTCATCGTCGGCCGCGCTGGCAGCCGATGAGGATTGCGCGGCCTGCTGGTCGGCGATCTTTCGGGCGAGCGGCGGCGGCACGAGGGAATTGGTGGGCGATGCATTCGGCAACGCTGGCACTTGGGTCGAAGCGTTCTGTGCCGCATCCGCGCCGTGTGCCGCTGACGGACCGTCCGCGCCAGTACCCGACGACACGTTCGCGGCATCGTTCGCGGGCGAAGCCGATTGCTTGCCAGCGAGAGCCATCATTTTTGTCATCGCGTCTTGCGCCATTCCGCGTCCCCCGAGTGCTGCTGCCGCGCCCGATCAAACGACCGTCAACGCGCGCTCGAACCACACTCAATCCAACAGCTCGCAAGTTAGGCCATTTTGCCGTGATCCACCAAGCGGAATTCTACAAGTTTTGTCCGTAAACAGGGGGTTATGCAACCCTGATTACGGCCGTTTGTGGATCATCGCAGCGCGCGCTGCCGCATTGCGGCGAAACGGTGTCCAACGCCCTCGGGCTGCCGGGCAAACGTTAAGCGAGTATGTCGAAAGCCCAGTAAAATCGCGGGTTCCATTTTACCGCCATTTGAGAGGTCGCGTGCATGATGACCGCTTGTGCGCGGCGGTCGTCTTGGCCCGTCGGACCGGAATGGCAAGCAAGGAGCCGGCATGCCTGGAACGCTGACTGCAGACGCCGCCGGGTCACAGCCGCGCGCCGCAGATGGCCATGGCGCGTATCGCCATGAGGGCGCCGACAGCGATTCGGTCATGGACGCACCGCGCCGCACCGGCCGCCAGTTCGCCCACCTCGCCAAACCAGCAGGCGTGAAACCGGAACCGGTAAAGGACGCCAGTCACGATGCGCCGATCGATCTGGCGCACTTGCGCCGCTATACGCTCGGCGACGCTGGCCTCGAACGCGAAGTCCTCGACCTCTTTCTGGCCCAGTTGCCAAAGACGATCGCGGCGCTGAGCACTGCCGGCGACGACAAGGCTTGGCGCATGGCCGCCCATACGCTCAAGGGATCGGGCCGCGCGGTCGGTGCGTGGCGGCTGGCGATGCTCGCTGAACAAGCCGAACACGGCAGGGATAGCGAACTGACGACGCTTGCCGCCCTCGTCAAACGCATCGAGGACGCGGCCGATGAGGCCCGCGCCTTCATCGGCGCCACGTACCAAAGCTGATCGATAGGGTAAACGCACGGCAGCGCGCTCGATTGCACCCGCACAGGCCGAAAGCCGTGCGGCGAAAGGGCGTTGGCGCTGCGCGCGCTTGAATTCGGCTGAGGCTGCGCTAATTGTGCGCCCGGAGCCGACGCGGCTCCCCAGGCGCGTCTCCGGCACCACGTGCCGCCGGCGCGCCCAGGTCTCCCGACATGACTGAAAGTGCCATGGCCAAGATCACATTCGTACAACCCGATGGCGCCAGCCAGACCGTAGAGGCCGAAGTCGGTCTGACCGTCATGGAAGCGGCCAAGCTGAACAACGTGCCCGGCATCGATGCAGAATGCGGCGGCGCCTGCGCGTGCGCCACATGCCACGTGTTCGTCGATGCGGCCTGGCGCGACGCGACCGGCAAGCCGTCAGACATGGAAGAGGATATGCTCGATTTCGCTTTCGACGTGCGGGACGAAAGCCGGCTCAGCTGCCAGATGAAGGTGACGGCGGCGCTCGACGGCCTCATCGTACGCGTGCCCGCCAAGCAGTTCTAAGATGGCCTTTGCCGGCCACAGTCGCCGCCCGAACGCGCCGCGCAAGGGGCGCGCCGTTGTCTAGAGAAATGAGATCATGACCGAGACGCGCACGTCCGCAGACGACGACAGCCTGCCGATTGAAACCGATGCCGTCATCATCGGCGCCGGTCCGTGCGGACTGTTCGCGGTCTTCGAACTCGGCCTCCTCGATATCAAGTGCCACGTCGTCGACATCCTCGACCGCGCCGGCGGCCAGTGCGCCGAACTCTACCCCGAGAAGCCGATCTACGACGTGCCGGCGCTCCCCGTGGTCACCGGGCAGGAACTGACCGACAGGCTGATGGAGCAGATCAAGCCGTTCAATCCCGAGTTTCATTTTTCCGAGCGCATCGACGCGCTCACGCGCCGCGATGACGGCCGTTTCGAGCTTGTCACCGATGCCGGAACGACGCTGATCGCCAAAGTCGTTGTGATCGCGGCCGGCGGCGGCAGCTTCACGCCAAAGCGTCCGCCGCTCGAGGGCATCGAAGCCTACGAGGGCAAAAGCGTCTTCTACGCCGTGCGCAAAATGGAGACGATGCGCGGCCGCGATATCGTCGTCGTCGGCGGCGGCGACAGCGCGCTCGATTGGACACTCAATCTGCAGCCGCTCGCCAACTCGCTGACACTCATCCACCGCCGCGACGAGTTCCGCGCCGCGCCGCATTCGGTGGAAAAAATGCGCGCGCTCGTCGCCGAGGGCAAAGTCCGCCTGCTGATCGGGCAGGTGACGCGTGTCAACGGCAGCGATGGGCAGATGACGAGCCTTGCCGTCAAAACGTCTGCCGGCGAAGAGACGCTGGCGTGCACGGCGCTGCTGCCGTTCTTCGGCCTGACCATGAAGCTCGGTCCCGTGGCCGATTGGGGCTTGAACCTCGACGAGAACCTGATTGCCGTCGACACCGAGAAATTCGAGACGAGCGTGCCCGGCATCTTCGCCATCGGCGATATCAATACCTATCCGGGCAAGCTGAAGCTGATCCTGTCGGGCTTCCATGAAGGCGCCCTGATGGCGCAGGCCGCCAACAAAATCATCTATCCCGACAAGAAAGTTCTCTTCCAGTACACGACGTCGTCGTCGAGCCTCCAGAAGAAACTCGGCGTCAAATAGTGTCGATGACCGACGACGTGGCGATGAGCGTGTACCCGGCGCTGACGACGCGGCGCACGACTTGCGGCATGGCCGAGATCATAGCCTTCATGCGCGGGCGCAGCAGGCCGAGATAAATGCGGCCATAGGCGCGCCCCGCGATCGATAGCGGCACGCTCCAGTCCTGAACCTCAACCGTCGCATCCGACCAGGTCAGTTTGTAGCTGTCGCCGGGCGCCAGCATGTCATACGTGTCGAGGCCATCGGCGAACCCGTCGCGCAGGCTCTGTTCGAGCAGGATGACGCCGGCGCCTGCTTTTTCGTATTTGAGATTGAAGACGATGACGTGCATGGCAAGCCGGCCCTTGCACGTGAACGAGACTTCGAGTGCCGCCGGTTCGCCATTGGACGTCAATGCCGCGACGACGCAGTTCGTCGAGCGTGTAGCGCCTTCGGCCGCATCGGCGAAGAAGCGCGCCATGCGCGGGTCGGAGACGGCGTGCGAGATGAGGCCGCGGTCTTCCAGCCAGCGGTTTTTCAAAGCCAGCGCTTCGACGGCGAGACGTCCGGCTTCCGCGCCGCCCTTGTGGCGTTCAAAGACCATCGCGCCTTTTTCCTCGAGGCGTCGTGCAAGGCGGCGGCGGTTGCGGCGGCTGTGCGGCGTGTAGCGCTGCTCATAGGTCTGGAAATCCGGCGCGCTGCCGAGATCGAGAAAGGGTGCAAGCGCGGTCGCGGTCAGATGGGCGTTAATTTCGCTCATCAAGGGGGCGACGGTCGCATCGGCGCGGACGCGGCGCAAGCGCATCACGTCGGCGCGGGCGTTGCGCGAGAGATGCTGCCAGGCCGCGCGCATGACGTCGAGGCTGTCAGGGATGGAATCGATGACGACATCGCCATACTGGCTGACGGGTTCGCCCATCCAGAAGATCTGCGTGATGCCGCGCACGCGTTCCTTGACGAGCGGCCACACCATGATCAGGCGGCCATCGCGGCGGCCCGTGATGACGCTCAGTTCGACGCCCGGAATGCCGTTCGGCGACGAACCGAGATAGTGGTTGGCCCAGTGCCAGTTCCAGTTGAACGTCTGGAAGACCTGCGTTGAGCGGCCGGCGCGATCGAACAGATCGTTCCATTCGGTCTCGAGCGCATCGAAGCTCGCGCGATCGGTGATGATGTCAAAGGTGACCCCGAGTGTTGCGTCTCGCACTGGCGCTGAAATGGACACCACCGGGTCATGCATTGCAAAATGTCCGGATGTGAAAAATGTCGACGCCGTTGTCATGGCCAAATCCTGTTCAGACCTGCGTGAGGTCACGCCCGGGGCGCGATCCTTCGCCGCTGAGGAGCAATAGATGTGCCATGGTTACGATTTGCCCCTGCACGCACCGCGGCGCCGTTCGAGGGGCTGAAATCGGCGCTTCTCGGCGCTGACGAGCGCAAGGGCGATGGTTAACAGGCCCGCGGGAGCGCCGTGCTGTCTCTATTCGGAAATGGCGCGCGCGGTGTCACCCTTGCTGCCTGTCAAAATGAGACAGCGCGCGAAGGCGTGACGCAGCGCCGTAGAGGCGTCGTCAGAGCGATGCGCGCGATTGCGTGAACGTTAAGGGTGCAGCGCGGCGTCCGTCACCACTCGTCGGGGTGACGCTGCATGGCGCTGCTGACGCCGGTCGACGATGACGACGACGAGCCGAGGTTGCCGAACAGACCCTCGTCCTGCGGCGGCGGTGGCGCCGGTGGGCTCGGCGTGTAATCGCCAGCGAGATGGCGGGTCAGCGCGTCCTTGATCTGCGCCACCTTACCACCGCTGCAATATCCTTCGCCCTGTCCGGACACGGCACGCGACAAGCCGCGATACGACGTATCGTAAACCTGGGCGACTTTATCGAGCGTGGCGGTGTCGGGTGACTGGGCGCTTTCGGCCGCCAGGAACTGCGTGCGCAATTTCACGGGATCGAAATAGAAGCCGCACTTTTGCGCGCGCGCGGCCGTCGTGCCGACCTGCATGGCGCGCGAGACTGGATCGTTCTGAACCTGCGGGGCGGCGACCGGGGCCGCAGCGTTGCTACCGCCAAACAGCGACCCTGTCGTCAGCGGATTGCTGGAGCATCCGCCGAGCGCCAGTGCGAGGGGCGGCGCCAGGAGCCATGCCCGAGAGATGCGCAACATGCCGTATCGATCCTTCGATGGACGGTCGGAGCCGAATTTGGCGCCACGATTATCCAACCCCGCGCCAACGTCAACCGGGCTGAGGTGAGCGGCCTTTGGATAGCCGCGTGCTTAACGCTGAGCGTGACCGGCCAAGCTCACGGCCATACCGACACTTATGTCCGGTGCCGGGGCGATCCGCGCTCTCGTTTTCGCCGGTTCGCCTCAGCTAGCGCATAAGCTCTTTGATCGCGCGGTCGAGGCCGTCGAGCGTCAGGGGATACATGCGCCCATTGAGCAGGCGCTTGACGAGGCCGATCGACGGCGTCCAATCCCAGTGCTTTTCCGCCACCGGATTGAGCCACACGGCGTGCGGATAGATGTTGGCGACGCGCTGCAGCCATACGGCGCCCGGTTCTTCGTTCATGTGCTCGACAGACCCGCCCGGCACCGTAATTTCATAGGGGCTCATCGAGGCATCTCCGACGAAGATCACCTTGTAGTCGTGCGGGTAGGTGTTCAGCACCTGCCAGGTCGGCGTCTGATCGGTCCAGCGCCGCGCGTTGTCTTTCCACACGCTCTCATAGAGGCAGTTGTGGAAGTAGTAGAATTCCAGATGCTTGAATTCGGCGCGCGCGGCCGTGAACAATTCCTCCACGTCGCGGACGTGATCGTCCATCGATCCGCCGTTGTCGAAGAACATGAGGATCTTGACGGTGTTGTGCCGCTCGGGCCGCATGTGCAGGTCGAGATAGCCTTTGTGCGCCGTACCGCGAATGGTGGACTGCAGGTCGAGTTCGGACGGTGTACCGGTGCGCGCGAACTGGCGCAGCTTGCGCAGCGCGATCTTGATGGTGCGCGTGCCGATCTCGGCGTCGCCGGCCAGATCCTTGAACTCGCGCTTGTCCCACACTTTGATGGCGCGGCGGTGCCGGCTTTCCTTCTGCCCGATGCGCACGCCCGCCGGATTGTAGCCGTAGGCGCCATAGGGAGACGTGCCGCCCGTGCCGATCCACTTGTTGCCGCCCTGGTGGCGCTCCTTCTGCTC
>JBOFCQ010000079.1:0-11475 GCA_051646145.1 Hyphomicrobium sp.
GGGGCAAGGTCACACTCGATGGCAAAGAGGTGTTCAGCTACAAGCTCGAACACGAACAGCCAAAAGATTCAGATGGCCCGAAGAACGAAGCGTTTCGCATGTTCTACATCGACGCGACGACGGGCCTGCCGGTGCGCAACGCGCTGGTGTCTGCCGGGCGCGAAGAAAAGCCGTTCTTCAAGACCAGCTACAGCTATCCGATCGACCTCAAGATCGAGCCGCCCGCCAACCCCGGTCCGGCTCCGAAGTAAGCCGCAGCCAACCATCGGTTTCGGCGAAAGCGCCGCGTCCCAACTCGCCGGCGCTATTCGCGGCTGCGGATCAGGTCGACGTTCTCCTGCTCGCGCGCCGACAGTTTCACATTGCGCGAGCGCGGCTGATACCAGGGCTTTGAGCGGAAGTAGGCATCCAGGCGCTTGTCATTGAAAATGTAGCCGCGACGCGCATAAATCTCGTTGCGCGCAATGGCCAGATCCTTGCCCGAAAGCCCGCGCAATTCGGCGACGCTCAGGCGCTGGGTTGCCGATTGCGGCAAAAGGAATCCCGAGGCGATGGCTTCCCCGCCGGCGCTGTCCTCTCGCTGCTTCAGGAAATTGACGTTCGCGGTTTCAACGGCGCTGAGCTTCACGTCGCGGCTGATCGGCTGATACCAGCGCTTCTTTGAAAAGTATTCGGTGAGATCGGGGCTTTTGAACACGAAGCCGTGGCGCGCGAAGATCTCGTTGCGGGCGACGCGCAGCATGGCGGGCGGCATGTCGGCGATGTCGCGTTCGCTGAGGCGGCGCCGGTCGCTGTCGGCGAAGAGATAGTCTTCTGCTTCCTCGGGCGCTTTGGGGCGCGCCGCGCTTTCGCGGCCGCCGCCGGCCGTCCAGCCCTCGCGTACCTTGGCGACACGGTCGGCGCGTGCCGGGTGGGTGTCGGAGCCGCGTTCCGAAAGCGTCTGCCAAAGCGAAATGGCCTCGGTGGAATTGGCGCCAAGGCGGGCCAGAACGAAGCCGGCATAGCGGTCGGCTTCAAGTTCGATCGGCGGCTGAGAGCCGCCCGGCAGCAGCGTATGGCCTTGCAGGTGGTGGCCGAGTTCGTGCGACAGCAGGCCGTACATCTTCCAGCGCTCGGATTTGCCGATGCTGGCGACCCACGTTGGATTATAGGCCAGGATGCGCTTGTTCTCGCGCACCATGGCGGCCGCGTTGCCAACCTTGTCCGTCTCGATCAGTTCGAAATTGGGGGCGAGACCGGCAACCTGCAGAATTTCCTCGATGTAGTTCCAGATCTGGCTCGACGACCAGTCGAGGCGGGCGGTGGCGTCGAAGGCGGCAGGCGCTGTGTCAAGGCTCAGCGATTTGCAGGTATCGATCGAGCAGACATAATCCGCCGCCGGTTCCGCGCCCGTTGGGCTTGCCGCAGCGAAAAGCAGTGCCGCGATGGGCAAAGCCGAAACGAGCGCTCTCCGCATGGTTGTTCTCCCACAATTGCGATGGCCGTGCCGCCACGTCGGCGCATGCGGCGACCGTGCCTGCCTTTGCCGCCTATCCCGCCATAGAAGGCGAACGATCGCAAGCGCCAGCAAGACTGGGCCTTGGTCGTACTTTTGCGCGTGACCAGATGCGACGCCGACACTAGCGCCCGCAGTGCGTCACGGGCATAACAAGGGCGAGCGACAGTGAAAAACAAAGTCTGTGGGAGCGAACGATGGCCGGCGAGACGCGGACGGGTTCATGCCAGTGCGGCAAGGTTCACTACTCGGTGCCCAAAGAGAGCAAGGCGGTGGCCACCTGCCATTGCCTGATGTGCCAGAAATCAACCGGTGCCGGCGCCATGACCGCCGTCGTGCACGCGGCCGGCGATCTCAAACTGACGGGTGACCTCAAAAGCTATACCTACACCGCCGACAGCGGCAAACCGGTCACCACGTATTTCTGCCCGAACTGCGGGTCGAGCCTGTATATGACAACCCCCACATTCGACGGCTTGGTGCTGCTGCGGGCCGGCACGCTCGATGATTCGACCGGCATCGCGCCGCAATTCGTGGTTTACGACAGCCGCCGTCCGGCCTGGGCTGCCGACAATCCGGCCATTCCCCACTTTCCCCAGATGCCGACGGGCTGAGACGCGGCACGCCGAGCTGTCTTTCCGTGCTGGTCGGGGCCATTGCCCGCCCGCAGAAACGCGGGTGCGGCGAGAAGTGAAATGTCTTTGCCACGCAAGACCATTAGAGGTTGCGGGGAATCGTTTGACCCTGCGTCCCCGCTTCCTTTGCACGCGCCTATAGCCAAACGCACCCCGCTCCAATAGAACCCCCCTGCCATGCCAAAACGCACAGACATCAAAACGATCCTCATCATCGGCGCGGGCCCCATCGTCATCGGGCAAGCGTGCGAGTTCGATTATTCGGGTACGCAAGCCTGCAAGGCGCTCAAGGCCGAGGGCTATCGCATCGTGCTCGTCAATTCCAATCCGGCGACGATCATGACCGATCCGGATCTGGCTGACGCGACCTATGTCGAGCCGATCACGCCGGAAATCGTCGCCAAGATCATCGCCAAGGAGCGCCCGGATGCGATCCTGCCGACGATGGGCGGACAGACCGCGCTCAACACGGCGCTGGCGCTGCACAAGCAGGGCATCCTCGCCGCGCTCGGCGTCGAACTGATTGGCGCCAACGCTGAAGCCATCGACAAGGCGGAAGACCGCCTGCTGTTCCGCGAGGCGATGAAGAAGATCGGCCTTGAGACGCCGCGCTCGATGATGGCGCACACGCGTGAGGAAGCAGCCGCGGCCGTCGAATTCGTCGGCTTGCCGGCGATCATCCGTCCCTCGTTCACGCTCGGCGGAACAGGCGGCGGCATTGCCTACAACCGCGAGGAATTTTTCGAGATCATCGAGCGCGGCCTCGATGCCTCGCCAACGTCGCAGGTGCTGGTCGAGGAAAGCGTTCTCGGCTGGAAAGAATTCGAGATGGAAGTGGTTCGCGACAAGGCGGACAACTGCATCATCATCTGCTCGATCGAGAACATCGATCCGATGGGCGTGCACACCGGCGACAGCATCACCGTCGCGCCGGCACTGACGCTGACAGACAAAGAATACCAGATCATGCGCGACGCCTCGATCGCGGTCTTGCGCGAGATCGGCGTCGAGACTGGCGGATCGAACGTGCAGTTCGCCGTCAATCCGGCCGACGGTCGCCTGGTCGTCATCGAAATGAACCCGCGCGTGTCGCGCTCGTCGGCGCTTGCCTCCAAGGCCACCGGCTTTCCGATCGCCAAGGTCGCGGCCAAGCTCGCCGTCGGCTACACGCTCGATGAACTTGAAAACGATATCACGGGCGGCGCAACACCGGCGTCCTTCGAACCGACGATCGATTACGTCGTCACTAAAATTCCGCGCTTCGCGTTCGAGAAGTTCGTCGGCGCCGACACGACACTGACGACGTCGATGAAATCGGTCGGCGAAGCGATGGCCATCGGCCGTACGTTCGCGGAAAGCCTGCAGAAGGCGCTGCGTTCGATGGAGACCGGGCTTTCGGGCTTCGACGACGTGTTTCTGGAAGGGCTGGGCCAGGGCGACGACAAGAACGTGGTCCGGGCCGCCGTTTCGCGGCCGACGTATGACCGGTTGCTGAAAGTCGGCCAAGCCTTCCGGCATGGGTTCTCGATCGACGAAGTGCACCAGTTTTCCAAGATCGATCCGTGGTTCCTGGCGCAGATCAAGGACATCATCGACACGGAAGCGCGTGTCATTGCGCACGGCCTGCCGAAATCCAAGGGCCAGTTGACGGCGCTGAAGGCCATGGGCTTTTCCGACGCGCGTCTTGCCCGTCTCGCCAAGGTCAGCGAGGCCGATGTCAGGTCGGCGCGCCACGGGCTCGGCGTGCTGCCGGTCTATAAGCGCATCGATACGTGCGCGGCGGAATTCGCGTCCCCCACCGCCTACATGTATTCGACCTATGAAACGGGTCTCGTGCAGAGCGACGACGGCGTCGCCAGCGTCGCCACCTGTGAAGCGCAGCCGTCGGCGCGCGACAAGATCGTCATTCTCGGCGGCGGTCCCAACCGCATCGGGCAGGGCATCGAGTTCGACTACTGCTGCTGCCATGCCTGCTTCTCGCTGACCGCTGCCGGCTTCGAGACGATCATGGTCAACTGCAACCCCGAAACCGTCTCGACCGACTACGACACCTCCGACCGCCTGTTCTTTGAACCGCTGACGGCGGAAGACGTGCTCGAAATCATTCGCGTCGAGAACACCAACGGCAAGGTGAAGGGCGTCATCGTGCAGTTCGGCGGGCAGACGCCGCTGAAGCTTGCCGCCGCGCTCGAAGCCGCCGGAGTCGCCATTCTCGGCACGTCGCCCGACGCCATCGACCTCGCGGAAGACCGCGACCGGTTCAAGGCGCTCATCGAACGCCTCGGCCTGAAGCAGCCCGACAGCGGCATCGCCCGCTCGCCCGGCGAAGCGCGCGCCGTTGCTGACGGCATCGGCTATCCGATCGTCATCCGCCCGTCCTACGTGCTCGGCGGCCGCGCCATGGAAATCCTGCACGACGGCGCTGGCATCGACCGCTACGTGGCCCACCTTTCGGCGACGCTGAACAGTCCGTCGGAACTCATCGTGTCGGACAAGCGCCCGCTGCTCATCGACCGGTATCTGACCGACGCTGTTGAAGTCGACGTCGATTGCCTCTCGGATGGGCGCGATACGTTCGTTGCCGGCATCATGGAGCACATCGAGGAAGCCGGCATTCATTCCGGCGACAGCGCCTGTTCTCTGCCGCCCTATTCGCTGTCAGCCGACGTCATCGCCGAACTCGAACGTCAGGCGCGCGCGCTGGCCCTGGCGCTCAACGTCGTCGGCCTGATGAACGTGCAGTTCGCCATCAAGGATGGCCAGGTCTACATCCTCGAAGTCAATCCGCGCGCTTCGCGCACGGTGCCCTTCGTCGCCAAGGTGATCGGCCTGCCGATCGCCTCGATCGCAGCGCAGGTGATGGCCGGCAAGCCGCTTGCGTCGTTCGGCCTGAAGATGCCGCGCATCGATCACATCGCCGTCAAGGAAGCGGTATTCCCGTTCGCGCGCTTCCTCGGCGTTGACCCGGTGCTCGGACCCGAGATGCGCTCGACGGGCGAAGTGATGGGCATCGACCGCGACTTCGCCATGGCCTTCGCAAAAAGCCAGATCGGCGCCGGGCAAAAAGTGCCGCTTGCCGGCACCGTGTTTGTCTCGGTCAAGGAGAACGACAAGGCGCGCATCGTGGCGCCGGTGCAGGATCTGGCGGCGATGGGCTTCAAGATCATCGCCACGCGCGGCACCAAGCGTTTCCTCGAAAGCAACGGCATCGCCTGCGAGACCATCAACAAGGTTCTCGAAGGCCGGCCGCATGTCGTCGACGCCATTAAGAACGGCGGCGTCCAGCTTGTTTTCAATACAACTGAAGGCGCCAAAGCGCTGTCAGATAGCAAGGACATCCGCCGCACGGCCTTGCTTCACCATGTGCCCTATTATACAACTTTAGCCGGAGCCGCGGCTGTCACGCGGGCCATCAAGGCCTTGAAATCCGGCCCGATGCAGGTGGCTCCGCTGCAGGGCTTCGCCGAAGGCTGACGATCGCATTTCGGCATGCTGCGACCGTGATGGCGGCTGTGCGTTTGGCTCTTCGCGTTAGCGGCCGAAACGGCACGCCGCACGCGGGGGCGCCACTGGCCTGACGCGGCGGTCGGGGTTAATCTTCCCCTGGCGGGTTCATACCGCGCCGGGGTTCCACCAATCCTCGCGTAGTGATGCGTCGCAGTGAGGGACCGCGCCCGGCGCGCGGGCTTTGAAGAAGACGTTGGAGATGACGATGGAACGAGTGCCGATGACGATCGCGGGCTTCCAGAACCTTGAAGTCGAATTGCAGCGTCTCAAAGCCGTCGAACGTCCGCGCATCATCGCGGCGATCTCAGAAGCGCGCGCCCACGGCGATCTGTCGGAAAATGCCGAATATCATGCCGCCAAGGAACAGCAGGGCCTGAACGAAGCGCGCGTCGCCGAACTCGAAGACAAGATCTCACGCGCGGAAGTGATCGATACGTCCAGGCTATCGGGCGAAACGATCAAATTCGGCGCCACCGTACACCTCGAAGACGAGGATACGGGCGACAAGGTGAAGTACACCATCGTCGGCGACGTGGAAGCCAATCTGCGCGATGGCAAGATTTCAATTTCCTCGCCGATTGCGCGCGCGCTCATCGGCAAGACGAAGGGCGAAAGCGTCGAAGTGACGACGCCGAAGGGCTCGCGCTCGTTCCAGGTCTTGAAGATCGAGTGGAAGTGACGCGGCGCGTTGCGCCTGCGTCCGGCCGATTTCCAGATAACTTTCCAGGCATCGCTGCAATTTCTCCGACCGGCTGAGCCATCAGCCGGTCGCTGTGCAGTCAGCACGCGTTGACGGCTGCCAAATGGCATTTGCCGTTAGCGGCCGCCGCCTTCGTTGGCGGAAATCGGCACGCCGGGTTCGCGCTTGGCGCGCCGGATGGTCAGATAGGTTTTGACGCTCGCCACATTGGGCGCGGCCGTCAGATCTTCGAGCACGAAGGCCTGAAAGGATGTCAGGTCGCGCGCCACGCAGCGCAGCATGTAATCGCTTTCGCCCGACAGCATGTGCGCCTCGCGCACGATTGGCCAGCCGATCAGCCGGTTCTCGAAGGCGCGCAGATCCGCTTCCGACTGGTTATGCAGGCGCACCATCGCAAACGCGGTCAACGTAAAGCCGAGCGCCTCTTCATCGACGAGCGCGGCATAGCCGCCGATGAGGCCGGCTTCTTCCAGCGCTCGCACGCGCCTCAAGCATGGCGGCGCGGAAAGGCCGATCTTGGTCGCGAGCGCGATATTGGTGATGCGGCCGTCGGCTTGCAGCTCCTTGAGGATGCGCCAGTCCAGCACGTCGAGTTCAATGGCCATGGGTCTGTCCGCGGTTGCCGCATCTCAGGTAATATCAGCAATGCGCCATGATGTGAAATATTCCGCTTGTTGCGCTGGTCGCCCGCGCAGTCGGGGTCGACAGATCGCTCGCGGCCCGTCAAAACGGTGCCATGACGACGAACGCTCCCGAACGCAGCGCACCGCGAGACCGGCCGCTTGCCGGCCGCACGGCTTGGATATTCTCGGACGGAAAAGCCGGGCACGAGATCCAGTGCCGGGGCGTCGCCGAAGCGCTTGGCGTCCATGCGGAGATCAAGCGTGTCGCGCCAAGCGGCCTCGCGCGGCTGACGGCGCCTTGGGGCCTCATTCCGTCATCGGACCGCGTTGGCCGGCCCGGGTCACCGCTGGCGGCACCGTGGCCGGACGTGGCGCTCGCCATCGGCCGCACGACGATCCCCTACATCCGTGCCCTGAAGCGCCATGCGGGCGCCGCGACGTTCACGGTCATCCTGCTCGATCCCAAGATTTGGGGCCGTGCCGCCGATCTCTTCTGGGTGCCCGAGCATGATCGCCGGCGCGGGGCGAACGTCATGACCACGTTGACCGCGCCACACCTCTATCACCCATCGCGGCTTGCGGCGCTGCGGGCCGCGTGTCCGCCAGCGATTGCCGCGCTGGCACGCCCACGCGTTGCTGTTCTCGTCGGCGGCCCGAACGGCGATTTCACCTACGACGCGGCCGCCTGCCAACGGCTCGTTGCGGCGCTGGCGTCGCTTAGCGCCGAGGGCGCGTCGCTGCTCATCACGTCGTCGCGAAGGACACCGGCAAGCCTCATCGCCGATATCGAGGCCGCAACGCGCACCGCGCCACGCCTGATGTACGCGGGCACGGGCGACAATCCCTATCCGGATTTCCTCGCGCAGGCCGACGCGTTCCTCGTCACCGCCGACAGCGTCAACATGGCGGGCGAAGCGGCGGCCACCGGAAAGCCGATCCACATCTTTCACCCCTCGGGCGGTAGCGCCAAGTTCGCGCGCTATCACGCAGCGCTCGCGACAAACGGCATCACGCGGCCATGGACCGATAAAAGCCGCGTCACGGATCAGTGGACGTACACGCCGCTCGACAGCGCGCGCGTGATTGCCGATGAGATCGGACGGCGCTGGCAGGCGTTGCAGTCTGAGCCGGCACCCAAGGGCGCGCAGGGCTGATGCGCGCATGAGGCCATCGAACGCAACGCCCCGCACTTTAGCGACACCTGCGACCTTCGCCGCCGCCGGATCGGCGCCGCGGCCGCATCACATTGCGAACCCGCCGCCCGCGCGCCGGATGCAGTTGATGGCCGAGATCGTCGTTCTGTTCGTCATCGCGCCGTTGGCCATGCGCATCGCCGTGTACGACTACGGCGTGCCGATGTTCTATGCGCTCGGGCCGGTGCTCGCCTTGATGCTGGCGCTGCTGTTTCTCGACCCGAGCTATCATTTCGCGCCCGAACTGAGACGCACGCTCGACGCCGAAACGGTCCGGTCCATCGTGACGTGCTTCGCCGTCGGCGGCATCATGATGGCGCTCGTCGTCTGGACGCTGATGCCCGATCGGTTCATGGCCCTGCCGCTGTCGCGACCGACACGCTGGATGAAGATCATGCTGCTCTATCCGTTCACGTCGGTCCTGGCGCAGGAGTTCGTCTACCGCGTTTTCTTCTTCCACCGCTATGGGCCGCTGTTCTCGCGCAAGCTGGTGCTCATCGTCGTCAGCGGCATCCTGTTCGGCCTTGCGCACGCGCTGTTTCGCAACTGGATTGCGGTCGGCCTGTCGGCGCTCGGCGGGGCGCTGTTCGCGTGGCGCTATGCGCGCACGCAATCGTTCGCGGCTGTGTGGCTGGAACACACGCTATGGGGCTGGCTGATCTTTACGATCGGGCTCGGCGTCTTCTTCTTCACCGGCGTCAGCAATCCGACCTGGTAGCGCCGCCGCCCGTCACTTGTGCTTTTCGGCCATCGTTTCGAGCTGCAACTGCTGGATCTCGGCCAGGCGTTGCCATTGGTTGTTGATCAGGTGATCGATCTTTTCGTGCAGGTGGCGGATTTCAAGCTCGGCCTTGAGGTTGACGCGATAGTCGTTGAGCGAGCGCAAGCGATCCTTCGCTTCCTGCCGGCGCTGGCTCATCATGATGATGGGGGCCTGCATGGCCGCGATGGTTGATAGAATGAGATTGAGCAGGATGAACGGGTAGGGATCGAACGCCTCGCCGCCGCGCTTGGCGTTGAACAGCATCCATGCCGCCAGAAAGGCGGAAAAGACGATGAGGAACGTCCAGCTTCCGCCGAAGCGCGCCAGGAGATCGGAGAGATGCTCACCCGTCGTGCGGGCTTCAGCGTAGCCAGCTTCGATGTTCTGCGACAGCGTTTCCTGCTTGGCTAGGCTTTCGGCCACCTGATGGTCGATGTCGCTCAATTCACCACTCTCGGCGGCGAGCAGATCCTTCACATAGAGCGAGCGATATCGTGCCAGCTCCGTGAGCGAGATCAGACTTCCGGGCGTGAGGTTTGGATGATCCTTGCGGATGCGGGTGGCGAGGCTTGGCCTGACCGTATCGATATTGATCAAATCCGCGCGCGCGGTCGAGCGGCCGGTCAAGGCGCAGACGGCGCTGTCGACGTGGGGCCTGTGTTCGCCGTGGGCTTTGTCGGGCATTCTCGGTCTCCTGTCGTCAAGGGCGCTGGAGCGGCGCGTCGCGTGCGGTTCGAGGGCCAATTCGCCCAATTGAGCATCCGCCACCTTTCGGCTAGAAGACGCTTCAAATCCCGATACCTCGAACGCGGAGAAGCGCCACGATGGCCGCAGCCCACCAGTACGTCTACCACATGCACAAGTTGTCGAAGACTTATCCCGGCGGGAAGACCGTTCTCAAGGATATCTCGCTGTCGTTCCTGCCCGGCGCCAAGATCGGCGTCGTCGGTCTCAACGGCGCCGGCAAATCAACACTGCTGAAGGTCATGGCCGGTTCGGTCGATGATTTCCTCGGAGAGGCGCGGCCCGCCGACGGCATCAAGGTCGGTTACCTGCCGCAGGAGCCCGAACTCGATCCCAACAAGACGGTTCTCGAAAATGCCATGGAAGGCGTTGCCGAAAAGAAGGCCATCCTCGATCGCTACAACGAGATTGCGGCCAACTACACGGAAGAGACCGCCGACGAGATGACGGCGTTGCAGGATCAGATCGACGCGCTGAACCTTTGGGATCTCGACGCGCAAGTCGAGCAGGCGCTCGACGCACTGAGATCACCGCCGGGCGACGCCAGCGTCGACAAGCTGTCGGGTGGCGAAAAGCGCCGCGTGGCGCTGACGCGCTTGTTGCTGTCGAAGCCCGACATCCTGCTGCTCGACGAACCGACGAACCATCTCGACGCGGAAAGCGTCGCGTGGCTCGAGCGCTTCCTCAAGGAGTATGCGGGTTGCGTGATCCTCGTCACCCACGACCGCTACTTCCTCGACAACATCACCGAATGGACGCTTGAACTCGATCGCGGCCAGGGCGTGCCCTACAAGGGTAACTATTCGAGCTGGCTCGAACAGAAGGCCAAGCGCGAGGCGACGGAAAAGTCGCAAGAGGAAAGCAAGCAGAAGGCGCTGTCGCGCGAATTGGAGTGGATCCGCGCCTCGCCCAAGGCGCGCCAGGCCAAATCCAAGGCGCGCATCACGGCTTACGAAAAGATGGTGGAGGACGCCGGCCGCGAGGAAGTGTCGAAGGCCTCCATCCAGATCGCGACCGGTCCGCGTCTCGGCGGCGTCGTGATCGAGGCCGAGGGGCTGACCAAAGCCTTCGGCGATCGCCTGCTCATCGACGATCTGTCGTTCAAGCTGCCGCCGGGCGGTATCGTCGGCGTCATCGGTCCGAACGGCGCAGGCAAGACGACGTTGTTCAAGATGCTGACCGGTGCCGAAGCACCCGACGCCGGCAAGATCCGCCTCGGCGATACCGTCAAGATCTCCTATGTCGACCAGAGTCGCGGACACCTCGACGACAAGAAGACGGTGTGGGAGGAAATTTCAGGCGGCAACGACCAGATCCTGCTTGGCGGCAAGAAGGAAGTGCCAAGCCGCGCCTATTGCGGCTGGTTCAATTTCAAGGGCGCCGATCAGCAGAAGAAGGTTGGGCTGCTGTCGGGCGGCGAGCGCAACCGCGTGCATCTCGCCAAGCTTCTCAAGGAAGGCGGCAATCTGCTGCTGCTCGACGAACCGACCAACGATCTCGATACCGAAACGCTGTCGGCGCTGGAATCCGCGCTCGAGGATTTCCCCGGCTGCGCCGTGGTCATCTCGCATGACCGCTTCTTCCTCGATCGCCTGGCGACCCACATCCTGGCCTTCGAAGGCGACAGCCATGTCGAATGGTTCGAGGGCAACTTCGCCGACTACGAAGAAGACAAGAAGCGCCGCCTCGGCGACCAGGCCGTCGAACCCCACCGCATCAAGTTCAAGCGCTTTGAGAGATAAGCGCCGCTGCGCCGCCGCGCGTCAGCGGGGCATGCCGTGAGGACAACAGAAAGGCCGCATCCGAGATCTCGGA
>JBOFCQ010000102.1:0-46928 GCA_051646145.1 Hyphomicrobium sp.
CCCAAGCCAGGCCCGGGCCTCGGCTTGCGCCAGATCACCGTCAGGCGACCGACTGTCGCGTACAACCGGTGCGCGCAAGGGTTGGAAGGCGCAGCGGTTGCCTGCTAGAAGCCGATCCAGCCGCCGGGGCATATGCGCCCCGCGCTTGTCCCAACCGGAGCCCGCCATGACCGAGACGCCCGCCGAAAGCGCCGCCCGCACAGCCACCGCCGCGCTGATCCGCGATTATTACGCCGCCTTCAACCGTGGCGACAGCGAAGGCATGATCGCATTTCTGAGCGAAGACGTGATCCACGACGTCAACCAAGGCGAGCGCCGCCAGGGCAAGGACAAGTTCCGCGCCTTCAATGCCCGCATGGATCACCACTACAAGGAAGAGCTGAAGGACATCGCCGTCATGGTCTCGCGCGATGGCACGCGCGCCAGCGCCGAGTTCAACGTGCATGGCACGTACAAGAACACCGACGAAGGCCTGCCGCCGGCCACGGGGCAAAAATACGTGCTGCCCGCCGGCACCTTCTTTGCCATCCGCGACGGCAAGATCACGCGCGTCACGACGTACTACAATCTGACCGATTGGATCACGCAGGTCGTCGGCTGAAGCGGCCGCACGCAACGCAACGTCGAGGACGGCAGCAGCATGACGGATCGCCCGACATCCACCGGGACAGGCGCAGACAAAAGCGCCAGTGCGTCCTCGAAGAAAACATTGGATGTGCGCGCTGTCACCGGCGCGGACATCCTGGCCATTCTGCCGGCGCTCGCGCATCTGCGGATGGTTGTGTTCCGCGACTGGCCCTACCTCTACGACGGCACGCTCAGCTATGAGGAAGCCTATCTCGCGAAGTTCGCCGCCGCGCCTGGCGCGGTGGTGATCGTCGCGCGCGATGGCGACCAGATTGTCGGCGCATCAACCGGCGCGCCTATGATCGAGCACGCCGACGAATTCGGCGAACCGTTCCGCAAGGCCGGGTACGACATTTCCAAAATCTTCTACTGCGGCGAGAGCGTGCTGCTCAAAAGCCATCGCGGTTACGGCCTCGGCCACGCCTTCTTCGACGGCCGCGAAGGCCACGCGAGAAAGCTCGGCGGCTTCACGCATTCAACGTTCTGCCGCGTTGTCAGGCCTGACGATCACCCCTTGAAACCCGCCGACTACGCGCCGCTCGATCCCTTCTGGCGCAAGCGCGGCTACGCACCGATCGACGGCATCGTCGCCACCTATGACTGGAAGGACATCGACCAGCAGGTCGAGACCGTGCATCACATGCAGTTCTGGATGAAAGCGCTCTGACATGGCCGCCCCGGCATCGCCCGCACGCACGCTCACCGTCTCGAGCGCGCAATACCCCATCGGCGAACCGAAGTCGCTGTCCGAGTGGGAAGAGAAAATCGCGCTGTGGGTCAAAAGCGGGGCTGCGACCGGCGCCGAGCTGCTGATCTTTCCCGAGTATGCGGCGATCGAACAGGCCGCCGCCTTCGGTCCCGACGTCTACAGCGATCTCAAGATCACGTTGACCAAGGTTGCCGAGCTTGCCGCCGCCCGCGTCGCGCTCCACGCCGATCTCGCGCGCCGTCACAAGGTCCACATTCTGGTCGGCTCCGGACCGGTGCTCAAATCCGATGGACGCTTCGTCAACGCGGCGCAACTCGTCACGCCTTCGGGCCAGATCGGCGAACAGGAAAAGCTGGTCATGACGCCGTTCGAGCGTGACTGGGGCATTTCCGCCGGCGGTCCCGTGCGCGTCTTTGAAACCGCCATCGGCACATTCGGCATCGCCATTTGCTACGATAGCGAATTCCCGCTGCTGGTCCGCGCCATGGCCGAAGCCGGCGCTGACGTCGTGCTCGTGCCGTCATGCACCGAACGCGTCTCGGGGTATCACCGCGTCCGCACCGGATCGCTGGCGCGCGCGCTGGAAAACACCATCGCAACGGTACAGAGCCCGACGGTCGGCGATGCACCCTGGTCGCCAGCGGTCGATTACAACGCCGGCGCCGCGGGCATCTATGTTCCCTCCGAGCACGGCATCTCCGATACCGGCGTCATCGCCGAAGGCGTGCTCAACGCGGCGCAGTGGGTGACGGGCACCATCGATCTCGAGCGCTTGGCGCGCGTGCGCGAGAGCGGCGAGATGCGCAATTATCGCGATTGGTCGTTGCAGCCGGGCGCGCCCTCAGCGCGTGTGGCCGTCGAGACGGTGAGCCTCATCTAGAAAGTGCCCGATAGCACGCGCCCATTCAGGCGCGCGCAGTTCGGTATTGCGGAACGCGCGCGGCGCGCACTTCAACGCCACTCACTCGAGCCTTGCTCACTTCAACGCTGCTCACTTCAACGCCGCTCACTTTAACGCCCAAGTCACCGTGACGCGCGCTTCAAGTTCGCTCTCGCCAGCCTCGACCGGCACTGGCGCGCCTTCCGCCATCGCCGCGCGCGCGGAAAACTTGCGCACCGGCTGAAACACCGCCGCATCCTCCGCAATCTGCATCACGGCACCGAGTTCCGCGCCCGCCGCAGCCGCCAGAAGTTCCGCGCGGCGGCGCGCATTGGCGACTGCCAGCTTGCGCGCCTCGTCCTTCAGCACATCCGCAGTCGACACATCGAAGCTCATGGCATTGACCTGATTGGCGCCGACGGCGACCAGATGATCGAGCACGTCGCCGAACTTCGCCAGATCACGCACCCTGACGCTGACCTGATTGTTGACGCGGTAGCCGGTGACGCGCGGCGGCTGCCCTTCCTTGCCGTAGACGTAGACCGGTTCGACATGGAACTGACTGGTCTGGATGTCCTTTGCCTCGATGCCCTTCGCCTTCAGTTCGGCGATGACCTTGCTCATGGCCGCCGTGTTCTTGGCCAGCGCCTCACGCGCGGTCGGCGCATCGCTCGCAACGCCGGCCGACATCTGCGCCATGTCGGGTGCCGCCATGACGGAGCCGGTCGCTGAAACCGTGATCGTGCGTTCCATGGCTTTGTCCTCCGAGCGGGCAGGCGTTGCAGACGTGGCGAGCGCGCCGGCGACGGCGGCGCACATGGCGAGGGTGGCGAATGACGAGGCGCGCATAGATCCGATCATGGGGGCTGCTCCGGGGCTTGAGACATGCCGCCGGATACGTCGCGTTCGCGGACAAATGAAGGCCAAAGAGTGTTTTGAAGGCGAAAGAACTCTGTTATGAGGGCGCTCCCGCACCGCGCGGGCCCGTAGCTCAATGGTTAGAGCTGGCGGCTCATAACCGTCTGGTTCCAGGTTCGAATCCTGGCGGGCCCACCATTCTTCAAGTGTGTGCGCCGAGATGTAAGGGGATAGTTGGCTCTAGCCCCTGCCATTCGCCTTCATCAGCGCACAGATTTTTGCGCACGTTTTGCGAAGTTTCGGCTGCGATATGAAGCTGAAATAAATCGAACCGCGCCACTTTGCGCAAAATGACAACACTTATTTGGTCCGCCGATGTCCGAAGAAAAACATCATAAAGAGGTTAGAGCTGACTGTCCCGATTGCGGCCCTAGCAGGCGAGCGATCGTGATAGGCGAAAAACGCAAGTCGTGGCAGCACCCTGAAGAGGCCTTGTGGACTAGCGATTCTTATCGGCTTCTAGAATGCGCTGGCTGTAGCGCAATCTATTATCAGCACGTGCACCTTTTTTCAGAGGACACCGACGAAGGTCCGGATCGCCTGCCAATCCCTACGACCACGTACTTTCCCACGCCAACAAAACGCGAACGCCCTGATTGGCTATTCTCGCTTTACGGAGAAATAGATCGAGACCTGTTCGATTTGTTCAACGGCCTATACGAGGCCGTCGATCACGATCTGACGGTTCTCGCTGCCAGTGGCATTCGGACTGCCTTCGATGTGGCCGCTACAAAACTGGGAATTGATCCCAAACTTTCGTTCGCGGAGAAAGTTGAGGCGTTGAAGAATGAGGGACACATCGGTCAAAATGAGCAGAAGAATTTGAACATAATGATCGAAGCATCGCACGCCGCTATTCACCGCGGTTTTAAACCCAAACCAGCGGAGCTTAATACGATGTTCGCGCTTCTTGAACGCTTTTTCCATCAGTCCTTCAAGCTAGCGGGCGAAGCCAGAAACCTGCAGCGTATCGTTCCCCCGAGACCGTCCCGAAAATAAAGAGCATCGTTGTTGCGGCAGTTAGCTTACCGGTGCAGGCCGTCCACGCGCGGCGCACACGCCTCGCTGCAGTGGCTCTGACAATTGCGCGAAAACTATTGCGCGAACACCCGCAAGCCGACCGGATCAGCTTGCGGCGTCGACGATGGCGATGCTTTCACCCGCATGGACGGACTTGAACTGCGTCACGTCATCCAGCGCTTCCGCCCAGATGTTGCACGGGCTTGCAAACCGGATCTCGCATTTCGAGCGCGACAACGGCGTTGGGCCAAAGCCGATGGCGATCGCATCGCCATCCGGCCAGAATGCGATCTCGCCCGGCTTGATCACTTCACGGGCGTTGGGCTCGCGGTCGGTTGTGAAATCGGTTTGGAAATAGACCTCGCGGCCCCACGTCAGCGCCGAGCCATAAATTGGCAGCGCGGCCCAGATGCGTTCTGCTGTCGGCGTGTCGAGGAGGCGCGCACGCACGCTCACGCGACCCGATCGGATCAAGACTTCGCGCATGGAACGTTCCTCGCCCTCAACCAACGCCGCGCTTTAAAACGGATGTCCGAGCCTCCGGTTCCATCCGCCAGGTCGCCCACCTTGTCATTTGCTGGGGCCATGTTCAAGTGCCGCTAAAGTGCAGCGGCGTTTGCTCACACGTTACAACGGCTTGCCCTTCACGCTTGCACGCCAGGCCGCGTGACGTCCGCATACGCGCTATCGATAACGCGACGATTGTGGGTGAGCACGGCCAGCAAAAGCAAAACGGGCGGCACCGAAGCCCGCCCGTTGTCACTTGACTTGCTGTGTTCTGAAAGCGCCGCGCGCGGCGCCGGAGCATCAGGCCGGCGGCGGGCCAAACACCATGACGGCGTTGAGGCCGCCGAACGCGAAGCTGTTCGACATGGCGTATTTGACGTCCATTGCGCGGCCGACGTTGGGCACGTAATCGAGATCGCAGCCTTCGCCCGGCTCGTCGAGACCGATGGTCGGCGGCACCCAGCCCTCTTGCATGGCCTTGATGCACGCCACCGCTTCGATGCCGCCGCCCGCGCCGAGCGGATGGCCATGCATCGACTTGGTCGACGAAACGGCAAGCTTGTAGGCGTGATCGCCGAACACGGCCTTGATGGCGCGCGTCTCGTTGATGTCGTTGTCGGCCGTCGCCGTACCGTGGGCATTGAGGTAGGCGATGTCGGTCGGCTTCAGGCCGGCGTCGTCGAGCGCCATCTTCATGGCAACGCTTGGGCCTTCGACCGTCGGCTTCACCATGTCCTGGCTGTCCGACGACATGCCATAGCCGATGAGCTCGGCGAGGATGTTGGCGCCGCGCGCCTTGGCGTGTTCCAGGCTTTCCATGACCAGGATGCCGGCGCCTTCGGCGAGCACGGTGCCGTTGCGCTTCTTGGCAAACGGGAAGCAGCCCTCGGGCGAGAGCACGTGCAGAGCCTGCCAGGCTTTCATCGTGCCGTAGTTGATGACGCTTTCAGACGCGCCCGCGATGGCGATGTCGACGATGCCGTCGCGGATGTAATCGCGCGCGATGCCGATGGCATGCGTTGCCGTCGAGCAGGCCGAGCAGGTTGCGAACGTCGGACCCTTGACGCCGAATTCGATGCCGACGTGGGCGGCCGCCGACGACCCGATGATGCGCAGCAGCGTCAGCGGATGGGTTGCGCGCTTGTTGTGAATGAAGAGATCGCGGTAGGCCGTCTCGAAGGTCACGAGGCCGCCGGCGCCCGAGCCGACGATGCATGCCGTGCGATAGGGATCGTTGAAGGGCACGTCGAGGCCGGCCTGGCGCACCGCTTCATCGGCAGCGGCGGCGGCGAACCACGAATAGCGGTCGGCGAGCGAGATGATGCGGTCGCGCTTGAAATGCTTGAGGCGCGCCTTGTGATCGAAATCCTTGATCTGCGCCGCGATCAGAATCTTGAGATCGTCGAGAGGAAAGCCGCCAAGCTCGGACACGCCGCTGCGGCCGGCCTTCATGCTGGCCCAGAACTCCGGCACCGTCGTGCCGATGGGCGTGACAACGCCCGTACCCGTGATCACGACCCGTCGTGCGCCGCCCGCTTTGGTCATACGCTCTACTGTCCTTTTTCAAATGGCGAGCGGGCAAACCTGCGGCCGCCCCTCAGGGCTTTGCCGGCCGTTCTGCACACAGCTCAAAGATGGCCGGGCGCGATACATTGCGCCCGCACCACACGTGTCGTCTTCGTCGTCCAATACCGAGTTTAAGCGCTGGCGGCAGCGCCGCCCTTTGCCGCGATCAGCGACTTCACGCGCTCAACGACCGAGCCAACGGTCTTGAAGTCTTCGACGTCCTCGTTCGCGTTATAGGGAATTTCAATCCCAAAACCGTCCTCGATATCAAAAACGATCATCGCGAGGTCGAGCGACTCGATCTTCAAATCCGTCAAAGCCGTATCGAGCGCGATATCATCGCGCGGCTCTTTCATGTGCTTTTTAAGGATGTCGATAATCTTGGTCGCTACTTCGTCCATTTCACTCTCCTGGCCCCGCGGATTACCGCAAAAGGCGAGATTTGCTTGGCCTTTACCTAAGGTCGAGACCCAGCAGACAACATGCTGGGCCGTCACATATCGCTAAACCGTAAGCAAGTCCAGCCAAGCTCATCCCACCCCGTACGTCCGGATGGACTGTTGAATTCGGCACGAAACCGGACTGCGCCGGCGTCATGCCAACCCTCTAAGCAAATTCCGCGCCGCTCGCAGATCGTCTTGCCAACCACGCTTTGGCCGTTGGCGGCCAAGCGGGTCGCATTATCCCATAGCGTAAGTCCGTCACTCGAACGTTACGCGATGGCCGATGCTGGCCTTATCGCCGGAAAAGGTGTTCAATAATGGCATAGGCGAACCCCGGCCGGAGGTCAAAGTGGACGAGTTGCCGCTGCATGGGGCGATGTGGTCGGGAGGTCTACGAAGATGACGGCGACGGACGAACGGCGAGCGCCCGGCGGCGGGTCAATACCCCCAGCATCGCCACAACCTTACCCGTGGTTAACGCCGGCCTATCCCCCCGGCATCGACTGGCACATGGCGATCCCGGTGGCGCCTGTGACGCACCTGCTCGACGCCGCCGCGGCAAATTACCCGGCAAAGCCCGCCATCACCTTCAAGGGCCGCGTCACCACCTATCGCGAACTCGCGGACCTGGTTTCCCGGGTGGCGGCAGGACTGCAGCAAGCCGGCGTCGGCAAGGGCACCAAGGTTGGCCTCTTCCTGCCGAACACGCCCGCCTTCATCGTCTACTATTACGCGGTGCTGAAGGCCGGCGGCACGGTCGTCAACTTCAATCCGCTCTATACGCTCGAAGAGCTGACCTTCCAGATCCGCGACAGCGGCACCGAAGTCATGGTCTCGCATGACTTGAAGCTGCTCTTCGATAAGATCAGCGCCCTGATGCGCTCGAACGTTCTGGCGCGCGCCATCGTCGTGCCGTTCGCCGACATGCTGCCGGCCGCAACCGCCCTGCTGTTCAAACTGCTGAAGAAGCGCGACATCGCCGACGTCGCCGGCGCGGGGATGCAGGATCGCATTCTCTCCGGCCGGGCGCTTGCCGCCACGGCGCGGGCGCCAACGCCCGTCGCCATCGATCCGGAGCGCGATATCGCCGTGCTGCAATATACCGGCGGCACCACCGGCACGCCCAAGGGCGCCATGCTCTCGCACGCCAATCTCTACGCCAACGCCATTCAGATCGACGCCTGGTCGCGCGAACTCGTCGCCGGCCAGGAACGCATGATGGGCGCGCTGCCGCTGTTTCACGTCTTCGCCATGACGGTGGTGATGAACACCGGCATCGCCAAGGCGGCCAACATCATCCTCATGCCGCGCTTCCAGCTCGACGAATGCATGAGCCTCATTCACAAGATGAAGCCGACCATGCTGCCGGCCGTGCCGACGATATTCACGGCCATCATGAACCACCCCAAGCTGAAGAGCTTCGACGTCTCGTCGCTGAAGTTCTGCATCTCGGGCGGCGCGCCGCTGCCGCTCGAAGTCAAACTGCGCTTCGAGGATTTGACCGGCTGCAAGGTCGTCGAGGGCTATGGGCTCTCGGAAGCGTCCCCAGTCGTCACTTGCAATCCGATCGAAGGCCCCGTCATTCCAGGGTCCATCGGCCCGCCGTTGCCGGGCACCATCATATCTCTGCGCGATCTCTCCGATCCAACGCGCGACGTGGCGCCAGGCGAGCGCGGCGAGATCTGCGTCAAGGGTCCGCAGGTCATGAGCGGCTATTGGAACAAGCCGGCTGAAACCGCCGGGCAGTTCGTCGGCCCCTACCTGCGCACCGGCGACGTTGCCGTGATGGACGAACACGGCTTCTTCTTCATCGTCGATCGCATCAAGGATCTCATCATCTGCTCGGGTTACAACGTCTATCCGCGGCGCATCGAAGAGGCGATCTACGAACATCCCTCGGTCGAGGAAGTGACCGTCATTGGCATCAAGGACGCCTATCGCGGTGAAGCGCCGAAAGCCTTCATCAAGTTGAAGGCGGGCATGACCGCGACCGCCGCCGACATCATGAAGCACCTCGAACCGAAGATTTCCAAGATCGAGATGCCGGCCGCCATCGAGTTCCGCGACAGCCTGCCGAAGACGATGATCGGCAAGCTTTCGAAAAAAGAATTGGTCGCGGAAGAGGTGGCGAAGTCGAAGCCGGCCGCGGGCAAATCCGCATGACGCCGCAGCCGATCGCGGTTTCGGCGTTGCCCTATCGCGCGCAGCGGAGCGCCGCGCCATGACGGCGAAACCGCCATCGCACGGCAAGTCTGCGCGCCGTCCGTCACACAAGGCCGCCCCCGGCCTCGATGTGCCTGCCGCCACGGCCGAGCACTTCGCCATTTCCGATCTCGCCCGCGAGTTCGCGATCACTCCGCGCACCATTCGCTTCTATGAAAGCCGCGGCCTCATCGCGCCCGAGCGCGTCGGCACCAAGCGGCTGTATTCGCGCCGCGACCGCGCCCGTCTAATGTTGATCCTGCGCGGCCGCAACCTCGGTTTCAGCGTCGAGGATGTCGGCGATTATCTGGCGCTCTACGACGCCGACCCGAACCAGATCGCCCAGGCCCGCCTGCTGCTCGACAAGGTGACGGCCGCCATCGCGGATCTCGAAACGAAGCGCGCGGATACCGAAAAAGCGCTGACCGAGCTCGACGATATTCGCCAGCGCTGCATCGCGCACCTCACCACCACGGCGACGCCGAAATAGCGAAGCGCCGAGATGCCGTGCCGCCCGCGCAACGGGCGCGACAGACCGCACGCGCGCAGCCGGCGTCTAACGTCAAAACATCAGCGATAAAGGTCCGCGCGCGTCGGCGGCAACGGCGGCGGACGCTTGGCGTTCTTCGACGCCAGCGTCTGGAACAGGCGCAGCGTGCCGCGCGAGAACGACAGGCTGACGCCGGCGAGATACGCGACCCAGATGCGATATTTTTCTTCGCCAACGAACGCGATCGCTTCTTCGCGCCGCGCCGTCAGCCGCTCGCACCAGAGCTGGCATGTGCGCGCATAATGCATCCGCCAGGCTTCGACGTCGTGCACCTCAAAGCCCGCCTGCTCCATGGCGGTGATCGAATGACCGATATCGTCGAGTTCGCCGCCGGGGAAAATATACTTGGCGATGGCCTTCTTTTCCGGCCGCATGCGCAGCGCCGACAACCCTTTGCCATGGCGCGGCGCACGGCGCGAAATAGCGTGATTGAGAAACAAACCGTCATCCGACAGGAGCGAGCGCACTTTGGCCATGTAGGCCGGAATGTTCTTCAGGCCGATGTGTTCGTACATGCCGATGGACGCGATCTTGTCGTATGTCCCCGTTACCTTCGAATAGTCGATGAGTTCGAAGGTCACACGGTCTTCGAGGCCCAGCCGTTTGACCTTGGCGCGCGCAAAGGCGAGCTGTTCTTCCGACAGCGTGCAGCCATGCGCCGTCACGCCGTAGGTTTGAGCGGCATGGCAGACCAGCCCGCCCCAACCCGATCCGATGTCGAGCATCCGCTCACCGGGCTTCAGCCTGAGCTTGCGGCAGATCATGTCAAGCTTGTCGCGCTGCGCCTGCTCCACACCGTTCGACCAGTCCGTGTAATAGGCGCACGAATAGACCATCTCGGGATCGAGAAAGAGCGCGTAGAAATCGTTCGAGAGATCGTAGTGGAACTGGATGAAGGCCTTGTTGTCGGCGGTCTTGCGGTTCTTGCCGGTGATCTCGCCCGCAAACCCGAATCCGTCGCGGCCATCGCCGGTCTTGGCGAACAGAAATGGCGAAAGCTTCCACGCAAGGCGCGCGATGTTGCCGCCTTTAATCGTGACCGAATGCTTGCGCGTCTGGATCTGCCGGCCGAAATCGATCAGCGTGCCGCCCGTGAAATCGAGACCCTTGTCGACATACTGCCGGATCACCGTGTCGAGCGACGGCTTGCGCACCAAGGCGCCGATGACGCCTGGCCCTGCAATCGAAATCTCGAACGGACTTGTCGGATTTGATCCAAGCGGCAGGCGCGTGCCGTCCCACAGCCGCACCCACGCATCGAGATCCAGTTTCGCCGCCGCTTCGCGCACCAGAGCGCGCGCGGCGTCGAGCTGTTTTTGGTCCGCCGTCATGCCGCGCTCGTCGCGGCGCTGGTGCCGGCTGCTTCCATGATCGCCGCAACGCCCATGCCGCCCGCCGTACACACCGAGATCAGACCGCGACCGCCTTTCTGAGACAGAAGCTTCGCGAGATTGGCCGTGATGCGTGCGCCCGTCGCCGCGAACGGATGTCCAACCGCCAGAGACGAACCCATGACATTGAGCTTGGCGCGATCGATACGGCCGAGCGGCCGCTCCTTGCCCAGGTGCTTTTTGCAGTAGTCGGCATCTTCCCAGGCTTTCAGCGTTGCCAGAACCTGCGCCGCGAACGCCTCGTGGATCTCGTAGAAATCGAAGTCCTGCAGTGACAGCCCGGCGCGGTCGAGCATTTTGGAGACGGCAATGGTCGGCGCCATCAGCAGCCCCTCGCCGGCGACGAAATTGTTGGCCCAATGCTGGCCGTAGGTGAGATAGGCGAGCACCGGCAGGCCGCGCGCCTTGGCCCATTCTTCCGACGCGAGCAGCACGGCGGCCGCGCCATCCGTCAGCGGTGTTGAATTCGCCGCCGTCATGGTGCCGCGCTCGCCTTTTTCGAAAGCCGTTTTTAGCGTCGCGAGCTTGTCGAGGCTGATGTCCTCGCGCAGGTTGTTGTCACGATAGACGCCGGCGCACGGCACGATCAGATCGTCCATGTACCCGGCGCGATACGCGGCCGCCGCCTTGTTATG
This sequence comes from Hyphomicrobium sp., assembly GCA_051646145.1. Classification (GTDB taxonomy): domain Bacteria; phylum Pseudomonadota; class Alphaproteobacteria; order Rhizobiales; family Hyphomicrobiaceae; genus Hyphomicrobium_B. Next base: position 11,449 of record JBOFCQ010000102.1, read on the forward strand.
GCTCTCGAAGGCCAGTTGATCCTGATCGGCGCGGCTGATCTTCCACTCCTGCGCCATCAGTTCGCAATGCTGGCCCATGGAAAGGCCCGTGCGCGGTTCGTTGACGCTCGGCGGCTGCGGCGCCAGTTCCCCTGGCGACAGCCCCTTGAACACCTTCAGCTTGTCGAGCGTGCTGCGCTGCTGGCCAAGCGCGATCAATCGTTTGGAGAACTTTTTCGAAAACACGATCGGCGCATCCGACGTGGTGTCGGACCCAACCGCGATGGCGCTGTCGATCTCGCCCGTCGCGATCTTGCCGGCCGACATCAGCGCCGCCTGCAGGCTGGTGCCGCAGGCCTGCACCAGCGTCACGCCCGGCGTTGACGTTGCGAGCCGCGTCGACAGCAGAGCCTCGCGCGGCAGATTGAAGTCCTTGGAATGCGACATCACCGCGCCGCCGACGACCTCGTCGATGTGCTGGCCCTTGAGCGCGAACTTGTCGACGAGCCCGGTCAGCGCCGCCGACATCATGTCGAGGTTGGAGAGGTCGGCATAAAGCGTATTCGAGCGGCAGAAGGGAATGCGCGATCCGCCGACGATGGCCACGCGCCGAAGTGTCTTTTGCATGTGCGGTCCCGTTGACATCGTTATTCGGCGGCGGCGCGCGCGGCGCCGTCAGGTTTCTTGTCGCGATTGGCTTTGTAGTGCAGCGGCCCGCCACGGAACGGCGCAAACCCGGTTCCAAAGATCATGCCGGCGTCGACCAGATCGGCGCTGGCGACGACGCCTTCGTCGAGCGCTTTTTGCCCTTCGTCCAGGATCGGCTGCACCAGCTCTTGGCCGAGCTTATCCAGGTCCGCCTTCGAGAACGACTTGTTGCTCTTGACCGGCTTGCCGTCCTTCCAGACGTAGAAGCCCTCTCCCGTTTTCTTGCCGAGACGGCCAGACGCGACCAGGCGATCGAGGCGCGATCCCTCCGTGCTGCTCTTGCCGAGGATCTTGGCGACGTGGGCGCAGATATCGAGACCGACGTTATCGGCAAGTTCGATCGGCCCCATCGGCATGCCGAACGCGCGCACCGCTTCGTCGATCTTCTCTTTGTCCTCGCCCTGCTCCAAGCGCTCCATGGCGGCGAACATGTAAGGCGTCAGCACCTTGTTGACGAGGAAGCCCGGCACGTCCTTGGTGACGAGCGGGAACTTGTCGATGGCCGTCACGAACGCTGCGCCCTTCTGCACTTCCTCGTCGCGCGTTGCAGCCCCCCGCACCACTTCCACGAGCGGCATCTGGGCAACCGGCGAGAAGAAATGCAGACCGATGAGCCGGCCCGGATCTTTTAGCGGCGCCGCGATATCCTCAAGCTTCAGGGACGACGTGTTCGTCGCCAGAATGGCGCCCGGCTTGATGCGGGTTTCAAGATCGGCGAACAGCTTCTGCTTGATGTCGAGGCGTTCGACGATGGCTTCGATGATGACGTCGGCGCGCGCCACGCCGCGCCCCTCGGGATCGGCCATGAAGCGCGCTTTTGCGGCATCCTTGAGCGCCTTGGTCTTGAACTTGCGGCTGAACAGTTTGCCCTGCGCCTTGATGCCCTTTTCGAGCTGCTCGGCCGAAATGTCCTGCAGCGTCACTTCCATGCCGGCGGCGACGCACACCCCGGCGATATCCGCGCCCATGGTGCCGGCGCCAATCACATGCACGCGCGAGGGGCGCCACTTGAGACCCTTCGGCGCCTGGCCCTTCAGCAGTTCCGTCAGGCGGAAGACACGGCGCAGATTGCGTGACGTGTCGGAGACCATCAGCGGCGCGAAGGCCTTCGTCTCGGCCGCCTTCATGGCGTCGAGGTTGCCGCCGTGCTGCTCATAGAGATCGATCAGGCGGAACGGCGCCGGATAGTGCTCCTCGCGGGCTTTCTTGCTTGTTTCCTCGCGCATCTTGCGGGCCAGGAACGAGCGCGCCGGCTGCATGTTCAGCATCGATTTGGTGACGCCGGCCGGTTCCGACCGGCGCTTTTGCAGAACCGCCTTGCGCGCCGCCCATTTCAATTCGCCGGCGCTGTTGACGAGCTGATCGAAGAAGCCGAGCGCCTTCGCCGCGCTGGCGCGGATCATGCCGCCGGTTAGCATGTTCTGCATGGCGGCGACCGGACCCACCTGCTTGATGGAGCGCGCGGTGCCGTTGAAGCCCGGGAAGATGCCGAGCTTCACTTCCGGAAAACCGACGCGTGTGCCATCGTCGCGCGTGCCGATGCGGTAGTGGCAGGCGAGGATCAGTTCCAATCCGCCGCCGACACAGACACCGTGCACGGCCGCGATCACCGGCACCGGCAGCCGTTCGATGCGATCGAGCATGGCGTTGACGGGGGCCAGCGACGCAATGACGTCCGCCTCGCTGGTGAAACTTTCGAACTCGCGAATGTCGGCGCCGACGATGAAGCCGCGGTCCTTGCCCGACATGATGACAAGGCCCTTGACGGACTTCGCCCGCGCTTCCGCTTCGACGCGCTCGACGATCGCCAGCAGTTCTTCGATCGGCCGGCGGCCGAGCGAGTTGGCGCTTTCGCCTTCGCGGTCGAAGATCGCCCATGCGATGCCTTCGCCGTCGATCGAAAAGCGCCAGTCCTTGAGTTCCGATGTCCGCTCGCTCATGCCCAACCCTCAAACGTCTGTCATGCCGTCATTGCACGATCGTGATGCGCATCGTGCCAAATATCATTCCGCTATCATTCCGCCGCCAACGGGCCGCCGCGGCGCTCGTTGTGACCGAGGTTGGCGTAGTTCGGCTGCAATTCCTTCGGATCGAAATGATCGACCGCGATGACGCGCGCCACCAGCGCTTCGACCTCCCTGAGGTCGGTTGCCTCCGCCTCCGTCAGCACGCCGTTGGCCGCGGCCGCGCTGAACCAGTCGACGCCGTGATAGCGGCGCACGATGCCGTCGCGCACCGCCTTGTCGAGTTTCTTTTCCGCCGGCTCAGCCGCGATCACGCGCTTCAGCGTGACTTCAAGCAGCCCCGTTGGATCGTTGACGTCGTGCGACACGTAGATGTGGCGCGTCAGGCGATCGCGCACCGCGCCCGGTTCCAGCACATGCCGCGCCACGGCGCGCTGCAACGTATCGGGCGCCGGTTTGAAGCGCCGGCCGAGCGGGAATACCGCAATGCGCATCAACGGCCGCGCGGCCGCGACAGGGAAATTGTCGATCACCGCGCCGAGCGCATCCTGAAAACGATGCAAGCCGTTCATGGCGGCGAGTTCGACGATCTTTTCGTCACCCTCGGGGCGCTCGTCGTCCTCATAGCGCTTCAAGACGGCCGCCAGCATATAAAGCTCCGACAGCGCGTCGGCGAGCCGGCCCGTCAGACGCTGCTTGGTCTTCAAGCCGCCGCCGAGCATGGCAACCGTCAAATCAGCGACGAGCGCGAACGATCGCGAGGCGCGCGCCAATTGCCGATACCAGTGCGACATGGTGCGGGCGCCATCGGGAGCCGAGGCGAGGGCGCCGCCGGTGACGTTGTGGAAGAACGCGCCGGTGGCATTCGACAGCGAAAATGCGATGTGTCCGGCGAACGCCTCTTCGAAGGCCGCGAGCCCCTTGCGGCGATCACTCGCCTGCGCCGATTGCACTTCCTTGTAGAGATAGGGATGCGAGCGCAGCGCGCCCTGCGCAAAGGTGATGAGCGTGCGCGTCAGGATGTTGGCGCCCTCGACCGTGATCCCGACCGGCACCATCTGATACGCCGATTGCAGATAGTTCGACGGGCCATCGCAGATGGCGCGGCCGCCGTGGATATCCATGGCGTCGTTGACGGCGCGGCGCATCTTTTCCGTCGTCTGATACTTCATCAGCGCTGAGATGACGGATGGACGTTCGCCGCGGCTGACCATCGCGGCCGTCATGGCGCGAGCCGCTTCGTTGACGTAGGCCGTCTCGATGATGCGCACGAGCGGCTCTTCAACGCCCTCCATGCGCGACACCGGCAATCCGAACTGCTTGCGGATGCGCGCATAGGCGCTGGTCACGCGCAGCATCATCTTGGCGCCGGCCGTTGCCGACGAAGGCAATGAAATCGCGCGGCCCGCCGACAGGCACTCCATCAGCATGCGCCATCCGGCGCCGGCCATTTTCTCGCCGCCGATCACCCAATCAATCGGGATGAAAACGTCCTTGCCCCAGTTGGGCCCGTTGGGAAACGCCGCGCCCGACGGCAAATGCCGGCGGCCGATGTTGACGCCCGGATGGCTCGCCGGAATGAGCGCCAGCGTGATGCCGACATCCTCGCCCTTGCCGAGCAGATTGTCGGGATCGAAGAGGCGGAAGGCAAGGCCGACCAGCGTCGCCTTGGGGCCAAGTGTGATGTAGCGCTTGTCCCACGACAGGCGAATGCCGAGCGTGTCGTGCCCCTCGTGCGTGCCGCGCGTCACGTAGCCGATATCGCGCATGGTGGCCGCATCCGATCCCGACGTCGGGCCGGTCAGCGAGAAGCACGGCACTTCGAGACCTTTGGCGAGCCGCGGCAGGAAGTGATGCTTCTGTTCGTCGGTGCCGTACTTTTCGATGAGTTCACCAGGCCCGAGCGAATTCGGAACCATGACGATGGTCACGACATCTGGCGACCGCGAGGCGATCTTGCCGAGGATCAGCGATTGCGCCTGCGGCGAGAAGCCGAGCCCCCCATGCGATTTCGAGATCAGCATGCCGAGGAAGCCGTGGCTCTTGACGAAGTCCCAGATCGGCTCGGGAATGTCGCGGTTGGCGTGGCGCACGCTCCAATCGTCGATCATGCGGCAGAGCGCGTCGGTCGGCCCGTCGAGGAAGGCCTGCTCCTCCGCGGTCAGTTGGATCGGCGGAATGGACAGCAGCTTGTTCCAATCGGGCGTACCGGAAAAGAGTTCGGCGTCGAAGCCGACGGTGCCGGCTTCGAGGGCCTGCTGCTCGGTGTCGGAGACTTTCGGCAGAATGCGCTGGACCATCGCATAGGCGGGCCCGGTGATCGTGCGGCGGCGAATGGCGGGAATGGCAAGCAGCGCCAGCACAAGCGTCGGCAGCCACAGCAGCGCGGTCAGAAATGTCGTCGCGGGTGCGTCGCCGCCTATCCAGCCGAAGCGCCAGACCAGGGTCATCAGGCCGACGAAAAGCGCCCACAGCCACATCGGCGCCTTGCGCATGCCGAGTGCCAGCACGCCCGCCAGGAACATCAGTCCAAATACAATGCTCGCCATCGCTGCCTCCAACGTTGGGTGGCCACGCCGGTATCGGCCTGCTGCAGCCTCGCCTTACCTAATCTGAGTTGACGTATACGTCAACTAAACGCACACCCTCCCACTTCGGCTGACGGCCCGGCAGCCCTTGGCACCAATCACCAAGGTAACCATCATAACCGGCTCTGATGCCCCGGGGATATCCTATTGACGGGGCAAGCTCTGCCGGCGAGCGGTCTTTCCCCAGATAGTCAGGTCAGTTTGGTCAGCGCCGGCGCCGAACGTGCCAATTGCGCGGCGGCCGGCCGCCTCCGTCGCCAAGACTGAGGAGCCGCGCCGTGACGCGCCCAATAGGCTGAGACGCAAACGCCCCGCTCAGCGTCACCGCTGCGGCGCGCCCGCCGTCGGATAGAGATCGGCGACGAACGTGGCGTACCAGTCTTCGCTTTCCGTGAAGGTCTCGCGGCGCAGGGCGGAGGTCTCTCCAGGCTTCGATACGAAGCTGCCGCTCGCCTCGAGAAACGGCTTGCCGTCTTTGAGGCCGGCGGCGTAGTCGGCACCGATCTTGGCGCTGTTCTCAGGCGCCACCATCGACCAGCAGGTGTTGCGATACTTGCCCTTGGGACGCTCGCTGCCTGCCAGATCGGCCGCGATGTCGGCGGCCACCGCAAAGCCCTGGCTTGCCGCCGCGAAGGCTGACTTCGGCATGTCGGCCGCGATGGCCGCGTCACCGATCACGTAGACGTCGCGGGCCTTGGTCGAACTGAAGTTGTTGGGATCGACGGGGCACCAGTCGCCCTCCGTCAATCCGGCCGCAACCGCGATCGCCCCGGCGCGCTGCGGCGCGATGATGTTGGCAACCGCGGCGCGTTCCGTGCGGCCGGCCTTGACGGTGACGTCTCCCGTCGCCGCATCGACCTTGCTCACCGCGAAGTCGTCGATCTCGTTGGTCAAATTCAACTCGATCACATCCTTGTAGTATTCGCTGATCGCTTCCTCGAACACGCCCTGCTTCGAGATGGTTTTCTTGGCGTCGAACACGATCAGCTTCGAGCGCGGTTTGCGCGTCTTCAGAAAGTGGCCGATCATGCAGGCGCGCTCATAGGGGCCGGGCGGACAGCGGTACGGGTTCGGCGGTACGGTCATTACCACGGTGCCGCCCGCGCTCATCGCCAGCAGCTTTTCCTTGAGCAGCAACGTCTGATGTCCGCCCTGCCAGGCGTGCGGCATGATTTCAGCGGCCTCCGGCGAATATCCGGCGATGGCGTCGAACTTCATGTCGATGCCCGGTGCGACGATCAGCCGATCGTAGGCAATCGGTGCCCCGCCCTTGGCCAGCTTCACGGTTTTGGCCGCCGTATCGATCGCCGTTGCCGTGTCGGAGACGACGGTGATGCCGCGCTTCTTCAAGCCGTCGTAGGTGTGCGTGATCGAGGCGAAGGTGCGAAACCCGCCGATATAGAGGTTTGAATAGAAGCAGGTGGTGTAGGCGTCCTTGGGTTCGATCAGCGTGATCTTCAGCGCCGGGTTGGCAGCTCTGAGCCGCGTCGCCGCCGCCGTCCCGCCCGGTCCACCGCCGATGATGACGATGCGCGCCGCACTCTGCGCCAGCACCGGCCGCGGCATTGCCATGGCGGACGCCAAGCTCGCGCCGGCGGCAAGGCCGGCGAACTCTCTGCGCGTAATCTGGCTCATCTTGTTTCCCTGCCTGCCCGACGTTTGCCTGCCTGCCTCGCGCCTGTCCGACGCTGTCGCACGCGAGTGCGCGGCGCGTCATGCCGCTGCGACAGAACATTCTGTTATGTTGGCCAACCGGGGTAATCCGGTCACGCGGCGCGGCATACTGTCAGGAAATAAAACCATTGTAACTAGCCGGCCGGCAAAATCGTATCCTATAAGCGATGTCAGAAGACTCGCAGCCGGATTTTGGGCCGCCATGGCAGATAACGCGCGCATCACCCTTCTCAACCGGCGATCTCTGATCGTCGCGGCAACTCTTGGCACGTTGGCTTTGCCGCGCACGATTGCGGCGCTCGCCGAAGAGCCGCGCTCGGTCGCCGTGGCGCCAACGCGCCAATTCGACGACGCGCTCGCCGAATTGCTCGCCGGGGCGACGCCCGCCGAGGGTCTGATCACGCTCGAAGTGCCGGAAGTCGCCGAGAACGGCAATTTTGTGCCGCTGACCGTATCCGTCACCAGCCCGATGACCGACGCCGATTACGTCAAGACCATCCACATTCTCTCGAGCGGCAATCCGGTGGCGCGCGTCGCCGCGTTCCACCTGTCGCCGATCAACGGCACGGCCCGCGTGCAGAGCCGCATGCGCCTCGCCAAGACGCAGGATGTCTACGCCATCGCCGTCTTGTCCAATGGCTCGCTCGCCATTGGCCAGGCGCTCGTCAAAGTCACGATCGGCGGCTGCGCCAGCTAAACGCACCGTTTGTGGCCGGCACGCATCCCGCACGCCGCCTTGCAATTGCAGAAGACCGGAACCGCACCATGGCCGCCACGAAGCCCCGCGTGAAGATCCCCGAGAGCGCCAAGACCGGCGACATCATCGAAGTGCGCACGCTCGTCACCCACGTCATGGAAACCGGCAATCGCAAGGACAAGGACGGCAACGTCATCCCGCGCGATATCGTCAATACGTTCGTTGCCAAGTACGGCGAGCAGGAAGTGTTCCGCGCTGAACTCGGGCCCGGCATTTCAGCCAACCCGTTCATTGCGTTTTCGCTCAAGGTTCCGGGTCCGGGCACATTCGAATTCGCTTGGACCGACGACAGCGGCGCCACCATCGTCGAGACGTTGCCGCTCAACGTCGTCTGAGTGCACGGCGTATATTTCTAACGTATTTGGATGTTGAGAGCGACCGTGCGCGGTGCAAGCGTTGAGCTCAGCGCACAACGCTCTTTCCGTTCTGCACGCTCAGCCGCGCACGCGGCGCGCAACAAACGCGAAATTGTTGGCGATGCCCGTCACGCGCCAGAGTGCGGTGCGCGCCCGATGGTCGAGGCCGCCCTTGATCCCGAACGACGGCACCGGCTCGGCCACCTCGAAGCCCAGCGCTGCGAGCGTCGCGCGCACAACGGCGAGATCATAACGCCGGAACGCGCCGTCCTTGCCGAGCATCCGCCAGATCGGACCGGCGCGTTCGTCTTGAATATCGAAATAGAGCAAGCCATTCGGCTTCACGGCCGCCGCCAGCGGACCGATCAGATCGAAGAAATCGAGCGCGCGCGTGTAGAAGAGGTCGTTGACGATGACGACATCGAACTGACGATCGGGCTTGAATGACGCGACATCGCCGACGGTGAACGTCGCCGGTGCGATCAAGCGGTCGCGTACGAGGTCGCGGTGCAGCCCGGCCAGGCGCTCGGAGACGTCGAACGCGTGGCACTCCGCACCAGCGATCGGACAATAAAATTCGAGCGCGAACGGGCCCGATGCCACGTTGAGAATGCTGAGCGGCCGGCGCGCGAGATGGCCGCCGATGAGACCGAGCATCAGATCGAAGCGATGCGGATTGACAAAGAATTCGATTTCCTTCGTGGCGTCGCCGGCAAGATGGCGATGCAGCGCTGCGCGGTAGGCCTGCTCGTCGCGTAACGCGGGCGCTTGCCGCGTCGCGCCGATGCGTCCGATCGCGTTCATCGGCGCAGCAAATGCTGCCGGCGCACGATCCTGTCGATCATCGGCCTCGGCCGTTCTCTCGGCCGTTCTAAAGGGTGCGGCCTGCCATCTGGCGTCAGCCCGTCCGGCGTCCGCTCGTCTGCCCGCACTCGTCGAAACACCGCGTCTGAAATTCACCGTCATACCCGCACACTGCTGTGGGCTTGAGCCCCATGAAAAACCGTGTACGGCATTTGCCCACGAAATGCTTAAGTCTTTGTCACAAACATTAATTTAGATTGTCCATGTCGATGACATCTGGCCCGCCGGCGCGCAGCCGCCCGCATTTTTCGCCCGCATGTCCCTGGATGGCGGCAACCAAGGCCCATGCCCTGTTGTATGACCTATCAACCGGGCGGGCGCGGCGCCCGGTCGGCGGTGACGGGCCGACCAACCGATCTCGCAGCGTCCCAGCGCCCTGCCCGCAAACGCAAAAACGCGGCGGTAGAGGGATGCTCTACCACCGCGCTTGAATCTGAGTTCCGTGAACTCGACCGAATTAGATCAGGTCGATTTCTGCCGGCAGGTACGACGTCACTTCGAGGCCGACTTCCTGCTCGCGAACTTCCGGCTTGGTCCAGGTCTTCATGGTGGGTTTCTCCAGCGATTAATGGTTTCAAGAACGTCAGTTCTTATGAAGATGAACATAGGGCTAACGCGCGATAACTACAAATCGCAATCGCGTGAGCAAGTTATAAGATTACATAATTGCAGCGCCACCACATCCTGATATTGCAACAGTATTCATAGCGACCGCACACGCGCCTGCCGCCCAGCGGCGACGATCCGGCAGCATTGTCTTGTAGGCACGCCGCCGCAATGGCGCTAGAACGCCGATCCCAGAACCGCCGCGACCCAAAGGGTCCGCCGGCATCCACCGCCGAACTTGGAGACATTCCATGCCCATGGCAGCCGCCGATATCGAGCGCATGATCAAAGCCACCTTCCCCGACGCCGAAATCGAACTGACGGACCTTGCCGGCGATAACGATCACTGGGCCGCCCGCGTCGTCTCCTCGGCCTTCAAGGGCAAGAGCCGCGTGCAGCAGCACCAGATGGTCTATGCGGCCCTCGGCGGCAAAATGGGCGACGTTCTGCACGCCCTGCAACTGACGACCTCGGCGCCACCCGCGCCATGACCGGCGGCCAACGCCATGCCCGCCAATTGACAAGCGCGACGCGGTTGACCACATGCTAAGCCTTGAAGAATTGCAGTGATGTCCGCCGCCGCGTCAAAGGCCTGAGCGGCGTCATCATCACCCCCAGCACCCCTTCGCGACCTCACACACCGACACTTTGAACAAGGACCGAGACATGACCGAGAGCCCCGCCCATCAGTTGATCGCCAAGACCATCACCGACAACGACGTCGTGCTGTTCATGAAGGGAACCAAGCAGTTCCCGCAGTGCGGATTTTCGGCGACCGCCACCAAGATCCTCGAACTGCTCGGCGTGCCCTTCAAGGACGTCAACGTTCTGGACGATCAAGGCGTGCGCGAAGGCATCAAGGCGTTCTCGAACTGGCCGACCATTCCTCAGCTCTACGTGAAGGGCGAATTCGTCGGCGGCTGCGATATCATGCGCGAGATGTATCAGGCCGGCGAACTGCACGACCTCATCTGCGAAAAGGGCATTCCCCACCAGCACCACCACGGCTGAGGCCGACGCGAAACGGGTGAGCGCGCGGAGTCCTCGTGACGCCGCCTTCAACCGGTAACAATATCAAGGGTGCGAGGGGCGCAAACGGCGGCCGCTCGCACCCTGCCTTTTTTCTGCCCTTTGAAGTCTGTTCCGATCACTCCGATCAGGGCATGATGCTCGGGTGCCCGGCTCGAGGCCGGAACGTCGGCTCGTCATGACGGGGACCAAACGAACCATGCTGCACTCCGGCACTCTCAAATCCGGGCGGCGGTTTCTTCTCAGCCTCACCATTCTGGCCGCGAGCGTCTGCCTCGCGCTCGGCATCACGCTGCCGATCATCAAGCTCACCAAGTTCGGTCTGTGGGAAACGCAGCACTCGCTGGTATCGACCGTCAAGGTGCTGATCACCGAAGGCCAGACGTTTCTCGGCGGCATCGTGCTGATCTTCTCGATCCTGCTGCCGGTCGCGAAACTGCTCTATCTGCTCATGGTCTCAACGCTGCCGCCGGCGGAAATCGCGCGCCAATCGCGCCGCCTCACCGCGCTCGAATGGCTCGGCAAATGGTCGATGCATGACGTGCTCGTGCTGGCGCTGACCATCTTCTTCGTCAAGAGCCAGGGCGTCTACGACGCGGCAAGCCTCAACGGCGTCTACTTCTTTACAGCCGCCGTGCTGCTGATGATCCTCGCCTATGCCTGGATCCGCACCGATGGCATGGCTGTTCCACCCGAGGCCGTCGTCCCGCCGACGCCGGCGCCCGACGTCGCCCGCCAAAGCGGTGCGCTCGGTTCCAACTGGCGCAACTTCACGCTGAGCTTTCTCATCATCGTCGCGACCGTATTCTTCGCGCTCGGCATCATTCTGCCGACGATCCGCTTCACCACGGTCTACGTGTGGACCAACGAGCACTCGATCCTGACGATCATGCTGGCGCTGTTCGAGACGGAAGAGTTCTTCCTCTGCGCCGTGCTGTTCGCCGTGTCGATCTTCTTCCCGTTCATGAAGCTGTTCTACCTGCTCACCCTCATCACGTCGCACGACATCGAGCCGGAGTTCCGCCGCAAGTCGATTGCCACGATGGAATGGCTTGGGCGCTATTCGATGACCGACGTGATGGTGCTGGCGTTGATGATCTTCTACGTCAATTCCAGCGGCTACACGGAAGCGCGTGTGCTGCCCGGCGTCTACTTCTTCGCCGCCAGCGCGCTGATCACGATGCTCGCCTACGGCTGGGCCAACGCCAACCCGAGTGCCAGGCGGCGTCCGAAGCGCCAACCAGCTCCCGCGCCCGCTGGCAAGCGCCAGCCGGTGACCATTGCGGCGGAGAATAAGCGACGGCCTGCCTGACGGGATGGAGAGCGTCACGCGGCGTCCTCTGTCGCGCCGTGTTGCCCGCCAGCGAAGACACAGCGCACAAACAAAAAAGGCCGCCCGGATGGGCGGCCTTTCGTTTTGGCGACGCGATTAGGTGAGGCGCGCCGAAGCGCGCGGCCATCATCAGCGCGAATAGAATTCGACGACGAGGTTCGGTTCCATCGTCACCGGATAGGGCACATCCGACAGGGCCGGAATGCGCGACAGCTTGGCCGTCATCTTGTTGTGGTCGGCGTCGACGTAGTCCGGCACATCGCGCTCGGAGCTCTTGATGGCTTCGAGCACCAGCGCGAGCTGCTTCGACTTTTCGCGCACTTCGATGACGTCGCCGATGCGCAGGCGATAGCTCGGCACCGTCACGCGGCGGCCGTTGACGGCAACGTGGCCATGGCTGACGAACTGACGGGCGGCAAAGACCGTCGGCACGAATTTGGCGCGATAGACGAGCGCGTCGAGACGGCGCTCGAGCAGGCCGATGATGTGCTCAGACGTAGAGCCCTTCATGGACGATGCTTCAGCGTAGATGCGGATGAACTGGCGCTCGGAGATCGAGGCGTAATAGCCCTTCAGCTTCTGCTTGGCCTTGAGCTGCTGGCCGAAGTCGGAAAGCTTGCCGGCGCGGCGCTCGCCATGCTGGCCGGGACGGCTTTCGCGGCGGTTGAGCGGGCTCTTCGGACGGCCCCAGATGTTTTCGCCAAGACGGCGATCGATCTTATGTTTGGCGCGGACGCGCTTGGTCATAGTCTAGCACTCCAAAAGTTGCATCAGCGCCAGCCGGACAATTCCGGCGCGCCGTGGCGTGGAGCGCCCCCTCCTTTGCCGCCTTGTTGGGGCGGCTGACAGGCTCAGGACCTTCGACAGTCCGGCCACGGGTGCGCAAACGAAACGCGGGCCCGAAGGCCCGCGCAACGAAACCGTCTGATAGCCGCGCCGGGCTCAGCCGTCAACCCACCGCCATCGGCAGCCCCGAAACCGGTTCAGCGAACCCGTTCAGAACCGCAAGGCTGGGGCATGACGCCCGGGCGTGGCTGCTATTTTGCCGCTGGCTTCGCAGCCGGTGCTGCCGCAGGGGCTGCCCCATTGGTCGAGCCCGTGGTCGCCGGCGCCGGCGCCGCGCCAGCCGCCGGAGCCTTGCCGTCCTCGGCCTTGGCGGCCTTGGGCTGCGGCCCGCTCTGCACGTACGCGACGATCATTTCGCGCACTTTCTTCTTCTGTTCCTCGGTGCACGTGGACGCGGGTTCCTTACCCTCATCCACGATGACCTCCTTATCGCCTTCCTTCTCGACCAGGCGGATCTTGCCGGTCAGAAGCATGACGGTCGTCAGGTGCAACTGGCTGATGTAGACGAGCTGCTGCTGCGTCCACTTGGTGCGGGCTTCCTCGCGCCGCATCAGCGAGCGATGGTTGGCAATCTGCTCGTCGCGAAGGTCGCAGACCTGGGCATGGGCCGACAGACGGCCCGCCTTGATGACTTCGCGGGCCACTTCGACCGGCACCATCACCTCGTCGCGCTTCTTCTTGTCGATCTGAATGACCGTGCCGTCGGGCTTCGAGAACTGCTGCGGCGTAAGCGACCATGCATAATCCATGAACGACTTGACCGCCTTCTCACTCAACTCCTGGGCGGTGGCCTGCGCCACTGGCACCAAAAGGACAGCCGCCGCCGCGACCGCCAAAACTCTCCCCGCCCTCGTTTTCATACGTCTCTCCAAATGAGCCTCGTGATCATACAGCAACGGCTGCTTTCGCGCGGCGCGAGTATCGCCCGCCTTGCAGGATCAATTCTTGCCGTTTCGAAGGGCATCGCTCAGCCCAAAACTTGGCCAGATCATGGCACCTCGTCCGGGCCCTTGCGGCCGCGGCCTTTGCCCTGTGCGAGAGTGGCAACTATGCCACGAAGGGTGCGCACTTCCTGGTCGGTTGCCCCGGCGCGGGCAAAAAACGATCTGAGGTTCTGCACCACGGTCGGCCGCCGGTGCGCCGGATTGAAGAACCCGAGACGTTCGAGCTCTCCCTCTAAATGCTCGTAAAAGCTCAAAAGTTCCGATTTTGTGGCCGGCCGGTCGCGGCCCATGTAGAGCCCCTCTTCGAGCGGCTTTTCGTAGGTCGTGACGCGGCCGAGACTGCGCGCCGCCGCCCCCCGCATCCACTCGTAACCGAGCAACAGCACCGCCTGCGCCAAATTGAGCGAGGCAAAACGCGCGTTAACCGGGATCATAATCAAAACGTCGGCATTGGCGACTTCGCTGGTTTCCAGCCCGTTGCGCTCGCGCCCGAAGAGGATGCCGCAGCGCTCGCCGCGCGCGATGCGGGTGCGCATTTCGGCGATCGCCTGTTCGGGCGACAGCACGGGCTTGCGCAGATCGCGCTGCCGGGCCGTGGTGGCCGCCAGGAAATTCAGGTCGGCAATGCTCTCTTCAAGCGTCGCGAAGGCGCGGGCATCGTCGATGATGTAATTGGCGCCGGACGCGGCGATGCGCGCTTTCTCGTTCGGCCAGCCGTCACGCGGTGCGACGAGACGCAGATCATCGAGCCCGAAGTTGGCGCAGGCGCGGGCCACCATGCCGATATTGTCGGCGAGCTGCGGTTCGACGAGGATGACGAACGGGCTGTCGCCGTCGCCCGCCATCGGCTCGCCCTGCATGTCGGCGCGGCGGATGCCATGGCGCAACTTGCGAATGACGCGACGCGCCCAGAACCAATAATTCTCGCCCGACCATTGCTTGGCGAGCGTCTCCAGGCACGGCGTTGCGATGGTATCGTGACCTTCGCCGGTGAGGCGCACGCGGCCGTCGCCGACCACAACTTCCTTCTTCGACAGAATGTACTGATCGAGCGTTTCGATGCCGAGCGCTTCCGTGCGCCGCTTGCAGCCGGGGCAGGATGCAGTGTCGGCCACGCAGCGCAGTTCGGCGCAATATTGCAGCAGCGGTTCGAGCGTGTCGCGCGTCAGTCCGGGAACAGCGAGCGCTGCCAGCCCCTGATCGATGGTCGCCACGTGGCAGGCGTGCACGACGGCGCCGACCGTCACCCCGGTGTCACCGATTTCAGGCTGGCTCGCGCCATTGCGCCGATGACTACAGACGTCCAACATTGAGCCTACAGACCTTTTGTGATGTGATGCCGGCGCGCGCGATCGGATGCGGCAAGCGTCGCGTCGTCGTGCTGATCGTGCGCCCGCCACCGCCCGCCTCAAATCTTGGCGTCGGCAACGCGCGCGGGCTCCAGTCTCTTGAACGCCGTCAGGCACAGCTAACGGAGGCACCATGGACGTCAAGTCATCTCAACGCTTTGCCGCACCTCTGACGGGGCTGGCGGTTGCTGTGGCCGTGACAAGCGCCATTGCCATCGCGGCATTTGAGGCGCACGCGGCGTCGTCCACAGGCGCCGTTGCCCGCGGTGGGCTCGCGACCGTCGCACCGCTCGTGCACAAGACGGCTCTTGGCACCGGCTGCCGCACCGCGATCGGCGTCTTTCGCCTGAATTTGTCCGGGCCGAAGCGAATCGGCGCGCGCTGCTGCGGACACCCGCCCCAGACCGGCGGCCGGCGCATTTGCGGCGTCGTCGTGCGCTAGCGTCATTCAACCAACGCCGCGCCGACAAAGCCGGGTACGCCGCCAACGGCACGGCATCGCGCCACGGCGAAACCGCGCCGCTTTGGCCGTTCGTCGGGACTTGGCTCTGGCCGGCGGCATCTCTATGGTGCAGCGCATCATTCACGCCAACGCACAGGCCCGCCCCATATGGACAAGATCAAAGTGACCGGCACCGTCGTCGATCTCGACGGCGATGAGATGACCCGCATCATCTGGAAGCTCATCAAGGACAAGCTGATCCACCCCTATCTCGATGTCACCCTCGACTATTACGACCTGGGCGTCGAACACCGCGACGCGACGCGCGATCAGGTGACGATCGACGCCGCCAACGCCATCAAGAAGCACGGCGTCGGCGTCAAGTGCGCGACCATCACGCCCGACGAAGCACGCGTCAAAGAATTCAATCTCAAGGACATGTGGAAGAGCCCGAACGGCACCATCCGCAACATCCTCGGCGGCGTCATCTTCCGCGAGCCCATCATCTGCAAGAACGTGCCGCGCCTCGTGCCGGGCTGGACGCAGCCGATCATCGTCGGCCGCCATGCGTTCGGCGACCAATACAAGGCCACCGACTTCAAGTTTCCGGGCAAGGGCACGCTCTCGATCAAGTTCGTCGGCGACGACGGCAAGGTGATCGAGAAGGAAGTGTTCAAGGCGCCTGGCGCCGGCGTCGCCATGGCGATGTACAATCTCGACGAAAGCATCCGCGAGTTCGCGCGTGCATCTCTGAACTACGGCCTGTCGCGCAACTATCCGGTTTATCTCTCGACCAAGAACACCATTCTCAAAGCCTACGACGGCCGCTTCAAGGATATCTTCCAGGAAATCTTCGACGCCGAGTTCAAGGCCGAGTTCGACAAGCGCAAGCTCGTCTATGAACATCGCCTCATCGACGACATGGTGGCCTCCGCCATGAAGTGGTCGGGCGGCTATGTGTGGGCGTGCAAGAACTACGACGGCGACGTGCAGTCGGATACGGTGGCACAGGGTTTCGGTTCGCTCGGTCTGATGACCTCGGTACTGATGACGCCGGACGGCAAGACGATGGAAGCGGAAGCGGCGCACGGCACGGTCACGCGCCACTATCGCGAGCACCAGAAGGGCAAGGAAACATCGACCAACGCCATCGCGTCGATCTTCGCCTGGACGCGCGGTTTGCTGCATCGCGCCAAACTCGACAATAACGATGCGCTGGCGAAGTTCGCAACGACCCTCGAGAAGGTCTGCGTCGATACCGTCGAAGCGGGCTTCATGACCAAGGATCTGGCGTTGCTCGTCGGCCCGGACCAGAAGTGGCTGTCGACGACCGGGTTCCTCGACAAGGTCGACGAGAACCTGAAGAAGGCCATGTCGGCGTAATCTCATTCAGCCGGCGGCCGCATTGCCGCAGACGCCGGCGATCGCCAGCAGATGAAACTCAAAGCCCCGCGTTGGCGTACCTCGCACAGGTAACACCAACGCGGGGTTTTCACGATGCGTGCACGGCTGGCGACGACCATGCCCATTCTCGGCGCCATTCTCGGCGCCGGCTTTGCCCTTGTGCTCGCGGTCTTCCACGCGGTGACGCTCGGGCAAGCCGCCGAGCGCGGCGATGGCAACGGATGGCGGCCGTGGTCGGCCAGCACGTTCGAAACGGCAAAGGCCGAAGGCAAATTCGTTCTGCTCGATCTCGAGGCGGTGTGGTGCCACTGGTGCCACGTCATGGAAGAGACGACGTATCGCGATCCCAAGGTCAAAGCCCTGCTCGCTGAGAAATTCGTGACCGTGCGCGTCGATCAGGATGCGAACCCGGATCTGTCCAATCGCTATGGCGACTGGGGATGGCCGGCCACCATCATCTTTGCAGCCGACGGCCGCGAACTCGTCAAGCGGCGCGGCTATATCGCGCCAGACCAGATGGCGAGCCTGCTTGCCGCGGTGATCGCCGATCCGACGCCCGGTCCATCGGTTAGCGCCGTGGCGCCCGTGGTGCCGGCAGACCATGGCGCACTCTCGGCCAAGACGACGGACGCCTTGCACGCGGCCGTCATCGCCACGTTCGATGAAAAGAACGCCGGGTGGGGCACGGTGCACAAGTACATCGACGCGGACTCGTTTTCATGGGCCATGACGCGCGCCGCCGAGGGCGATGCCATGAGCGCCTCGCACGCACGGCGCACGCTCGACGCCGCGCTGGCGCTGATCGATCCGGCCTGGGGCGGCCTCTATCAATATTCCGACGCGGCCGACTGGTCGTCGCCGCACTATGAAAAGATCATGGCGTTTCAGGCCAACGGCATCGCCCACTACGCGCTTGGATATGCGCGCTGGCGCGATCCGAAATATCTGACGGCCGCGCGCCAGATTGCAGGCTATCTGACCAACCATCTGATGGCGCCCGACGGCACCTTCCACACCAGCCAGGATGCCGATGTCGATGCGGCAATGCCCGGCCGCGCCTTCTACGCGCTCGACGCCGCCGCGCGCACTGTCTTTGGCCGCCAGCCGCGCATCGATACCAACATCTACGCCCGCGAAAACGGGTGGGCCATCAGCGCACTGGCCGCCTTGTACGATGTCACCGGCGACGCGACCCTTCTCGCCATCGCCGAGCGCGCGGCAACGGCCATCATCGCAGAGCGCCGCACATCGACCGGCATCTACCGCCACGGCGCCCGCGATCGCGGCGGGCCTTATCTCGGCGATACGCTGGCCATGGGGCAGGCCGCGCTCGATCTTTATCAATCGACCGGGCGGCGCGATTGGCTAGCGGTTGCCGGTGCCGCCGCCGATGTCATCGCTCGCGATTTCGTCGACACCGCCGACGGCGGCATCAAGACGACGCTGACGGCTGAAGCCGGCGTCGGCGTGTTTTTGACGGCGCATAAACCGATCGACGAACAAGTGCAGGTGGCGCGCTTCGCCAACCGGGTCTACCGCTATACCGGGGCAACGGCACACCGCGACGTCGCGGAACACGCCATGAAGTATCTGGCGTCACCCGCCATCCTCGATCTGCCGCGCGCCGCGCCGGGCGTATTGCTCGCCAGCCGCGAGATCGCCAACGATCCGGCGCACATGACCATCGTCGGCGCCAAAGCGTTGCCCGCAAGTCAAGCCTTGCATGCCGCCGCCCGCGCCGTCGCGGTGCCCTACAAGCGCATCGACTGGTGGGACCGCAGCGAAGGCCCGATGCTGAACCCGGACGTGACCTATCCTGAACTCGACGTTCCGGCCGCTTTCATCTGCACCAACCGCATCTGCTCGCTGCCGATATTCGAGCCGGCCGAGATTGCAGAGACGCTCGCCCGCCTCACCGCGCACGCCGTCAGCTCAAAGGGTGCGGCCGCCGATAGCCCGACGGCTATACCCTGATCAACATTGTTGCCGTCACAGAGCGTTCAATGCCCGCGTGAGCCGCGCGCGGGATGATCAGCACGCATGTTGCGGAACACACATCGCCGCATGGGCGTTGGCGCGAGGGCTGTCCCGCACCATTTAAGGACTACGCGTGCGGCGTCAGTGGCTGGTGCGCGTGCGCCCTTCACCCTTGGAGATCGACATAGACCAGATCGTTGACCAGACCGCCATCGCACCGGCGACCACAACCGACACGGCCCCCGAGTTCGTCGCTGATGGATTGCTGCGAACGCTTCACACGGCATCATCCGCTGACGTTTTCGGCAGCGATGAAATACAATCAGATGATCTCGCCACCGCGCTTGCGGCGCGCAAGGCCGCAGCCGACATGCTCGTCAAAGCCAGGCTCGCGCGCTTCTCCGACGACACACACACCGAAATCGCGATCACCAACGCCGGACGCTATTGGGCGCTGCACGGCGGCTATCTGGCATATCTGAAGGACGACGCTGCGGCGACGATCAACGGCGGCGGCGGCGGGCGACAGCGCAATCCCGAGATGGAGGCGCTGCGATCTGAATACATGAAGCTGCGGCTCAATACGTTCTGGTGGAGCTTCGGACTTTCGGTCGCCGGCTTCGTGATGTCGATCCTCTCCGTCATCATTGCCGTCTTCTACGGCGACAGGCTGATCCGCTGATTTGTCACGCACTCATGGGCACTCGCGACGCCTCAGATAGCGGCTGTTGATCCACCCGCGCTGCGTACCGTTTTCGGTCGAGGCGGCAACGCGGCACCACCGGCCGCACGGGCCGAGGCTTGCGAGAATGACTTCCGAGCTATTGGCAAAGCGCGCGACGACGTGCGAACCGGCTGACGGCCGCGCCCGCATGTTCAGCGCGTCGCGCGGCGGCACGTTGGCCATGCCGAAGCACACGCCCGCCGTCGTCGCCGACAACGGCCCCGCCATGGCAAAGACCGCCGCCACGGTGACCATCAGAATTGAAATGTCGCGCCCGCAGCGCGTGCTCGTCAACGCCATAACGCGTCTCCTCAAGCTCGACGAAATGTCGACCGTGTGCCCAATCCTCGGCGCACCGCGCTGAACCGTTCCTGAACGCCAAAGAAAACGCGCCGCCGCAGAGCGACAGCGCGTTTCAAATTCACGTTACGGCGAGAGCGCGGCTTACTTGCCCGCGGCTGCCTTGATCTGATTGTCGACTTCGGCCTGCATCTTGGCCGTCATGACATTGAAGTCGTTCTGCAGCTTGGTGCAGGCTTCCTTTTCGCCATCGCAGATGACGTGCATCTTGATGATCGCCGCGTCGCCTTCCTTGACCAGCTTGCGGCAGACGGCTGCCGGATGCGCCGCATGCTTCGGTTGCGTGAAGGTGTACATCACCGTGCTGTTCTTCGGGTCATCGCTGTAGGCGATATAGTCGGCGCTCTTGTAGACTTCCTTGACCGTGCTGGACGTCGAATAGCGCGTGAACAGTTCGCTCGCTTTCGCGGGCGCGTCGCCGCAGAACGCCTGCGCGGCGGCAACCGTCGGACCCGCAGCCGGCGGCGGCGTTGCGTCCGGCTTCACGATGTCTTCGGCCGCACCGGCCATGTGCAGCGGCGCGAGGGCCAGGACGCAAGTGACGGCGAGGCGACGAATAAGCATGGACGAACTCCCTGAGAGGCGCGATTTTTTCTCGCGCCTTATACCTTCGTATTGCAGGTTCGTTGCGTGAAAAATTTTTAACACGCGGGCGACCCGGCCGCGGCCGTCGAACGGGGCGGACGCGCAGCTTTATCGGCGAAATTGGCGCGGCGACACGCATTGCTGTCGGCACTGTGCGCCGGCAGCAGCGCTGCCTCATCGCTGGGCAGGCGGCTGGCGCTAGCCACGACGCACGCGGTTAACGAGTGGCGCGCCCGTCAGGGTCAGGCCTCGCCGATCAGCCGGCCTGCCGCGCGGCGATGGCGGCTTCAATGGCCACCAGCGCGTCGCCCGCCTTGGCGCCGTCCGGTCCGCCGGCCTGCGCCATGTCCGGCCGTCCGCCGCCACCCTTGCCGCCGAGCGCATCGGCGCCGACCTTGACGAAATCGACCGCGCTCCACGTGCCGACGAGATCCTCGGTGACACCGACCGCAAGACCGGCCTTGCCGTCGTCCGTCACGCCGACAACCGCGACGATGCCCGAGCCGACCTGCTTCTTGCCGTCGTCGATGAGGCCGCGCAGATCCTTGGGGTTCAGCCCCTGCACCGAGCGCGCCAGCAGTTTCACAGCGCCGACCGACTTGATGGCATCGCCGCCCGCGCCCGCACCGCTCGCGCCGCCACTTGCGCCGCCAAGTGCGATCTGGCGCTTGGCCTCCGCCAACTGACGTTCGAGCGCGCGCTTTTCTTCAACTAGCGCCTTCAAACGCTCCAGCACGTCGTCGGGGCGCGTCTTCAGAACGGCGGCGGCTTCGCGCACGCGCGCATCCTGCTCGGCGAGATAGGCGCGCGCGCCCTCACCCGTCAGCGCTTCGAGACGGCGCACGCCCGCAGCAGAGGCACCTTCCGCCACGACCTTGATGAGCCCGATATCGCCGGTCCGGCGCACATGCGTGCCGCCGCACAATTCCACCGACCACGCCTTGTTGGCGCCCGGCCGCTTCGGCCCCATGGCAACGACGCGCACTTCATCGCCGTACTTCTCGCCAAAGAGCGCCATGGCGCCGGACGCGCGCGCATCGTCGAGCGCCATCAGACGCGTTTCAACGGCGGTATTCTCGAGCAGCACCGCATTCGCCATATCCTCGACCGCCTTCACTTCGTCGGCGCTCATCGGCTTGGTATGCGAAAAATCGAAACGCAGGCGTTCGGGCGAGACGAGCGAGCCCTTTTGCGCGACGTGCTCGCCAAGCGTCAGGCGCAGCGCCTCATGCAGCAGATGGGTTGCCGAATGGTTGGCGCGAATAGCGCCGCGGCGCGCGTGATCGACGACGAGTTCAACCGCATCTCCGGCCTTGAACGCGCCCGCTTCGACGCGCCCCTGATGAACAAAGAGATCGCCGAGCTTCTTTGCCGTGTCGGTGACGCGGAACAGCGCGCCCTTGGCGCCCTTGATGACGCCGGTATCGCCGACCTGGCCGCCGCTTTCGCCATAGAACGGCGTCTGATTGAGAATGAGCGCGCCTTCATCGCCTTTGCCAAGTTCAGCCGCTTCCTTGCCGCCCTTGACGAGCGCCGTGATTGCGCCTTCCGCGGTCTCGGTCTCATAGCCGAGAAATTCGCTGGCGCCGGTCTTTTCCTTGATATCGAACCACACGCTTTCCGTCGCCGCGTCGCCCGACCCCTTCCACGCCGCCCGCGCCGCATCCTTCTGCTTCTTCATGGCGTCGCCAAAGCCACCGGTATCGACGGAAATGCCGCGCGGACGCAGCGCATCTTCCGTCAGATCGAGCGGGAAGCCGAACGTGTCGTAGAGCTTGAAGGCGACGTCGCCCGGAAAGACTGCCCCTTTCGACAGCGAGCCCGATGCTTCACCCAGAAGCTTCAGACCGTTTTCGAGCGTGCGCTTGAACTTGGTCTCTTCAAGTTTCAGGATTTCGGAAATCAGCGCTTCGCCACGCACGAGTTCGGGATAAGCGTCGCCCATCTGCCGCGTCAGCGCCGGCACGAGGCGGAACATCAGCGGGTCCTTCGCGCCAAGGAGATGCGCGTGGCGCATGGCGCGGCGCATGATACGGCGCAGCACATAGCCGCGCCCTTCGTTGGACGGCAGCACGCCGTCCGCAATCAGGAAGCTCGAGGCGCGCAGATGGTCGGCGATGACCTTGTGGCTGGCATGCGCCTCGCCTTTGGCTTCGACGCCCGTCGCGGCCACCGACGCTGCAATGAGCGCGCGGAAGAGGTCTGTTTCATAGTTGTCGTGCGTGCCCTGCAGCACGGCCGAAATGCGCTCCAGCCCCATGCCGGTATCGATCGAGGGTTTCGGCAGCGGTACGCGGTCGCCGGGGCCGCGCTGCTCGTACTGCATGAACACGAGATTCCAGATCTCGATGAAGCGGTCGCCGTCGGCGTCGGGCGATCCAGGCGGGCCGCCCGGAATCTTCGGGCCGTGATCGAAAAAGATTTCGGAACAGGGGCCGCACGGGCCCGTGTCGCCCATGGCCCAGAAGTTGTCGGACGTCGGGATGCGGATGATGCGCGCGTCGGGAAAGCCGGTCAGCTTCTTCCAGATGCCAAAGGCTTCGTCGTCGTCGTGATAGACGGTGACGGAAAGGCGCTTCTTGTCGAGGCCGTATTCCTTGGTGATCAGGTTCCAGGCGAGCTCGATCGCCCGCTCCTTGAAGTAGTCGCCGAACGAGAAGTTGCCGAGCATTTCAAAAAAGGTGTGATGGCGCGCCGTATAGCCGACGTTGTCGAGATCGTTGTGCTTGCCGCCCGCGCGCACGCATTTTTGCGACGATGCCGCCCGCGGGATCGCCCGGCTCTCCTGGCCGGTGAAGACGTTCTTGAACTGCACCATGCCGGCGTTGGTGAACATCAGCGTCGGGTCGTTGCGCGGCACCAGCGGCGACGACGGCACGACCTCGTGACCATGGGTTTTGAAGTAGTCGAGAAAGGTGGTGCGAATGTCGCTGACGGAAGCCATTTTGCGCTTTCGGAATCGGATTGAGGCTCATGGACGTCCTGACCGCTGCCGGGCCTTTGCGGGACGCTTTTCTAGCTGCGCCTTAGCACGCCGTCCCGAAAGCAGAAACCCCCCATTGAAAAGGCGAAATGCTGCCAGCGCCCGGGCCGTAAAACGTCAATAGCCACGAACCCTGTCGACCGGATGAAGAAGCGGCGCGCCGGCCTCGAAGCGCTCGATTTCGGCGGCGACCGCGGCGGCGATGGCCTCTGGATCGGAATCGGCCGCGTTGTGGGGGGTGATGACGACGTTGCTCATGCCCCAGAACGGGCTGCCGGCAGGAAGCGGCTCTTGAGCGAAGACATCGAGGGTGGCCGCACGAAGCGTGCCGTCCTGCAATGCCTCAATAAGCTCTGCCTCGACCGCCACATCGCCGCGCCCGGCGCTGATGAAGGCCGGACCGGCGAACAGGCCGCCGCGCCGCAGCTTTCGAAGCTTCGATCGGTCAATAAGACCGCGTGTCTCGGGAGTCGATGGTAGCAGGCAAACCAAAATGTCGGTCTGCGAGAGAAAGTCATCCAGTTCAACGAGCCCGGCATACGAGCGGAACGGCAACCCGTGACGGCGCGAACGGCCCCAGCCGATCACGTTGAAGCCGAGCGCCTGCAGCGCCGTGCCGGAGGCTCGCCCCATTTCACCGACACCCATCAATCCGACCGTGACGTCGCGCGCGGGCGCTAAGTGTTGCGACTGCCACAGCCCTTGCCGCTGATTGACCGCGATCTCGTCCATCCGGCGCAGATGGTAGAGCGCGTGCAGCACGACATACTCGACCATGCGGCCGGTGAGATCCGGATTGACGATACGCGTCACCGGAACCTCTTGCGGCGGATTGTTCTTGAGGATCTCGTCGACCCCCGCGCCACCACACAGGATGAGCAACGGAGCCGGCCGCCCGCGCAGCACGTCTGCCGGCGGCTTCCAGCAAAAAAGGTAGTACCGCTCCGGCAGCGGTGTCTCGGACGTCTCGACGACGGCAAGGTCGCGGCCGGGTAGTGCGTTGCGGAGACACGGCAACCACCGGTCCAGGTTCCATCCCGTGAGGGCAACGGCGAGTGCGGGCTTGTCGTCCGGCGCCAAGATCACGCTCCCCGTCTCACAGACCCGCCCCTCAATCGAACGCTGTCAAATCGAACCGGCTTGGCCTTGCGGGCACGACCTCTGCCCAGCGGCGCCATGCACGCCGACGACCTGAGTACCGCGACCGGCTCGTGCCATCGCGATACTCTATCTCGCTCTTGTCCACCTGCCCATCACCGAAGCTGGCGGCCTCAGCGCTTGGCCTTCTTCTTCGGGGCCTCGTCATCGTCCGGCAGCACGCCATCGGCGTCCGGCAACTCGCCGTCTTCTTCGCCCGCTTCCGGTGAGGCGAGCATCTTTTCAACGATCAGGCCCGCGTTCTGGCGGATGGCCCGTTCCAGCGTCTGCGCCATCTTTGGGTTCTCGCGCAGGAACGTCTTCGAATTCTCGCGGCCCTGGCCGATGCGCTCGCCATCATACGAGAACCACGCACCGGACTTCTCGATGATGCCGGCCTTCACGCCAAGATCGACAAGTTCGCCCCACTTCGAGATGCCCTCGCCGTACATGATGTCGAACTCGACCTGCTTGAACGGCGGCGCGACTTTGTTTTTGACGACCTTGACGCGGGTCTGGTTGCCGACAACCTCTTCGCGGTCCTTGATCTGGCCAATGCGGCGGATATCGAGGCGCACCGAGGCATAGAACTTGAGCGCATTGCCGCCCGTCGTCGTTTCGGGATTGCCGAACATGACGCCGATCTTCATGCGGATCTGGTTGATGAACACCACCATGCAGCCCGACTTCGAGATCGAGCCGGTGAGCTTGCGCAGCGCCTGGCTCATCAGGCGTGCCTGCAGACCGGGCAGGCTGTCACCCATCTCGCCTTCGAGCTCGGCCTTGGGCGTCAGCGCCGCGACCGAATCGATGATCAGCACGTCGACCGCGCCGGACCGCACCAACGTGTCGGCGATTTCGAGTGCCTGCTCACCGGTGTCGGGCTGCGAAATCAGCAGTTCCTCGATTTTCACGCCGAGCTTGCGGGCATAGCCCGGGTCGAGCGCATGTTCCGCGTCGACGAAGGCGCACACGCCGCCTTTTTTCTGGGCTTCCGCCACAACCTGCAGCGCCAAAGTGGTTTTGCCGGAGCTTTCCGGGCCATAGATTTCAATGATGCGGCCCTTGGGCAAGCCGCCGATGCCGAGCGCGATATCGAGACCGAGCGAACCGGTCGAAATCGCCTCGATATCGACCTTGTCGTTGGCGCCGAGCCGCATGATCGACCCCTTGCCGAAGGTCTTGTCGATCTGCGCGAGAGCCTGCTCCAGCGCCTGCTTCTTGTCCATTTTGCCCCCATCGAGAACTACGAAGTCCGACCGATCCATCGCCGTTGTCCTTATCCCTAGGCTATGCGCCACCTTTCATCAATTAACCAGATAAGTACATGATTTGTTCTCATCGGTCAATCTTGTTTTGTTCTCGTCTCGTGACGCGTCATGCTAGGGGGTATTTTCTGCGGCTTGCCAGGCTGCGCAGAGCCTGCGAGCGCCACTTGGCCGCCGGGCCGCACTGCCAAGGGCGATGAGCGTCACGGCGCGTGAAAATGGCTCTTGAACATGGATGCGCGCGTGCTGAGTGATGGCGTCAGGCCGCGCATTTGGCCGACGGCATCGCGCGGCCCTGGTGCCCGGTGCAACCGCGGCGCACGGGGCGCGCCGTTGCTCGGATGACGCAGACGCCGCCGCTGCGCCGCCTGCTTACTTCATCAGTTCTTCCTTCACCTTCTCGGCCAACTGCGGCAGCGAGAACGGCTTCGGCAGGAACGCGAAATCTTCCGAACCCAGGCTTTCGCGGAACGCTTCATTGGGATAGCCCGACACGAAAATCACTTTGATGCCGGGGTTGTCCTTGCGCAGTTCCTTGAACAGCGTCGGCCCGTCCATTTCCGGCATGACGACGTCCGACACCACGATATCGACGGTGCCGGTGTGGGCCGCCAGCACTTCGAGCGCTTCAACGCCGTCGGCAGCTTCGAGCACTTGATAGCCCTGCCGCTTCAGCGCGCGCACCGCGAATTGGCGCACTTCGACTTCGTCTTCGACGAGCAGCACGGTGCCGGTGCCCGTCAGATCGACAGCCTTGGCGTCGCGCTTGGCGGCCGCTTTGGCGGGCTGCGCGGCATCGACGTCGGCGTCGTCCTCGACGATATAGCGCGGCAGGAAAATCTTGAACGTGGTGCCGCGACCGATCTCGCTCTCGGGCAGAATGAAGCCGCCCGACTGCTTGACGATGCCATAGACCGATGCGAGCCCAAGACCCGTGCCCTTGCCGACGCCCTTCGTCGTGAAGAACGGTTCGAAGATCTTGGTCATGACCTCGGGGCTCATGCCGGTGCCGGTGTCCTCGACGTCGATCTGCACGTATTCGCCGGGCGTGAAGCCGACGACATGGCTCATGCGCTGGCTTTCGCGCTCGGTGATGTTGCGCGTGCGGATGGTGAGCTTGCCGCCGGTCGGCATGGCGTCGCGCGCATTGACCGACAGATTGATGATCACGTTATCGATCTGCGTGCGGTCGGCCTTGACGTACCAAAGATCGCGCTCGGACTGGATCTTGAGTTCGATCTTCTCGCCGATCGAGGTGCGCAGCATCGGCGTCAGATCGGTGGTCAGTTCGCCGAGATTGAGCGTCGAGACCTGCTGCGTCTGCTTGCGCGAGAAGCCGAGCAGATTGGCGACCAGACCGGCGGCGCGATTGGCGGCCGACTGGATGTTCTTGATGTCCTTGTAGGCCGGATCGCTCGGGCGATGGGTCTGCAGCAGGAGATCCGAGAAACCGATGATCGCCGTCAGCACGTTGTTGAAATCATGCGCGATGCCGCCGGCGAGCTTGCCCACGGCTTCCATCTTCTGCGCCTGCGCGAAACGCTGTTCCAGCGCCTTTTGCTCGGTGATGTCGATGACGTAGAGCGCGGCCTTCTCGCCGGTCGTGCTGGCCGAAAGCGGGCTCAGATAAATGCGATGCGTGACCTGCTTGCTGTCGCCGCCGGTGACATCGATCGGCGCGATGTTGCCGCGTCCCGACAGCGCCGCTTTGAGGCCCGCCTCAAAGCGTTCGACTTCGTGCGGCTCGGCGTTGCGGATCAGCGCGTCGTGCACCAGCATGCCATCGGCGGTGCGGCCGTCGAGCACGATGCGCAGGAACGCCGAATTGGCGCTCGCGATGCGGCCAACGCCATCGAGCGTTGCAATGCCGAACGGCGCCGATTGGAAGAAGTGCGAGAAGCGGATTTCGCCGGTATCGCGGGCGCTGCCCGTGCCCATGACGGCGCGGTTGAGGGCGGTCAGGGTAAAGCCGGACGGCGCCGGTTCGGCGAACATCGTCAGCGGCACGACGCGGCCGTCTTCGCGCGTCAGATCGAGGTCGATGGCGCGGCGTTCGCTATCGGCGCCGAGTGCGAGCTGGGCCAAAAGGCGCGCGCCGTCGTCGCCGGCAATCTGCGCGAGCGTGACGCCGCCGGCGCGCAAATCTCCAGGCGCGTAGCCGAGCCACGATTCAAACGTGGTGTTGGCGTGTGCGAGACTACCCGTACTGGAAATGGCGAGGAAGCCGGCCGGCATGGCGTCGAAGCCGGCGAGCGCCGATTCGAGATCGCCGATTTTCTGCGCCTCGCGCAGGCGATCGTTGGTGATGTCTGCGATCTGCCACAGCACCAGCATTTCGCGGCCGCCGCGCGGGTCCGAGGCGTCGCGGCCCGGCGACGCGAACGGGCGCACGCTGATGCGCATCCAAGCCGGACGGCCTGTGTTGCCCGATGAAATTCTGAGCTTGATGTCTTCGCGACGCGTTTCGCCGCGTTCGGCGGCCCGCATCAGACGGAAGAACGCCTGACCGGCTTCCGGCTCGCCGCCGAAAGCCCGTTCGAGTGCGGGCAGCGGGCCATCTTCGGACGCGCCGAACATGGCCTCGTGTGCATGGTTCCAGTATTGCGCCGTGCCGGAGCCGTTGGAGACAATCACAGGGTCGTCGATGGCATCAATGGCGGCTTTGATGAGGTCGCCTTCCGGCAGGCGCGCGCCGATGCGGATGTGGCCGGCGGCGATGCCAAACAGCAAAAACAGGCCGAGCATGGCCAGCACGCTGATAAGAGTCATCGACAGCGGTTCGCCAGCTCCGGCGACCAGCAGCCCGAACACTACGGCGGAGGCCGCGGCCACCACGAATATGATCGAGAGGAAGCCGTTAAATCCATCCGCCACAGCGAGCGGATCGATGGCCCGAGCCTCGATCTTCAACGTCTCGCGCTCGTTCATGAAGCGCGACGTTATCTGATTCTTGTGGGCGGGTAGGTCAGTAAGGGACATGCATCAACTCTTAACGCAACTAACTCACGTGCCGCTTTGGGGCGGATGTTTTCGTCCCCGCAAGACTTCGATCATTAGGGTTAAAATGGCGTGAAGTACGCGCTATAGGAAAGTCGGGGTGCGCTGCTGCCGTTTGGGCAAGCGCGCGGACCGGCACAGGCGGGCATGTGCATGCCGCGGCGCCGGTCGCAACAGATTGGGGGCTTTCCGATGGCGGAACTCGTGTACTGGGCCATTCTGCTCGCCGTGCTGGCCGGCGCGGCCTTTGCGGCGCTGATCGGCATCAAGGCCTATCGTAGCGGCGCTTCGCCTTCGGAAGTGCTGTTCCGGCAGCGGCCCGAGCCGCGCATCGGCGTGATGGAACATGCCAACGTCGATGGCCGGCGCAAGCTGCTGCTCGTGCGGCGCGACGATGTCGAACATCTGATCATGATCGGCGGCCCGGTCGATGTCGTCATCGAAACCGGCATCGGCGAAAAGCGCCGGCCGGTCCGATCAAGCGAGCCCTCAGAGAAACCCGGCACGGCGACGGTGTTCACGCGTCCGCCGCGCGCCTTTGGACAGGCGGCAAGCCGGGGTGAACCGGGGAATGGCAACACGGGCGGGGCGGAAAGCCTTTAGTCACGCGGCGCACTTCCGACGGCCAACGGCGGTCCGACGGCAAAAATTTTCACGCGCGACGGCTTACTTCGCGGGCGGTTCGAGATCGGCGAATTCCGAAAGTGCGATGCGGCCAAGATCGAGCACGCGGACCGCCAGCTTGACCGGCGCAGGGTCGGTCGTGTCGTCGCCACCGATATCACGGGCGCGCCAGGCCGCGACCGCCGTGCCGTCAGCCGAAAGACTGATCAAGCTCGACTGCATGAGGCGGGGGCGATGGCCGGGCTGGCTCTCGACGACCGACACTTCTTCCCAGTCGAGCGCGCTGCGCTGGCTGGCGAACTGCGCCGGAAACGTTCCGGCAAGCGCGAAGGCAAACCCTAAACTCCACTTGGCAACGGACACGGCACTCATCCCTTCAACACTGCGGCGCTGACACTCGGACAGTCATGTCCGCGCGACCGAAAGCATCCGACCACACCCGGACGAAATTGAGTGTGCAGGATCAGCGGTTAAACCGAGGTGAAGACGCGTGCCGAAACGGCGAAATTGCGACGCTTGCCGCGGCTCGCGGCGTGCTTCGGCACGGCCATGCGCTCGTGTTGCGAGATGAGTTGCGTCTACTCTTCGCGGTAGACGCGTTCACGCCGTTCGTGGCGCTCCTGCGCCTCAACCGACAGCGTGGCGATAGGACGGGCGTCGAGCCGTTTCAGGCCGATCGGCTCGCCGGTCTCCTCGCAGTAGCCATAGCTGCCGTCTTCGATGCGCGACAGCGCGGCGTCGATCTTGGCAATCAGTTTGCGCTGACGGTCCCGCGTGCGCAGCTCCGTTGCGCGGTCGGTTTCAGAGGTGGCGCGATCGGCGAGGTCGGCGTGCTGGGTCGAGTCTTCGTGCAGGATGGCCAGCGTCTCGCGCGTCTGGCGCAGAATGTCGTCTTTCCAATCGAGCAGCCGCTTGCGGAAATAGGCGCGATGCAGCTCGTTCATGAACGGCTCGTCGTCCGTCGGGCGATAGCCCGCTGGCAAGACAACGTCCGAAACTTTTGCACGCGCCGCCATCTTCTTCGTTCCCCCAACGTGTGTCTTCAGTACGTTCTGCTGGACCAAATCGCGGCCCAATTCGCGACCCGCAACAGCGCCGCCGCGGCCTGTCGCCGATCCTGCCGCCAGCCGGGCGTCTGCTGCGGTCTTCGGCGCCGCCATTTCCTTGCCACCCGATGCCTTGCCGGCAACGCCTGATTTCGTCGCCGCAACGGTGGCCACCGCCTTGGTCGTGGACTTCGTGGATTTGCCCGCCGTTTTCAATGGGGAAGATATTTTTTTCGGTGGGGCCTTCGCGGTCGCCCCTTTGACTGCGGCCTTCGCATCAATCTTGGGCTTCGCGGCGGACTTGCCGGCGGGCTTTTTGGCAACAGCCGGCTTATGCGCCGCCGGCCGAGCAGCCGCGACCTTCGATGCGCCGGGGCGCGCGACCGCCGGTGCGGCGCGCGCAGTGCCCTTGTCTTTGGCCATCGTCCGCCTCCCCTCTGTGAGGCTGAGTGCGATCAGATCCTTGAACAGTCATCCTCCGATAGGCGCAGCGACTCGCCGCCGCGCCCCTCGGAGCCGCCCCGTATGTAGGCCGGCGACACCGCCTGTCAAGCGTTGCAGCACGCCAAGGCTAAGGACGTAACTTCAGACAGCAGCGTGACAATCGCGTGGCGGCGCGCGGCGGGCGGCTATTCATTTGCCGACCCCCATGCTTTCCCGGAAAAATCAAGGACCGCCGCCGCACTTAACCGTGCATTCATGTGAATTGTGCAATCTAGGGTAGCTGCCAGCGTGATCGCAGTCACGGACACGGCCGCCTCTGATCCTGCTCCCGGGAGACACTTGGTGGACGTAGCTGACGCGATTGCACGCCGGCAGCGCACGGCATTGAAGCCATATTAGCCTGACGCGGTTCCGGCGTTGCGGGTCATCTGCCCGCAGCCGGCCAACCCGACCCGCCACATACGGTCTTCCCGCACGGCCCCACTCCGTGCGCTCGACCTCCGTGCCGGGCTCGTGACCCCATGTGCTGACCACATGGTCATTCGCCGCAAAATCCGGACCGCATCTGGACCGCGTTGAAACGCGATTGGCGCCGCCCCCGTCTGCACCCGGGGGCGGCGCTTTTATTTCAACACCGCCGCGCGACCCGAGTGACGTGTGACGTGCAGAGCTGTGCGGCGTATGGGGCCGGATCGTTGGCCGCGACGGCGGCGCCGTTGCGGTGCGCACGCCTCCCGTGCGATCACCAAGCACACCTGCAACGCACGCGAACGGAACCCATCGGCATGGCCAGCGGCACGACATTCGACGGCACCAAGTCTTACGTCGCCACCAGCGATCTCAAGATCGCGGTCAACGCCGCCATCACGCTGCAGCGGCCACTGCTCATCAAGGGCGAGCCTGGAACCGGCAAATCGGTGCTCGCGGCCGAAGTCGCAGGCGCGCTCAAGGCGCCGCTCATCGAATGGCATATCAAGTCGACCACCAAAGCCCAGCAAGGGCTCTATGAATACGACGCGGTGGCGCGCTTGCGCGACGGTCAATTGGGCGATGCGCGCGTCAAGGACATCACCAATTACATTCGCCGCGGCAAGCTGTGGGATGCTTTCGCCAGCAAGGAGCGCGCGGTCCTCCTGATCGACGAGATCGACAAGGCCGACATCGAATTTCCCAACGATCTGCTGCAAGAACTCGATCGCATGGAGTTCTTCGTCTACGAGACGGGCGAGATGATCAAGGCGGTCACGCGCCCGATCGTCATCATCACCTCGAACAACGAAAAAGAACTGCCCGACGCCTTCCTGCGCCGCTGCTTCTTCCACTTCATCAAGTTCCCCGACACCGAGACGATGCAGCGCATCATCGACGTGCATTTCCCAGGCCTCAAGGGCCGGCTGGTCAACGAAGCGCTGCGCGTGTTCTACGACCTGCGCGATGTGCCGGGCTTGAAGAAGAAGCCATCGACGTCGGAACTGCTCGACTGGCTGAAGCTGCTGCTCAACGAGGATATCGACCCCTCCCTGCTGCGCGAAAGCGATCCACGCAAGCTGGTGCCGCCACTGGCCGGCGCGCTGATCAAGAACGAGCAGGACGCCCACCTGCTGGAGCGGCTGGCGTTCATGACGCGCCGTCGCGGCGAGTAGGCGGACCGCGGGGCGGGCCGCAAGCGGCCGCGTGTCGGGCCGGGTCGGAGACGGGCCATCTCCGGCCGTCACGGACGGTTGCTCGGGCCGGCACGCCCCCTTCGACCGCAACTTTGCCGCAATGGCGACGTCACGCTTGATGATCTGCCGAGCGCGCGGGGGGATGCCGGGCGCTCTTGCGGCACGATTTGAAAAGCAGGGCGTATACGGGGGCGTAGCATGGCATTCACATTTGGAAAATCGCGCGCGGGCAGCGGCTCGGATGCAGCGCAAACCCTCGAACACACCAGCCACGGCGGCCTGTTCGCGACGGTGCTGTCGGCCATCGCCCTCGCCTTCTCCGGCCTCAGCTACTACGACAGCTCGCTCAAAACCGCCGACCTCGCCGTCTACGTGCCGCCGATGATCCACTATGCGCGCGACGGCGACAACGACGTGTTCAACATCCCGATCACCATCGTCAACGACGGCGCGCAGACCGGCACCGTGCTGAACATGGAACTCGAAGTTGAGAACCTGCGCGCCAATCCCGACCGCAAGCGCGCGCGGTTTCACAGCGCCTTCGTCGGCGATCACTCGACCGACGACAAAGCCGTCAACCGCGCCTTCGCGCCGATCTCAATACCAGGCCGCGGCACCTACACCGAAACGGTGCGCTTTTATCCGATGGACGATCCGCTGCCGTTCGTCGTCGATGACAAAGGCGACTATCGCTTTACGCTGCGCATGCTGACCGCCAAACCGCAAAGCCCCGGCCTCGTCGAACTGGCCTGGCGCCGAGATCCCAATCCGCTGACGTTCCAGTTGACGCTGCCGTTCATTTCCTTCCAGCATCTGGCGTTCCGGCGCGGCTCCATCGCCATGTTCAATCGCGACTGGAAGCCGGCGACCTCGACCAGCACCGAGCCAGCCATCAGCCGCTCGATGGACAGCAAGTCGGGCGAGAGCAAATCAGGCGAGAGCGGTTCGGCGACCGAGGCACCGGCTCAGTCGACCGAAAAGCCGCCCGCAGCCAAGCCCGGCGACGACGCACCCGCGCCGAACCGCTGAAGCGCGGACGCACAAGCGGCGTCTCTCCGCATACTGCTGAACATGCGCGGCGTGCCGGCCATGGCATGATCGCGTTGTTCCTGCTTGCCTGTTTGAAGAGCCGGCCCGCACGCGTGGCGCTTTCGCCAGGCGCGCCACGCGCGCTGGCCCGCAATTGTGGCAGCGGTCCGCGCCCTTAGTGAACGGGCGATGAATTCCCCCTTCAGCCTTCGTTCAACGCTTCCGGGTTACAGTTCAACTCAAGTTCGGAACAGCGTGCCGCGCGCCAAGTGGGGTGAGGCGGCCGTCTCCGGAGGCCCTGAAAGGAGGGTCGCATGTCTGAGTTTTTGAGAAGCGGCGCCATCGTGCTCATGGGTCTGACCGTCATGGCGGCAGGCGTCGTCGTGGTGTTCTACGGCTGATCGCGCGCCGCCTCGGCCGCAAAGGTCGGCTGAGCAAACCTGCGCCGTCGTGCGCACCACGTCACAGCACGACCTGGCGCATTATTTTCTAGCTCCTGCCGCCGTTCATCCGACTGCAGCACGCGCAGAGCACGCCGCAGCGCCTGCGCCTTGCGAACCGCCGTCACATGCGCCACTTAAGGGACAGCAACAGTCCCTCGTTCACTCGGCTGGCCACAGCGTGACCTCCTCCCTCAACACCGACATCAGCGATGCCATCTGGCGCGCGCGCTCCGTGCTTGGCGACGCGCTGACGCCGAGCGTGCGCTTGGGCGTGACCGGTCTCGCGCGCTCGGGCAAGACGGTGTTCATCACGGCGCTGGTGCGCAATCTCATCAGCGGCGGCCGTTTGCCGTTCTTTACGCCGGATGTCGAGGGCCGCATCGTGCGCGCCTATCTCGAACCGCAACCCGACGACGCCGTGCCGCGCTTCGCCTTCGAACGCCACATCGCAGCGCTCGCCGCCGAACCACCGCAGTGGCCAGACAGCACGACGCACATCTCGCAGCTTCGCGTCACCATCGAATATCAATCCGAGACCGTTTGGAAACGCCTGCTTGGACTTTCCAAACTGCATCTCGACATCGTCGATTATCCCGGTGAGTGGCTGATCGATCTGCCGCTGCTCGAGCAATCGTTCGCGGCATTTTCGGCCGACGCCATCGCAAACGCGGAAGAACCGCGCCGGCGCTCCATCGCGGCGCCGTGGCTTGCGTATCTCGCGCGCATTGCGGCGGCGGGCGGCGCTGAAGAGCAGCAAGCGCTCGAAGGCGCGGCCCTGTTCAAAGCGTATCTCGCGGCCGCCCGCGTCGCCGACCGGCAATCGACCTTGCCGCCGGGGCGCTTTTTGATGGCCGGCGATCTTGAAGGGTCGCCCCTGCTGACGTTCTGCCCGCTGCCGGCTGAGGCCGCTGAAAACCCGGCGACGGCGGGCCTCTTTGCCATGATGGCGCGGCGCTTCGAGAGCTATAAGGCGCAGGTCGTCAGACCCTTCTTCAACGATCATTTTCGACGGCTCGATCGCCAGATCGTTCTCGTCGACGTGCTCGGCGCGCTTGATCAGGGAGCCGCGGCGCTTGCCGATCTCGAACAGGCCATGGACGGCATTCTGCGCGTGTTCCGCCCCGGTGCGCAGACGTGGCTGTCGTCGATCATGGGGCGGCGCATCGACAAGGTGCTGTTTGCCGCGACCAAGGCCGATCACCTGCCGGCGACGAGCCACGACCGGCTCGGCGCACTCCTCGACCTCATCGTGGCGGATGCCGCCAAGCGCGCGATGACGGAAGGCGCCGGCGTGAAGGCCATCGCGCTGGCCGCCTTGCGCGCAACGCGCGAGACGACGGCGACGGTCGGCAAGGA
>JBOFCQ010000126.1:0-4319 GCA_051646145.1 Hyphomicrobium sp.
AGCCGGCGCACTTCGGCGCGTTCTTCGTGGTTGCCGGGAAAGAGCGCCGGTGCCCGTCCGATCTGGTCGGCGCCTGTCATATCCTCGGCGATGAATTCCGAGATGGCGTAACTGCCGCAGAGCGTCAGCCCATTCGAGAATTCCATCACGGGCAGTTCGCCGGCCGGGTTCTTGGCCAGGAAGTCCTGACGCCACTGCCAGGGCAATTCTTCGATCAACGCCACTTCAAGCCCAAATTCCGCCAGCGCCAAACGGATCGAGCGCGAGCGCGGGCACAGCCGATACTGCGTCAGCTTGATCGTCGAGCGGGGCGTGAAGGGCGATGCGGTCATGGTCTCAGGCTTATGCAACGATTCGCGGGTCTGCCGGCACACCTCGCTGCCGGCAAAACGCTTGGGCGTGCCGTCAGAATCCTGCTAGAGCGCTTAGCGGCCGCGGGGGTGGCGGCGTTCGACCGGCACGGCCGCGGTCGCCGTTCAGCGCCGCGCTTTGGTTCGTGCTTGAGGTTGCGTCTTGGCTCGTGCCTTGGTCCCTTCCCTGGCTCAGGCTTGGGGCCACGCCCTGGTCTGCACGTTTTCGTCATGGAAGTGCCACCGCGCCCCTTCATGAAGGCGTCCACTTTGCAGGCCGGTTTCGACATGTGCGGTCTGCCAGTCTCACGACGAGGGTGCTTATGACGTACTGGCAAGCCGTTCTGCTTGGCCTCATCGAAGGGTTGACGGAATTCATTCCCGTGTCGTCGACCGGGCACTTGTTGTTGACCGAACGCCTGATGGGCGTCACGTCGCCGGGCCGCACGTTCGAAGTGCTGATCCAGCTCGGCGCGATCCTCGCCATCCTGTCGGTTTATGCGGCGCGACTGTGGCAGATGGTGGTGGCGCTGCCATCCGATCCGCGCACGCGGCGGTTCGTGCTTGCCGTGGTGCTGGCGTTTCTGCCGGCCGCCGTTGTCGGCGCTGCCGGACATACCATCATCAAAACCGTTTTCTTCGAAAGCCCGCTGCTGATCTGCGTGTCGCTCGTTCTCGGCGGGTTCGTGCTGCTCATTGTCGATCGCATGGTGTGGACGCCCGCTTATCGCGACGTCATGGACGTGCCGCCGCTCAAAGCGCTGGCCATCGGCGCGTTCCAATGTCTGGCGCTCATTCCGGGCGTGTCGCGGTCGGGCTCGACCATCGTCGGCGCCATGCTGCTCGGCGCCGATAAGCGGACTGCGGCCGAGTTCTCGTTCTTCCTCGCCATGCCGACCATGGCCGGCGCGTTCGCATACGATCTCTATAAGAACTGGTCGCTGCTCGCCGTCGATGATGCGGTGACGATCACCATCGGGTTCGTCGCCGCATTTATTGCCGCGACCGTCGTCGTGCGCTACCTGCTCGACTTCATCACCAACCAGGGGCTGTCGTTCTTCGGATGGTGGCGCATCATCGTCGGCGGCATCGGCCTTGGCGTGATTGCGGTGATGGGTGCCGGCTGAGGCACGACGCGGCAACTCACGTGCTGAAATTCGCGACGTGCAGACGCACGGACTGCAAGACGCCCGCCAGCGCACAATTGATGCCGCAGGCACCACCAGCGCGCTGGCAAACTTTCATAACGATTGCGATAAGGCCGTTTACGCGGCGTGCGATGTCGCCGGCGTTGTCAGCACCGTATAGAGCGCCTTCTCGTCCTTGGCGGCGCGCAGGCGGTCATAAGACTGCGGATCGCGAACCAAGCGCGAAATGCGCGCCAGTGCTTTGAGATGATCGGCACCAGCGTCGGCCGGCGCGAGCAGGAAGAAAATGATGTCCACCGGCTCGCCGTCGTGGCTCTCGAACGGAATGGGCTTCGCGAGCTTGGCAAAGAAGCAGATGATGCGATCAATGCCGGCGAGCTTGACGTGCGGAATGGCGATGCCACGGCCGAGCCCTGTCGAGCTCAGCCGTTCACGCTGAATGAGCGCATTGAAAATGTCATGCGCCGGCAAACCGGTTTTCGACGCGGCGCGCTCCGCGAGCATTTGCAGTGCCCGCTTCTTATCTTCCGCCAGTAGGGAAGGAATAATGGCATCGCGCGCGAGCAGATCCCTGAGGTCCATCGCAGTCATTCCTAGCAAAAAATCCAAGCAACCGATCAGACTACGATTGCGTGTCGCAGATCGCCGTAGAACGTCGCCGCATCCTTAGCGGCAAAGTCTGACGAAAGCTAACGCGATTCCGTGTCAAGAGTTCAACTTGTGTGACCGTTGGCCAGCGGCTTTGCGACCGCGCCGGCATCGATCCAGCCGATGTTGCCGTCGGCGCGCCGGTAGACCAGATTGATTCGCCCGTTGGCACCATTGGTAAAAATCAGAAATTGCGCTTCGGTGAGGTCGAGCTGCATAACAGCCTCGCTGACACTCAACTCCAAAATGCTGCGTTGGGTTTCCGCAATAATGAGTGGATTATCTGCCGCAGCCGGCTCGGCGTCCTCGTCCGCAACGCTGACAACGTAGTCGGGCGCGTGCGTGTCACCCTTGCGGCCCGACGACGGCCGCGCGGGCGCGTGATCCTTGATGCGACCGCGATAACGGCGCACGCGTTTTTCGAGACGCTCGCATGCCGCGTCGGCGCTGGCATAGGCGTCATCGCCCTCGCCATGCGCTTCGAGCAGCAGCCCGCTCGCCAGACGCACGGAACAATTGGTACGGAAAATGCCGCGCTCTTTCTCAAGCCGTATGTGGCCCTTGATGTCGCGATTGACGTACTTCTGGATCGTGCTGCGCACCTTGTCCGACACATACGTCTGATACGCGTCGCCGACGTCTACGTTTTTTCCAGTGATCTGAATTGTCATTGCAGTACCTGATCAAGCGTGCCCGGCAAGCGACCGATGGACGGCCGGCGGTACGCGCGAAGTCCTCGATAGACAGGCGTGGCCGAACTGTGTCGGCGGCGCCGGATCAAGGGTGGAAGCCGGTCGTCATCTTCACGAGCCTCCTTCAGAATTGGGTCGAAACTCACCAACTCATATTTGAAGGTAGGCATAGTGCGCGCCGCTGTCAAACGCCAGATGAAGACAAGAGCGGGGCACGGTTATCGCCTGTTTAACAGGCTTAAGGCGCAATCCGGTTGCGCCAATCCAGGCACGATTCAGGCACTTAGAAGGCGCCGCCCATACGTTCCAGCATGCGCTTGTCGCGGCGGCGCTGCACCGACGATGGGATGCGCATCGCTTCGCGATATTTGGCGACCGTGCGCCGCGCGATGTCGATGCCGTCCGTTTTCAGTTTCTCGACGAGTTTGTCATCCGAGAGCACATCGTCGGCGGCTTCGCCGTCGATCATCTGTTTGATGCGGTGACGTACGGCTTCCGACGAATGCGCCTCGCCATCTTCCGACGAGGCGATGGCCGAGGTGAAGAAATATTTCAGTTCGAAGATGCCGCGCGGCGTTGCGATGTATTTGTTCGACGTCACGCGGGAGACGGTCGATTCATGCATCGAAATCGCGTCGGCAACGGTCTTCAGATTGAGCGGGCGCAAGTGCTGCACGCCGTGCATGAAGAAGCCGTCCTGCTGGCGCACGATCTGTTCGGCGACGCGCAGAATGGTGCGCGCCCGCTGATCGAGGCTCTTGATCAGCCAGTTCGCCGTCTGCAGGCATTCGAGAAGATAGCCTTTGTCCTTCTCGTTGCAGGCGGTCTTCGACACGCGGGTGTAGTAGTTGCGGTTCAGCAGAACGCGCGGCAGCGTGTCGTTGTTGAGTTCAACGTGCCATCCGCCATCGGCTGCGGCTCTGACGATCACGTCCGGCACCACCGGCTGCATCTGAACCGAACCGAATTTCAGGCCGGGCTTGGGATTGAGCCGCTTGATCTCCTGGATCATGTCGGTCAATTCGCCCATATCGACGCCGACGGCCTTGCGCAGCGCTGCGATGTTGCGCGCCGCGAGCAGATCGAGATTGGCGAGCAGGCCCGCCATCAGCGGATCGTACCGGTTCTGCTCCTTGAGCTGCAGCGCCAAGCATTCCGCGAGTGAGCGTGCGAACACGCCGGGCGGGTCCATGCTTTGCAGTTTTTCGAGAACGCCTTCGACCATCGCCAATGGCGCGCCGAGTTTGGCGGCCAAGCCTTCAAGGCCCGCCTGGATGTATCCGGCTTCGTCGACGAGATCGATCAGGTACTGACCGATCAGCCGTTCGGCCGGCTTCACCAAGACGAGCGGCAATTGCGAGGCGAGGTGATCGCGCAGCGACATCTCGCCGGCGAGGTACGACTCGATGTCGGACTCCTCGTCGCCGTTGTGCATGCGCTGCTGCGTATTGGCGAGGCTCATCGACAGAGCACCGAGACCG
>JBOFCQ010000130.1:0-13055 GCA_051646145.1 Hyphomicrobium sp.
TTCGGTCCCTGAGCGCGCGTGCGCGCGATGACCGTGATGCCGTCGGCGACCGGCATGGTGAGATCAATGATGGCGAGATTGAATTTATGCTCAGCGAGGGCCTTGAGGGCCTGTCCGCCGTCGGCCGCGACCGAAACCCCGTAGCGGCGATGGGCGAGTGCTTCACGGCCAACTTCGCGATACACCGGGTCGTCATCGGCGATCAGCACGGTTTTGGTGAGGTGAGCGGCGTGTGATGCGGACATGGAACGAGCGATCCCAAACGGAATTCGGATCGCTGAAGTTTTATGCAACAACAATTTCGGTCTGGTTAACCGTAATTCGATTTACAATCTCTATATGATTGCGAATTAAATCAAAAAATATCACGCAAAATCAGATACTTGCATTTTATTCTTGATTTCAGCCGTCGGCATTTCCAAAGCAGCAGAACTTATTGTTTTCACGACATCACTTTCGCTCAGTCCGCGCGCAATCGTAATTGCCGCCGCCGGTTGGCGTGCGTCAGCCGTCCGTCGCTGCGCGCGCAATGATGCCATCGGCGTCAAAGACATGACCTGAGAGCGAGCGGCCCCGCTTGGATGCCAGATACAACGCGAGTGCCGCGATGTCGGGCTCACTGGTCAGCGTTGCGCCGGTCGGGTCGGCCATTCCATCCAGTGCGCGCGGTCCGATGGCGTTGATACGGATGCCATCGCCCGCCCATTCCTCGGCCTCCCCGCGTGTCATGACGGCGAGCGCGGTGCGCATATAGGAGAGGATGGCCGTCTCCCGCGCGCCTTCGGGCTTTGGTGCCGACAGCACGTTGAGAATCATGCCGTCGCTCATGACGAGGCGCATTCTATTGGCTGCGACGTGGGTGATGTGGGTCAACGGCGCGATCTTGCGGGCGCAAAGAGCGTTGATATCGTCCTCGCTCGAGATCGTAGCCATCTCGGCGGTTGTGAGTGTCTGCAAATTGATAACGGCATCCAGCCCGCCGTAGGCCTGCTGGGCAGATTGCGCAAAGCGCACGGCCGTATCCATCGTCGAGATGGGATCGGTGTAGAGCTTGATTTCGGCGGCACTCTGCGACAGCAGCGCGATGACGGCCGTCAGTTCCGGCGCCAGGTCGTTGGTTTGCACGATGAGACGTGCCTGCAGGTCGGCGAATGCGCGGGCAACATCGACGCCCGTGATCGTGGCCAAACCGGTGATGAGCACGCGCGCGCCCTGCAACTCGCGCAGGATCTCATTACCCGGATTTGTACCAATAACGCTCATGTACATCGATCTGCCCCCTTACAACCATCCGCGAGAACCGGAACTTCCTGGAAGCAGCCGGCTTCTGGATAGCACGCCGATTCGCCTAACGAGACCTAAACAGCCGTCAGATTCGGGTGCGGGTCTGACCTTGCCGCGGCGGCATTGCGGCTGTTCGCTGAACGGCAGGTGCATGACGCGCGTGCGGGCCCAGCGGGCAAATGCCGCCACCCGGCGCGGCCCCAGCCGGCGGCGCGCAGAATTTGGCGTCGTTTGCGTCGCGATGAGCAATGGGTGCCATCAGTGGCCAATAGACAACACTTTTGGCGCGCCGCCCGAGGATCCGCCGCACAAGCCACAGTCAATCTATAGAGGCGCTGTCGGGCGCATTGCGCCGCCTCGCGCGACCTTGGTGTCACATCCAGGCCGATCGCTGGTGAATCATGGTGACAGTCACTGGCGCGGCATTGCGTTGCCGGGGAGCAGCCGCGAAGCTGACTGATAGCGAATCAATTTCAATCGAGATGTGCAACGTCCATGTCGAGATCATTATCCTTGAAAGCGTCGACCACGAACCGGCAAAATCGAAATCCGCAGAACGACGGCGCGGCTGGCCTCGATGCCGACGCGCCGAGCGCCAAGGATGGCGGCAATGGCCGGCGCGAACGCATCGAACCCGTTTTGCGGGCGGACCGCGACGCGGTTGGCGCACACGAGCAGCACAGCGCCGGCACGCACGCTTTGCCGCACGCGTTGAATGTCGGGCCAGCGTTGGCCATGCCTGCTGCATCGGCGAAGCGCAATGCAGATGCGACGGCCGCGATCGGTGGGAAGTCTTCGCTCGGCGCGCCGCCGGATGCGCCTGCGGTAATGGGCGCCGCCTCGGCGCAGGCGGCTGAGATCAGCCACACGCGCGAGCGGATCGTCTTCGCCATGATGGCGCTGGTCACAGCGGCCTTCGCCGGCATGTTGAATGTTCAGTTTCAAACGTCGGTGAGCACGGCGGTGCTCGCGGGCGGTGTGCTGTGGGCCGTGTTCATGACCACGCATACGCAGTTGAAGAAGGCGCACGAGATCCGCCAGCTCAAGGCCGATGTGCAGCGCCTCGAAGATGAATTGAAGTCGTCGCAGGGCCCGCGCGAGTTGGGATCGACTGTTGGCACGCACATGGGCTCACAAGGCGGCGCGCAACAGGCCGGAACTCAACAGAACGGTCTTCGTCCCGATCGCGCACCGCCGCACGCGGCAACAAGCGCAAGCAGCACGAACTCGGCGCCGAAGGCGCCTTCCGACGCCGCGAGTACGCCACGAATTCATGGCCAAGGCGCATCGCCGCGGGCCGCCGATGTGCCGCCCGCTCCCTCGCCTGCAGATGGCGAGACGACGTCGGCGCCGGATCACATTGCGCCCGAAGCGCGTTGGGAAACGGCGATGCCGCGCGCCAAGTCCACTCTCGCTATTCCGGGAAATGTCGGGCCTGGCGCTGCCGCTGGCACCGCCACCCCGCCGCACTCATCTGCAGCGCAACCGCCGCCTTACTTGCAGCAGGCCCGTTCGGCCGGCCCCGCGCCAACGGCGTCGAACTCGTCGTCCAATGATCGCCAGCACGGTGCGTTGCGTCCGCAGCCCTATGCCGAGACGCATGATGGTGCCGCCGCCGCCGCGCCGCCGCCTTTGACGGTCGATGCGCCGCTGTGGCCCGGCACTTCCGTCAGCGCGTCCGATCCCATGCGTGATGCGTGGGCATTCCGGCCGCGGACGTCGGGTGGACTTTCGGAAGCGCCAGCACCTGGCGGCAGCGCGCCGCAACTGTCGATTGAAGCGGAAGTCGAACTCGTCGGCCGCAAGATCAAGGCCCTGGCCGAAGAAGTGAATGCCGCCGAGGCGATGCGCGCCAGACGTACGCAAGCGCCGAGCGTGTCGCCAGCGCCGGCCATAGAAGATTCGATTTCCGCGCTGCGCTCAGCCGCCGGGCACATGCGGCAACCGGGTTTCGCTGACCTGCCGGCCTACAATCAGCGGTCAGCCACGCCGAGCATAGAGCCCGCCATCGGCACGTCGATGGCGCCGCTGACGGCGCCGCGCGCTGCGCGCGCCGATGGGGTGCCGTCGATGCCACCATTGCCACCGAGCGCCGAACCGTCACTGCATGCGCCGAGCACAGCGCAACTGCCGTCGCTCGACTCGCTCATTCCAGCCAGCGCACAGCCGATTGCCGTTTCGCCGCAAACACCGACGGCGGTCGCGGCGGATGTCGCAGTGCCGCCGCAGGCGATAGATCTGTCGCAGCTCACCATCACAGCCGACGCGCCGGTTGCGCCGAGCGGCCTGACTGATCTTGAGCGTCAGCCGTCTCGCGACGAGCAAGGCTTGGCCCTCGACGCGCTTCTGGGGCGCGCCACTGCCGATAACGAGCGGCCGTTGGCTGTGACGCCGGCGAACGCCATCGAGCCGCACATCGCCGCGATTTCCGAGGCCATCCAGCGTCGGCGCATGGACGTGCTGCTCTGTCCGATCGTCGGGCTCGGTGACTACAGCGTGCGCCATTACGAGGTGATGGTACGTCTGAAGTCGGAATCGGGCGAGGCGATGGATAGCGGACTGCTAGAGATCACGCCGGCCGACATCATGACGTTGTTCGACGTCGAACGCCTGTCGCGCACGGCCGAGTTGGCCGATCGCTTGAGTGCGCGCGGCAAGTCCGGTTCGGTGCTGTCAGCGATCGCCGGTCCGTCGATGGCAGATGCGCGCTTCCTCGAAACGTTCGCCCAGATCTACGAGGGCCGGAACACGATCTCGAGCCAATTGGTGCTGACGTTCCGTCAAGCCGACGTCGAACGGTTCAGCGACGGGGCGTGGCAAGCACTCGACGACATGCACGCGTTCGGCTTCCGGTTTGCAATCGACGACATCACGCATTTGGGCACCGATTTCACGTCGCTTGCCCGCAGCGGGTTCGCCTTCATCAAGCTGCCCGCTCGCGCATTCCTCGATGGTCTGCCGGCCGATCAGGGCGTGGTGGCGCCGCATGCCATCTGCAAGCATCTTGCAGGCTCGGGCCTGACGCTCGTCGTTGAATCCATCGACGATGACGCCGCGTTGGCGCGCATCTTCGGATTTGGCGTGCTCTTCGGGCAAGGGCAGCTCTTTGGCGGCGCGCGCGCTGTGGCGCTCGACGGCGACGGCCGCGGCAGTCCGCGCCCGGCGACAGCGTGACAGCTCACGCAAGCGCGGCTATAGCGGGACCGGTCGAAACGG
This sequence comes from Hyphomicrobium sp., assembly GCA_051646145.1. Classification (GTDB taxonomy): domain Bacteria; phylum Pseudomonadota; class Alphaproteobacteria; order Rhizobiales; family Hyphomicrobiaceae; genus Hyphomicrobium_B. The sequence goes on from JBOFCQ010000130.1 coordinate 4,501, forward strand.
TGGCGTGACGTAAGCGCCACCCAACACCTGTTGGACCGATGCCCGCCATTCCCATTCTCTCGTCCATTGCCGACCTCGAACCGCGCTTTGACGTCTGGTTTCTCGACATCTGGGGCGTGCTGCACAATGGCGTGCGCCCCTATGCCGACGCGGTTTCGGCATGTCAGGCGTTCCGCCGTGCCGGGGGGCGCGTTTTGCTCGTCTCGAATTCGCCGCGGCCGCACAGCGGCGTCGCCCTGCAGTTGAAATCCGTCGGCGTGGCGGACGATGCCTTCGATGCGATTTTGACGTCGGGCGACGTCTCACGCCGTTTGATCGCGGGTTATGCGGGCGCATCCGTTTTCCATCTTGGCCCGGCACGCGACCGTCCCGTCTTCGAGGGCCTCGACGTCACGGTGTTGCCGGCGGAGTTCGTCGCTGACGTCGCCGCGCTCTCGACCTCCGGTACAGCCGGCGGCAACGTGCCTGATGGCGTGACGGCGGTGGTGTGTACTGGGCTCTTCGACGACGAGCGCGAAACGCCCGATACCTACAAGCCTTTGCTCGCGGCCTTCAAGGCGCACGCCCTCGACATGGTGTGCGTGAACCCGGATGTGACGGTCGAGCGCGGCGGGCGCCTCATCTATTGCGCGGGCGCGCTGGCGGAAGCCTATCAGGCCATCGGCGGGCGCGTCCTCTTTGCCGGCAAGCCGCATCGCCCGATCTATGATGCGGCGCTGGCGATGGCGCGCGATGTCGTCGGTCGCGATGTGCCGGCCTCGCGCATTCTCGCCATCGGCGATGGCGCAAAGACCGATATCGCGGGTGCGCGGGACGCTGGCATCGCGGCGGTCTACGTGGCGAGCGGCGTCAGCATGGCGCGAGGGGAAGATCTGCCGAGCGCGGCGCTACGGCTGTTTCCAGATCCGAGCCGCCGCCCACTCGCGGTCATGACGGCGCTCGCTTAGACGCTGATAGAACGATCGCACGACGAGAGGTCAGCTAACCGTCAGCACGATTTTGCCGATGTGCTGGCTCGATTCCATGCGGGCATGGGCCTCGCCCGCCTTTGCCAGCGGATACGTTGCATCGATTGGAATTTTAACCGCTCCGGACATCACCAGCGGCAGCGCGTGCGTTTCAACCGCGCGCGCAATGGCAGCCTTCACCTCCGGCGTGCGCACGCGAAGCGTCGAGCCGGTCAGCGTCAGGCGCTTCAGCATCACACGCATGAAGTCGATCGTGGCCGTCGAACCTTTTTGATAGGCGATGTTGACGAGACGGCCGTCATCAGCGAGCGAGCGGATATTGCGATCGATGTAGTCGCCGCCGACCATATCGAGGATGACGTCGACGCCGCGACCCTCGGTTTCGCGCTTGATGACGTCGGCGAAATCCTCGTTGGCGTAGTTGATCGCGAGATCGGCACCGAGCGCGCGGGCGGCGCTGCACTTTTCGTCCGATCCGGCGGTGGTGATGACATGCGCGCCGAAGGCCTTTGCGAGCTGGATCGCCGTGACGCCGATGCCGCTCGTGCCGCCATGGACGAGGAAGCGCTCGCCGCGTTTCAAGTGTCCGCGTTCAAAGACATTGTGCCAGACGGTGAAAAACGTTTCTGGAACGGCGGCGGCCTCGATGAACGAGAGTGCGTCCGGCTTTGCAAGCGTTGCGGCGTCGTCGGCAACTGCGTAGCCAGCGTATCCGCCGCCGTTGACCAGTGCCATCACCGCGTCGCCGACTTTGAAGCGCGACGCGCCGGCGCCGAGAGCCGCCACGCGGCCCGCAACTTCGAGGCCTGGCAAATCCGAATGGCCTTTGGGCGCCGGATAGAGCCCCTTGCGTTGCAAGACATCGGGGCGATTGACACCGGCCGCCACCACCTCGATCAGGAGTTGGCCTGGACCGGCGACGGGCACGGCGCGGTCCTCAGCTACGAGCACGTCTGGCCCGCCTTTGCCGACGATGGCGATAGCGGTCATGGTGGCAGGCAGGCTTGGCATCGCGGACGTGTCCCGTTATCGTTTTGAGTGGGCGAGACATGCACGAGCGCTGCCTATCGCACAAGAGCGCTAGGCGTCGCCGAACGTTGCTCGAGGGTCGATCACGCGACGGAGACCGTCATGAACTGGGATGATATCAAGCCCGTGGCCAAAGTGACGGCGGCAGTCGGCGACAACCTCGAAACGTTGTCGGTTGCCGAACTCGAGCGGCGCATAGTTGAATTCGAAGCGGAAATTGTGCGCGTCCGCGCGGAGCTGCAGCGCAAGAAGGCGCATGAGGCGGCAGCGTCAGCACTATTCAAATCCTGATGCACGGTCCGCAATGGCGATAAGATCACGCACGACGTGAGGCGCCATGCGCCATCTGCTCAATTGAGCGCGTGCCCTTCCGCATCTTTGTGTTTCGTTGTGACACGACTAGTGATGGTGTGTGCGGTCAAGGTGTTACGAGATGCGCACGCGAGCTGCGCTCGCCCTTTACGCTTTGTTATCCATGAGAAGGCACAATGCCCGTCATCCAGCCTCTGGATCGACGAACGGCCAACGGCCGCTTCGTCTGACGCCTCCCTGTTGACCTTCGAGCCGCTTTTTCGAGAGCGGCTCTTTTTTTGCTTCATCCACAGGTAGCTGAGCGATTGCCCCGTTTTGAACCTTGTTGTTAACTATGGTGCATTACGGTGAAAGCGTTATAGTGGTTTCCAGTCAGTTAGCGTTTGTGTCGTACAGGGTCATGAACAACAGTACACGAGTTGAGGGCGCACTTTCGAGTGGCGCGACGACCGTCTCCTTCGGAGAGCGGTTTCAATCTTCTGAGCAGTTCGATCACATCTTCAAGGAAGGCATGGCGCTCGTTGAGCGCACGGCCGCCTATCTTGATGGTTCTGGCCGCAAAGAGGCTAAGGGCCTCGCCGGTCAGGCGAGCGTGCTCTATGCAACGGAAAGCATGCGTCTGACGACGCGTCTTTTGGATCTTGCGTCCTGGTTGTTGATCCGCCGCGCCTTGAAGGAAGGCGAGATCACCGAACAGGAAGCGCTGAAGAAGCGCCGTCGCGTGAAGCTGCAGGCTTTTGGCCGTCCGACCCATGTCAAAGGGTATTCGGAATTGCCTGAGGGCCTGCGCAATCTGATCGAGGAGAGCTTCAGTCTCCATGATCGTATCGTGCAGCTCGATCGCGCCATGAGCGGGGCTCACGATCCTGACGCGGTGCAGGAGCGCTCGGTCAATCCGGTCGCCCAGCAGCTCGGACTTCTCGAGCGCGCGTTCCAAGGCAAGATCAGCTAACGTTTGCCGATAGCTCAGCGAACAATAAAAAAGGCCCGGAAATCCGGGCCTTTATTTTTTGCCGATAAAGTCGAGCGGAGCATCCGTTGCGACCCTCGCGCTTCACTTATCTTGTGCTTCACTCAGGCGCCGATGCCCCAAAGGTTCAAGCCCCGATGAAGCAGTGTGTGTCGCGCCCGTCGCGTGCTCAAGCGAGTTGCTCGGCCACGCGCAATGCGCGTCGACCGCAAGCCACAAATTTAGAAAACGCCTTCGAACTTCTTCTTGAAGCGCGACAGACGGCCACCGCGGTCCATCAGCTTGGCATCGCCGCCCGTCCATGCCGGATGGGTATTCGGATCGATGTCGAGCGACAGCGTGTCGCCCTCTTTGCCATAGGTCGAGTACGTGACGAACTCGGTCCCATCGGTCATGACCACCTTGATCTGGTGGTAGTCGGGGTGGATGTCGGCATCTTTTTTCATGGTCGTCGCTCTTTTCGCTTCAATAGAAACAACCAGCTCGGACCCTGTGACGGCGAGGTCCTGCTGGCTGATCCAGAAAGTCTGGGAATTTCGCGCTTGTCTCTACCCGACGCCGGGGCTCAAAACAAGCCCCGAACGCATCAAGCGCCCAGCTTCGGGTTCGCGGTGCGATGTCCCTTGAGTGAAAGCGGCCGGTCGGGCATGGTCCGCCGCGCCAACCCCACCGTTCTAAAGCGGGGCGGGAAGCCCTGTGCCGAAAGACCAAATGGCGGCCGCGGACACAACATTGCCGCCAAAAAAGGCTTGAGTAGCAGATGACTAACGAGACGTCCGCACCTAAGGCGAGCGATGTGACGCGTACCAAAGACGACCCCGCCCGGGAACGCCGGTCGTTGCGGCCGCTGATGTCGCTCAAGCCCTACATGCTTGCCCACAAGGGTGTGCTTTTGGCTGCGGCCATTGCGCTCGTGGCGTCGGCGGCGGCCATGCTGTCGGTGCCGCTGGCCGTCCGGCGCATGATCGATAACGGATTCGGCGCCAGCGACGGGCAGTTGATCGATGTCTATTTTCTCACCCTGATTGGCATCGGACTGCTGCTGGCGATGGCCTCGGCATCGCGGTTCTATTTCGTCAATTGGCTCGGCGAGCGCGTGGTCGCGGATTTGCGCGCGCGGACATTCGCCCACTTGGCGACGCTTGGGTCCGACTATTTCGACCGCAATCACTCCGGCGAAATGATGAGCCGCCTCACAGCCGATACAACGTTGATGAAGGCGGCCGCCGGCACCGCGCTCAGTCAATTCGTGCGCAACATCATTATGCTCATCGGCGCCCTCGTCATGATGTTCGTGACGAGCACAAAACTGTCGCTGCTCATCTTGCTCGCGATCCCGGTGATCGTGCTACCGCTCGTCGCGTTCGGCCGGCAGGTCAAGCGCCTGTCGCGCGATGCGCAAGACAAGCTCGCCGAGGCATCGGCGTATGCCGCTGAGAACTTGGCGGCGCACCGCACCATGCAGGCATTCGGTAATGAAGATCCGGTCGCAGAGCGGTTCTCGGCGGCAACCGAGCAGTCGTTCGCTGCCGCGCGTGCGCGGCTGTTCGCACGCGCTGGGCTGACGGCGCTGACGATTTTCCTGACGGTTGCCAGCATCACCGGCGTGCTGTGGTATGGCGCGTCGGCCGTCATCACTGGCGACATCAGTGGCGGCCGGCTCGGCCAGTTCGTGCTCTATGCTTTGTTCGCGGCCGGCGCGCTCGCGGAACTTTCCGAAGTGTGGGGCGAGATCAGCCAGGCGTCCGGTGCGGCCGAGCGTCTGACGGAGATACTTGCCGAAGTGCCAGCGATCAAATCGCCCGAAAATCCGCAGGTTCTTCCGCTCCCCTCGCCCGGAACGGTCGCCTTCGACAACGTGTCGTTCGCCTATCCTGGCCGTCCGAACACGTTGGCATTGAACGGCGTCTCATTCCAAGTGCAGCGCGGCGAAACGATCGCGCTTGTTGGCCCGTCGGGTGCCGGCAAAAGCACGATCTTCAGTCTGCTGCTGCGTTTCTATGATCCCCAGACGGGCCGCATCGTTGTCGACGGCGTTGACGTGCGCAATGCCGACCTCAAGGCGTTGCGCAGCCGGGTCGCCTTCGTGCCGCAGGACGTGGCGCTGTTCGCCGACACCATTGCCGAGAACATCGGCTACGGGTCGCCGGGCGCCTCGCGCCGGGATATCGAAGCGGCGGCTACCGCCGCTCAGGCCAAGGGGTTCATATCGGCACTACCTGATGGTTTCGATACGCGCCTTGGAGAACGTGGCGTGACCCTTTCGGGCGGCCAGCGCCAGCGCATCGCCATTGCGCGCGCCATATTGCGCAACGCGCCGATCTTGCTGCTCGATGAGGCCACGAGCGCGCTCGACGCCGAAAGCGAGGGGCAGGTGCAGAAAGCCCTTGAGGCGGCCATGCATGATCGCACGACCATCGTCATCGCCCACAGGCTGGCGACCGTGCAGCGCGCGGACCGCATTCTGGTCATGGACGGCGGCCGCATTATCGAGGCCGGCACGCACGCCGAATTGAAGCGCCGCGGCGGCCTCTACGCACGGCTCGCCGATCTGCAATTTGGCCGCGAAGCAGCGGCGTGACGGCTAAGCGGGGTGCGCTGACGCTCGGTTTGCGCACGGTGCTGGAAAAATTGGCGCGCGGCCCCTGCCTAATCTGAAATTTCATCATCGCAAAAGCTGAAGCACGGCCGGGCGTGCCCGGCGCTCACGCGTCTCAACCATTATTCCAACAATTTGCAATGTGGCCGTGCATCGAAAGGGCGGAAATGCCATATTCACGCCAGTTTACCAGCAGGGGCATTTCGAGCTTATGTATCGCGTAGTCACTCGGATGGCCGCCATCGGCCTTGCCGGCATCATACTGTCTGCCGGCTTTGAAGCCCGCTCCGCGCGTGCGCTCGGCGCTGAAAGCCCCATAGGATCGCTGCTGGCGGCAGCAGGTTTGCCCGCCTCCTTCGAAACCACATTGACGCTGCGCCTTAACGCGGCAATCGCCGAAGCGGCGATCGATAGCCAGGACGCGCGGTGGCTTCAGCAACTGCGCTCGTTCTATATCGCCCGTCGCGGCGCGCCGGTCTGGGTCGATGCGAAGGGCTTCAACAGCAATGCCTACATGGCCATCAAGGAACTCGCCAACGCGGGTGAGTTCGGTCTCGACCCGGCAGCTTTCCAGCAGCCTGCAAGCCTGTCCATCGCCACGGACCACGACAACCTCGCGATCGCCGAAATCGCGGTGTCGCGCGCGGTCGTGACCTATGCCCATCATGCCAAGGGCGGCCGCATCGAACCGTCGTCGTTGAGCCTCTGGCTCGAGCGCACGCCGCTCGACATGAGCGCCGCCGGCGTCATGATCGATATCATCTCGGGCGAGAATGCCGGCGCCGCGATGCGCGCCATGCATCCCCAGTCGCCGGCGTTTGAAGTGCTGCGGCAGGCCTATGTCGCCGCCCGCAACGAGATCGCCTCCCCGCGCACCATCGATCCGCAACTCGTGATCCCGCTCGGTGATACGATCAAGCTCGGAGAATATCACCCCGACGTGCTCATCATCCGCCAGCGCCTCAACATGCCGGGCGCGGCAGATCGCCAATCGCAATTCGATGAAGCGCTTGCCAACAAGCTGCATGACGTCGTGTCGTCCGGCGGCGTCAAGACGCGCTGGGGTCGTGTCGACGACAAGGTGCGCCGATTCCTGAATAAGCCGCCAGCCCCGCCGAGCAAGGAACAGTTGGCGCGTATTCTCGCCAACATGGAACGCTGGCGCTGGCTGCCGCCCAATCTCGGCGAAACCTACATCTGGAACAATCTGCCGGAATACATGACGCGCTTCGTCTCGAATGGCGCGGTGCTGCATGAAGAGCGCATCATCGTTGGCCAGAGCGATACGCAGACGCCGGTTTTCTCCGACCAGATGCGCCACGTCGTCTTCCAGCCCGAATGGGGTGTGCCGCCGTCGATCAAGATCAACGATCTGCTGCCGAAGTTGCGGTCTGGCGATTACAACGTGCTTGAACGGCGCGGCATGCGCATCCTTGGGCTTTCGGGGCGCGAGGTGCGTCCGCAGCGGTTCAACTGGGCGAAGACCGATATCCGCGATGTTGGGATCTATCAGCGCTCAGGCGACGGCAACCCGCTCGGCGTCATCAAGTTCCTGTTCCCGAATAAGCACCACGTCTATATGCACGACACCAACAATCGCGCGCTGTTCAGCGCCAGCGATCGCACGTTCAGCCACGGTTGCATTCGTGTGCGCGATCCGCTCCGCTTCGCCGAGATCATTCTCGGGCGCGATCAGGGCTGGACGATGGATGACATCAAGCGCCTGCTCAAGGATCGCAAGAAGCCAAACAACAGTATTGACCTCGTGCGCCCGATCCCGGTGCACAACGTGTACTTCACGATGATCCCCGGCGAAGGCCGCACACTGGTCGAGCTGGACGACATTTATGGTCATGACCGGCGTGTGACGCAGGCTCTGTCGGGCGTGTCACCGCAGAAAATCGCGCAGAGCGATCCGGCGCGCAGTCAGTTGCGCGAACTTGATGAAGCCGCACCCCCGGTGCGCAAGCGTCGCACCGCCTCCGCAGGCCGACGCGGCGGCGACGACGACTGATGAGCGCGGCGCGCCATTGCGGGTTTGCCGTCGCGCGCTTTGTGGATGCTCTGGATGCGTGGCAAACCCATCCGGTTCGCGTGTCTCAGCGATTGGTGAGCTTCAATTCGATGCGCCGGTTTTTCTGTAGGGCGTCTTCGCCCTGGCCCGCTTCGATGGGCCGGAACTCGCCGTAACCGGCTGCAACGAGACGGTCCGCGGCCACCCCGCGCGAAATCATGTATTTGACGACGGATGCCGCGCGCGCTGTCGATAGCTCCCAGTTCGAGGGGAACTGCGGACTTGAGATGGGGCGCGCGTCGGTATGACCGTCGATTTGTAGCGCCCAGTCGATCTCGTCGGGAATTTGCGTTTCAAGATCCTGGATGGCGGCGGCCAGTTGATCCATGGCGGCGAGACCTTCAGGAGTCAGCGTGGCGGAGCCCGACGGAAACAGAACTTCGCTCTCAAAGACGAAGCGGTCGCCAACAACCCGGATATCCTTGCGGTTCTTCAACAGTTCGGCGAGCCGGCCAAAGAAATCCGATCGATAGCGTTGCAGCTCTTGCACCTGCCGCGCCAGCGCCGCGTTCAGCCGCTGCCCAAGATCCTTGATGGCCTTGTCGCTATCGGACGCTTTGGCCTCGGATGCTTCGAGCGCCGCATTCAAGGCTGCAATCTGCT
>JBOFCQ010000137.1:0-8179 GCA_051646145.1 Hyphomicrobium sp.
CTCGCCGGTGGCGGTCTGCCATTCGCAATGAAGATGGCACGACCGCGATCGAACTCGGCATGGTCGCCATGCCCTTCACGATGATGATCGTGGCGCTGTCCGGCATCGCAACATACTACTTCACATCGATCGCGCTCGATCGCGGCATCGACACGACCAGCCGTCTCTTGCGTACCGGTCAGGCCCAGCAGGCCGAGATGACGGTCGAGCAGTTCAAGGCCAAGGTGTGCGAGAACGGCAACTTCTCGACCGGCAGCTGGGTCGATTGCTCGAAGATGGAAGTGTTCGTGCAGAAGTTCCCGAGCTGGGATTCGGTCGCCAAGCAATCGTGCCTCAAAGCCGACGGCTCGCGCGTCACCAGCACGGCGAACAGCTCCGACGAAATCTCGCAGTATTCCGGCAACGACAATGAAATCGTGATGATCACGACCTGCTACAAATGGGAATTCCCCTCGAAGGTTCCGTGGTTCAAGCTCGGTCAGATGGGCGACGGCTCCATGATGATGCAGAGCTCGACGGTCATGCGTACAGAGCCGTTCCCGAACACGCAGCCCTAAAGCCCGGCCGCAGCCCCACCTCGTTCAATGACGATCAACGACGCGACCTCAGGACATCCGACAATGTGGACCGCCCGCCAGAATCCGATTTCCCAGATGGTTCGTCGCTTCCGCGACAGCATCTCCGGCATCGCGGCTGTTGAGTTCGCCTACATCTTTCCGGTGTTCATGCTGATGATCTCGGGCACGCTCGAAGTCTCGCAGGGTGTCGTTGCTCACAAGCGATTCCAGAAAGCGGCCGCGATGATCGGCGATCTGATTTCGCGCGAAGAACAGATCGGCGCGGCAAACGGCGAAGCGGCAACCGCGTTCGCTGGCATTCTGACGTCGGCACAGCAGGTGATGGACCCCATCAGCAGCTCGACGCTGCGCTTCAAGGTGTATTCGATCCTTCGTGCGACGGCGGCAAACAGCACGCAGACGCGCGCCGTGTGGAGCTGGGATAGCTACACCGGCGCCATCTCGAAAGTTTGCACCGCCAAAGCCATGCCCGCCGACGGCATGCTGGCCCCCGGCACGGCGGCAATCGTCGTTGAAGCCGAGTTCGAACACTCGCCGATCGTCGCCAACATGGTGCCGGGCTTCATGTCGATGATGAGTTGGTCGGACGTCATCACGCACAGCCCGCGCAAGAACAACTGCGTCGGCATCGACGGCAAATCGTGCGCTGAAAGCTGCCCGAACTTCTAAGGCCTCGTAAGCGTAAGGGCGCATTTCTCGGCCGCGGGCAGCCCACCGTCCACCGGCCACTGCGTCCCGTCAGAACAGCGCCAGCGCGCGTGCGTGTGCAAACGACGTATGCACTCAACAAACTCATGCTAGCGTCCTCGGCCCGTTTTGAAATGCCATTCCAGCATTCTCGGCCGCATCTGATTTCATATTTCAGAACGCGGCGCGACGAAGACGTAGCGTATACAGATTTTTTATACAGATGTTTCTGAACGTTGCTTGATCTGGCTTCCTCGTCGATTAAGTTGCCTACTGATTTCTTTGGATCAGGGCGGCAGCGGCGATGGCCAGACGTTCGACGCACACGCAGAGCGAACTGCGCGAGCGCATCATTGGGGCGACCCGCGATATCGTCGCCAAGAACGGCGCGGCGGCGCTGTCCGCACGCGAGATCGCGCGCGAGATCGAATACTCCGCCGGCACGATCTATAACGTCTTCAAGAACCTCGACGAGCTGATGATCGCCGTCCAGCGCACCATTCTCGAAGACATCGCCGACGTCATCGCATCCGCGCCGTGCGCCGGTTCATCCGATCAGCGCTTGAAAGCAACCGCGCTCGCCTATCTCGACCATGCCTTGGCCAATGCTGAAATTTGGAGCCTGTTGTGCCGGCAGCTTCCTGAAGCCCCGACGACCAACAGGGTCGCGCTCTTGGTCGACGCGGAGCGCATCAGCACTGTCTTTGCCGATTGCCTGAGATCGGCCGCGCCCGACGCCCGCGACGCAGATCTTGCCCAGGCCGCGCGCACCTTTTTCGCAGGCCTGCACGGCATCGTGGCGCTCGTCGTCACGGGCGCACTGCCCATCGTCACGCCATCAAGCGCGCGCGACGACGTGGCGTGCCTCGCCGATACCTTCCATGCGGGCTTTGTCAGATCGCAATCGAAGTCGTAAGCCGCGCCGGATCGCGTGCTGCAGCAAGCCAAGCTTGCCCTTGCCGCTACTTGCCGATCGATCCGGTCGTCACCGGTGCGGCATCATTCGGTGCTATCGCGGGCTGAGCCACCGCGCGGCGCGCATTGATCACGCCAAACCACCTGTTGTCCTGCGGCCAGAGCCGCTGCTGCAATCCCGTCCACAAATCCTTTGAACCGACGCCTTCAACAAAGGTGCGCGTCGGCGGTGACGCCATGCCGGCAAGCAGAACCGCAACGGCCATCGCAGCCGACGCTCCGAGGTTGCGGCGGTCGATCAGCTTCAACGCCGTGCCGAACGAGGCCTTCACGCGCGTGTCCATCACGTCGACGGAATACATTTCGTCGAGCACCAGATGCGTGATGTAGCCGATCATCATGAAACCGGCAGCGAGCCAGGCCACACCCTCGTGACGCCCGAGCACGTGATAATAAACGACGGCCGTCGCAATCGATGAGAACACGCCCGCCAGCAGCGAGTGCCAGACGCCGCGATGCACCGCGAGCCTATGGAATATGGCGTGCAGTCCGTAGCGCACGCCGACGAGCGTGCCGAGCCACACGATCCACATTTCCGCGATCGAGAATTTCGTCGCCACGTTGAAGAGCACGGCGAACGAGAAGAATACGGCAAGACCGGCGAACATCAGCCGGCTCGGGCGCGAATCTTTCAAATCGATATCGGGCAGCACCGAGCCGAGGAAGCCCGCCATGGTTACGGCCACGAGGTTCTCGGGCGCCACGGCGTCGGCGGCCAGCGTCAACGTGGCGAGCGCGCCGGCGACCACGGTTCCAACCGCGATGTGCGTCGTGAAATTGGCCATTGATCGTTCTCCACACAGTCGGACGGGCAAGCGGACAGCGATAAATCGCGTGCCGTGCCGGCGGGCCGCAGCGGCCTTCGCCGCGCATCTCGACGGCTGCCATGCGTCTTCGCCGGTCGTACCGACGCACTTGGGGCAGATTCGCCCCGGCCGTGCGAGCCGCCGCGCCGCTCGCGGTGTGGATAAGCAGGGTCGGAGCCAGTAATCGCGCGCATGGCGCCGTGCCATGACACCGTGTCAATGCGCACGCTGGTCACCCCGGCGCATCTGTGCCACTAGCGAAAGTCGCAGAACCGACGTTGCACGGACCCCCTATGACACAGGCGCACCGCGTCAAAAGCCTGGCCACGATCAACATTGCCGTTGCCGCCGCGGTGATGGGCATCAAGTATCTGTCGTACCTCGTCTCAGGCTCGGTGGCGCTGTATTCCGACGCGCTGGAAAGCATCGTCAACGTCGTCACCGCGATCGCGGCGCTCGTCGCCGTGCACATCGCCTCGCAGCCCGCCGACGACAATCACCCCTTTGGCCATCACAAGGCGGAATTCCTGGCGGCCATCTTCGAAGGCGCCATGATTGCCGTCGCGGCCGTGCTCATTTTAAACAAAGCCTACACGGCGCTGAAATCGGGCGTCGAATTGCAATCGGCCGGGCTCGGCCTCGCCATCAATACGGCGGCGGCGCTGATCAACGCCGGCTGGGCTATGCTGCTCATCAATCGCGGGCGTTCGTGGCGGTCCCCCGCGCTCGTCGCCGATGGCTGGCACCTCGTCACCGACGTCGTGACATCCGCCGGCGTCGTCATCGGCCTCGGCCTGGCGCTCGTCACCGGCTGGCACCAGCTCGATCCCCTGCTCGCCGCGGCCGTCGGCATCAACATTCTCTGGAGCGGCTATCGCATCGCGCTCGAGAGCATGTCGAGCCTGATGGATCAGGCAGCCTCACCCGACATCGAGAGCAAGATCAGAACCGTCATCACGTCGAACGGCGATGGCGCGCTCGAAGCGCACGACATTCGCACGCGACAGGCCGGACGCGCCCTCTTCATCGAGTTCCACCTCGTCGTGCCCGGACACATGACGGTGAACGAGGCGCACGTCATCTGCGACCGGCTGGAAGACGCCATCGAAGCCGCGATCGACGGGTCGGAAGTCGTCATCCACGTCGAGCCGGACTTCAAGGCCAAGACCGCATCGCAGGGTGCGGTGCCGCTTTAATCGCGCGCGCATCGCCGCCGCCAAAGCAGCCTGCCCTCAGCCTGACGAGTGCTGAGGCGCTTTCACCGACGAGCGCGGCTTTGTGCTGCCGATGGCGCGGTCGGTGCGCCGCGCCTGACCCGCGCGCCGGGCTTCCTCGACCATCGTCGACCAATGCCGCCGCCACCATGACGCGTCGTCGATGTCGTCCAGCGTGATCGACGGCAACACGATCACCGGCGCGCGTGGCTTGGCTTGGCGCGTGGCGCGGGCCCAGAGCGTTTCCAGCGAACCAAGCGGGCCGGCAGACGGCGCAACGCCCGCATCGCGAGCCGCCGCGGCCGGATCCATCGGCGGCGACGCAGGCGTCAGCGCGATGTCGCTCGGCCGGTCGCCCCGATCTCCTGTCGGCTCCGCGCGTGCGATATCCGACGCCTCCATCTCGACAGCCGTGACCGTCGCCTCCGGCGCGCGAGCGCCGTGCCCTGGCCCCAGTTCGTCCGGCATCAGGCTCGGAAGCACATCGCGTGTATCGGATGTCTCAAGGGCGGCGGGCCGACGATCCGCGACGTCGATGGCGAGACCGCGCGGCCAGAGCGTGTCGATCTGGTCACGCGTGGCTGGCGTCAGCGGTGGGTGAACCGGCGCCGTCGCATCGCCCGCGTTCGGCGGCGCAGTCGGCCCGGGCTGTGGCGCGCCAACCGGCATTGTGTCGGTCGGCATTGTCTCGGTGGGCATCGCCTCGGCGGGCGGCAATGTCGGCGCTTGCGAGGGCGTAGCGGACCCTGGCTGCTCCGGCACATCCACCGGCGTCGTGGTCGGTTCGGCGGGTTGCGCGGCCGGCGGGGTCGTCGGCAAGGTCATCGGCAGCTCAGGTCCGGCGGAGGCAACGGACGCCGACATCGGATGGAATTCGAGTTCCAAGCGCGCGATGGCCGCGTCATGCGCTTCGTCGAACGTGCGAAACTCGCCGAGGTAACCCGGCACAGGGTTGTATTTGCGCCGCCGCTGATAGCGCGCATCACTATCCTCCGGCGAGCGAATGACGGTGACGACGAGTTCAGCGACACCCTGCTTGATGAAGCCGAGCTTATCGGCTGCCGCGCGGGAAACATCGAGCGTGCGGTCGCCGCGATACGGCCCGGCGCTGTTGACGCGCAAGACCGCGGCCCGGTTCGTGCTCGGGTTGAAGGCGAGCAGCACAGTGCCGTCGGGGAAAATCGGGCTGGCGGCATTGTCGGCGAGATCGGGGCGGAAGACTTCGCCCGAACTCGTCAGCCCGCACGGATTGAACCGGTCGCGGGTGCAATGATCGTAGAACGACGCTTTGAGCGTGCCGCGCCGGCCGACCATCATCGACATTTCGTCGACGGTCGACACACGATGGCACCATCCGCCGAAGCAATAGACCGAGCCGGGAGTCTTTGCGTCGGCGCCGCTGATCGCGGCCAACGCCGCCACGGCGACCGCCGCTGACGCCAAACGGCGTGCGGCCCCGCTCATCACGGCGCGCGCATCCCTGACGGGCCGGCTCGAACGCACTTCACAACTCACGGCACCACACCCACCGACTTCGCGCGCCCGTTCAGCCGTCGCGCGCGGACATCTTAGCGGCGAAGACGCATAAAGATGGTTAATCGCACCATAAAAACAGTTTTATTGCAGTATGTTCCCGCCTTCAGGTGAGGTTTTTTGTTAACCTACGACGCGGGCCGATCCGCCGTTACGCGCTCAGCCGTCAGGTCATAGTCGTCGGCGCCGATGATGCGGGCTTTGACGATATCGCCCGGCTTCAGCGCCGTCTCCTGGTCGAGGAAGACGCTGCCGTCGATCTCGGGGGCGTCCCACGGCGTGCGCCCGATCGCGCCCTCATCGTCAACCTCATCTATGATGACGTCGATCACCTGACCGACTTTCTCGCTGAGGATCGAGGCGCTGATCTCTTTCTGAGCCGCCATGAAGCGATGCCAGCGTTCGGTCTTGACCTCTTCCGGCACCGCGTCGGCGATGTCGTTCGCCTTGGCGCCCTCGACCGCTTCGTATTTGAAGCACCCGGCGCGATTGATGCGCGCCTCATTCAGCCAGGCCAGCAGCATGTCGAAATCCTGCTCGGTCTCGCCGGGGAAGCCGACGATGAAGGTCGAGCGAATGGCGAGGTCGGGGCACTCCTGTCGCCAGCGGCGGATGCGCTCCGCCGTCTTCTCTTGCGCTGCGGGCCGGCGCATCGCTTTCAGAACGTTCGGCGACGCGTGCTGGAACGGGATGTCGAGATAGGGCAGAATTTTCTTCTCCGCCATCAGCGCGATCACGTCGTCGACGTGCGGATATGGGTAGACGTAGTGCAGACGCACCCACGCCCCAAGATCGCCGAGCGCCGCGCAGAGATCGAGGAAACGCGCCTTCAGCGGCTGGCCCTTCCAAGGGCTTTCCGCATACTTGAGATCGAGGCCGTAGGCGCTGGTATCCTGGCTGATGACCAGCAGTTCCTTGACGCCGGCTTTGACCAGCTTTTCCGCTTCGCTCATCACGTGGTTGGCAGGGCGGCTTACGAGATCGCCGCGCAGGCTCGGGATGATGCAGAACGAGCAGCGGTTGTTGCAGCCTTCGGAAATCTTGAGATAGGCGTAGTGGCGCGGAGTCAGGCGCAGGCCTTCGGGCGGCACGAGATCGACGAACGGATCGTGCACCGGCGGCACGGCGTCGTGCACGGCGGCCACCACCTGCTCGTACTGGTGCGGTCCGGTCACCGCCAGCACGCCGGGATGGGCCTCGCGAATGCGGCTCTCCTCGACGCCGAAGCATCCGGTTACGATGACGCGACCGTTGGCCGTCATGGCTTCGCCGATAGCGTCCAGGCTTTCCTGCTTGGCACTGTCGAGAAAACCGCACGTATTGACGACGACGACGTCGGCGCCTTCGTAGTCGGCGGCGATGGCATAGCCTTCGGAGCGCAGCTTGGTGATGATGCGTTCGCTATCGACGAGCGCTTTGGGGCAGCCGAGCGATACGAAGCCGACCTTCGGTGCATCGCTTGATGGCCCGTTCGTGGACGGAACGCGGCTGGACGCGGGCGCGCGCGCGGCGGCTGCGGGAGACATGCCGACTGGCGGCGTGGAATTCGACGATTTGCTCATGTCTGCGCTTCTAGCCCTGACCGTGCGCCTCGGCAATCGCACCTTTGCCGCGCCGGCCGGCCGCGTGCTTAAGTGCGCGCGCGGCGATGACGCCGCATGGTGAACACCGCCGCGGCAACCCCGTGGCCTCAAGGGTCTGCTGAAAGGTCTAAAGACATGCCGATCGCCGCCGTCGTGCTCGCCGCTGGCCGTTCCAGCCGTTTTGAAGGCGCGCACAAACTATTGGCGCCGCTCGGCGGAAAGCCGCTCATTCTGCATGCCCTCGCCGCGCTTTCCGCCGCGCCGTTCGCCGAGCGCGTGGTCGTGACCGCGCCTGAGGGCGACCCCATCCGCGCCGCCATCAAAACACTGCCGACACCGCCGCCCTGGCGACATGTCGTCAATCCGCGCGCCGCAGAGGGCCTGTCGACATCGCTCGCCGCCGGGCTCGACGCGCTCGATTCCACGATCGACGCGGCGATGATCGTGCTTGCCGACATGCCGGCCATTTCGCCCGCGCTCGTCGATGCCCTGTTTGCCGCGTTCTCTGCACACGGCGGCACGCATATCGTCTACCCTTGTGACAGCGACGGCCGACAAGGACACCCGGTGATCTGGCCGCGATCGTTCTTCGCCAGCCTGCAGGCGCTCAGCGGCGACAAGGGCGGCAAGGCCGTGATCGACGCCAACCGGGCAATGGCCATCAGCATTCGCGCGACGGGCGACGGCGCATTTCTCGATATCGACACCAAGGCCGATTTCGAGCGTGCGGCGCGCGGCGGAACGTGATCGGCCACGCAACTTGCGCTCATGACCGAAATGGCCGATGACTGGTGTTGCATTTC
>JBOFCQ010000157.1:0-14556 GCA_051646145.1 Hyphomicrobium sp.
CGCCTGCGCCGACGCCGACCAGCACCGGCGGCAGCGGGCCAACCGGCAGCAAGGCAGGGTCGAGCACGCCGAAGCAGTTCTCGGCCTTGTATCCGCCCGGCGCCGGCATGGTGACATCGATCCAGTGCATGATCTCTTCGCCGGGCGCGAGCGACATGTGGGTCAGGCACGTGAACGGCACCTGGTTGATGTTGCCGGCGATGCACGCGACCGGCGGCGCGACGTTCGTCACTGGTGCGTTGACGACACCGCCGCCGACGAACATGGCGTCCGCCAGCAGCACATCGCCCTCGAACGGCATCAGTCCGGCGTTGGCGACGCGCAAGCCGAACTTGCAGGTGCCGCCGGGCAGGCACGCGGCCGGGCCGACTTTCTCGACGACGATATCGGTGCCGCCCTCGGCGCACGCCTTGGCATGCCCCTGGCTGTGGCGAATGACGGCGCAGTTGCGGAAGCCGGCGTTGCCGGCGCCGATGATGGCGCCCGTTGCAACCGTGACGTCGAGCGATACGACGTCGCCCGGTGCCAGCAGTTGCGCTGGGATGGTGCACACGAGTTCCGGTGTCGGCGCGGCCGAGCACGTGACGCCGGGCGTCACGGCCGCAACGCTTGCGATCGGCACGACGGCACCGGTTCCCGCGCCATACATGACGCGCGATACGTCCGTCAGGCGCAGATCTTCGCCAAGCGCCGTGCCGGAGATATTGCGGACGTCGATGCGGCAGCGGACGGCCGCGCCGATTGCGGCCGGCCAGCAGCGCTTCTGCAATTCGATCAGCGACTGCGGCTCAGGCGGCACGATGCCGGTAACGTAGCTTTCGTAAGCCGGGCTCTCGGTCTCGGCTGGCGGCGCGCACGGCGCATGAATGGCGACCGCGCCGATGTGGCCGTTGACGTTTGGATCTTCGGTGCGGCCGTCGTAGTCGACGAACCAGCTTTCGAAGGGCGGCGTGTTGGCGGGGCGCACGCGGCTCTTGTAGACGCCTTGCAGGCCGTGCACGCCGGCAGCGCCACCGGTCGAGACGCGCGCCACGTCGCTGCCCGCGCGCAGGTGCTCGCCGGTCGACCACACAGTCTGGCGGCAGGCGCCAAGGTCGAGATCACCGAATTTGTCGTAGCCGTAGTTCAGCGCGACGCCGCCGGTTGCGGCATGATGCGGGGCCTTGAGGCCGATGGCGTAGTCGTCGGGCGTTGCCACCCAATCCTTGCGCGCGCGATCGTAACGGTAGCGCAGCACGCGCGACACGTCGGTCGCGGCGAAGGCGGCATAGTCATAGCGGCCCGACACCGCGCCGCGTTCGGCCAGATAAAGCGTGCCCGCGCCGTCGAACGCCAACGAGGCGATTTCGACGCCAGGCTCGGAACTGTCGTGTACGATCTCGAGGCGCGCATCGCGGCCGAACGCGCCATCGTCGCCGATCGACACCGACCAGATCGAGGGACCCTCGGCGACGGCGTAGTACAAGCGGCGGCCCTCGATGGCGAGGCCGAAGACGCGGCGGCGCGGATCGGCATAACCCCAGGTGGCGGGATCTTCGGCATCGAAGCGTTCGCTCTTGATGTCCATGCGCCGCGCCGGATTGTCGGCCTCGGCTGCGATGCCTTCCGCCTTGCGGCCATCGACGCCGTGATCGAATGCGTCGCGCACAACGCCGTCCATGGCGATGCGATGGATGAGGCCGGTTTCGAGATCGGAGACGAACATCTGCCGCGAGCGTGCGTCGTAGGCGAGCGCGCCGAGGCCGGGCCCGGCGTTGGCTTTGCCGTCGCTTGAAAGAGTTGCGAACACCGAGACGGTGCCGCTCCGCCCGTCGATCCTGTAGACGGTGCCGGGGCCGCCGCCGAGGCTGTTGGCGAACTGGCCGCTCATCCACTCGGCGCCGGCGTCGCCGCGCGCGAGACGCTCGATGAGGCCGTCCGCGCGGCGCGAGACGATCTGCAAGCCAAAGAGAGATGTGGCGGCGACATAGGCGTTGGGCGCCTCCGTGTCGTCGACGGCGACACCGAAGACCTGGCCGACGTCGCGGGCGCGGACGTCGTGGCGCGGCAGCGTATCGGAGACCGCGCCGATGGGGCCGGTGCCAAGCGCGCGCACGTCGAGCACGCGTGCGCTGATGCCGTCAGGATTGATGAATTGGCGGTCGAGGGGGTGCGCGTTGCGTTCCGGTTCGCCGTCGGCGTGCGTGCCGGAAAATCCGGTGACGACGGCATCGCCGGGGCGGATGAGGGGGGCTTCAGCAGCGCTGAGGGCGGTCGCAGGCAGCAGGCTTGCCAATAGCATTACGACGGTGGCGGCGAACGCGCGCATGGCGGCACCAACGGCCAGCCGGCCAGAGCCAAGCGCACGCGACGGCCGGCGCCCATCATGCGTGGCCCCGCTGATGCTGCGGCCGGATGCCATGTCGTTTCCTTTCAGATCGCTGACGGTGGGCCGCGCGCTACGTGTGAGGGGGGTGCCGACGCAAGCCTGTAATTCGGGACAATCAAACATGAGACCGCTCCATTATGTCGCCTTTCAAGGCGCCGGTTCAACGCCAATCCCGATGGGTGATAGGCGTCTGATGATCCCTTGGTCGCGGCGAGCAGGGCATTGGTTCATGGGTGGCGATATCGGTCGGCCGTTGCGGGTAATAGTCGTGACCGGTCCGCCATTTGACTGGGTGTGGCGGTCTGGCTGTTCGCCCGCAACTCTGGCAGATTGCCGGCCAAGCGGCGCCCAACAGTCCCGACGGTAAAGGCGCCGTGAACCTTTCGCCGCCCATCCGCGACCAAGCCATCGAAGCTCCAGAGGCGCCATGACCCATGGTCTCGACGATCGCGCGCTCATCTCCGCCATAGCCGGCGGGGACGGCAAGGCCCTGGAGCGTCTGTACACGCGCAATGAAACGCGCGTGTACCGCTACCTGGTACGCGTGGTTCGCAACGAGGCAATGGCGGAGGAACTCTTGAACGAGGTATTTATGAGCGTCTGGCAGGGGGCCGCCCGCTATGAGGGCCGCTCGGAGCCGACCACATGGCTGATCTCGATCGCCCACAACAAGGCGGTGAGCGCCTTGCGCAAGCGCCGCGAAGTCAGCGGCGTCGCCGACGACGTGGCGGGCGCCATGGAGGACGAGGACGACACGCCCGACGTGACGGCGCAGAAGCGCGACAAGTCCGAGCACATCCGCCGTGCGATGGATACGCTGTCGACCGAGCACCGCGAAATTCTCGATCTTGTCTACTATCAGGAGCAGTCCGTCGCGGAGGCAGCCGAGATCCTCGGCATTCCGGAAGCGACCGTCAAAACGCGCATGTTCTACGCACGCAAGAAACTCGGCGACGTGTTGAAACACCGTGGCATCGACAGGGGCTGGCCATGACCATGAACGAGGACCAGGGCCAGAATCGGCTCAGCGAAGCCGAGGAGATCGCGGCGCTGCTGCCGTGGTATGTGTCGGGCAAGCTCTCGGCCAGCGACCGCGCCAAGGTCGACGCCTACGGCGCGCGCCACCCGGAACTTGCCGCGCAGATTGCGATTGCGCGTGCCGAGGCCGATGAGGTGTTCGCCATCAACAGCGCGATCGCCGCGCCACGCGGCGGGCTCTCGCGCTTGCAGCAGAGCCTGGCCGCAGATCCACGCGCCAACGCACGTTCGGTATCTATCGCGCGCCTTTCCCTGATTGACCGGATCGGCGCGGTGCTGGCGGCATTGACGCCACGGCAGCTTGCGTATGCGAGCGTCGCCGGTCTCTTTGCATTGGCGCTGCAAACCGGTGTCATCAGTGCGTTGCTGCGCACGCCTATCGCCGGGAGCAGCGGCTATGAAACGGCGACCGGGCCGGGCGGCGCGGCGGCAACGTCCGGCACGTATGCGCTGGTCGCTTTCCAGGCGGGCGCGCCGGCCGGAACGGTGACGGCATTCCTCGCGGAACAGCAGATCGTGGTGGTCGATGGTCCACGCGCCGGCGGCCTCTATCGCGTGCGCCTCAGCGCCGAGGCGTTGCCGGCGGATGCACGCGATGCCGCGATCGCCAAACTGAAGGCGCGGGCCGATCTCGTCTCGTTCGCGGGGGCGGCGCCGACAACGCCGTAGCCGCTGAACCATGACGGGGACGCACGTCACGCACCTTGGCACAGCTTGAAGCACGTCCTGTGAGGATGTCATGACACGAACCTGCCGATTGGCTTTCGCACTCGCCGCGGCCTGCATCGCTGGCGTTGGCAGCGCGGCCGCGCAACAGCCTCCGCCCGTACCCGACGCTGTGACTGTTCTCGATTTGCTGCGCCGCTTGCCGCAAGGCCGCGCATCGGGTGAGGGCGGTTGGGGCGCGGTTGGCCGCGATGTGACGCGTGCGCCTGGCACC
This sequence comes from Hyphomicrobium sp., assembly GCA_051646145.1. GTDB lineage: Bacteria > Pseudomonadota > Alphaproteobacteria > Rhizobiales > Hyphomicrobiaceae > Hyphomicrobium_B. Next base: position 4,347 of record JBOFCQ010000157.1, read on the forward strand.
GCCGTCGCGATCGGCGCTGTCGTGCCGGAAGTCCGTGATCGCGAAATCATTGTGACGCTGCCGGCCGGATCGGACCGCGCCAGCGTACTCTCGCTCGCCCGCCAGATCGGCCTCGACGGCGAAGTGCTCTACACCTCAACGCTGCTCGATCGCCGCGTGGTGCGCTTGCGCATTCCCGATCAGCGCCCTATCGCGACCGTGCTGCAGCAGCTTGCCCTCGATCCGCGCGTCGATAGCGTGCAGCCGCATTACGTCTACACCGGCAGCGCTGGGCCGGCTGGCGGCGCGTTGCCCGTGCCGCAATACGCGCCCGGCAAGCTCAATCTCGCCAAGGCCCATGCACTGGCGCAAGGCAAGCGCATCAAGGTGGCGGTGATCGATACTGCCGTCGATGCTGGCCATCCGGCGCTGCAAGGCGCGGTGGCGGACACGTTCAATGCCTTGGCGACACAGGGCGACGCCAAGGGCGATGCGCATGGCACGGCGATCGCCGGCATCGTTGCCGCGCGCGCGGGTCTTGAAAGCGTTGCGCCGCAAGCCGATCTGCTCGCGGCCCGTGCGTTCTTGCGCAGTGCATCGGGCGCACCGCAATCCGACACCATCACATTGCTGAAGAGCCTCGATTGGGCGGTGACGAGCGGCGCGCGCGTCATCAATATGAGTTTCGCCGGGCCGGAAGATCCGCTGCTCGGGCGCGCCATCGCGGCGGCCATCACGCGCGGCGTCACCGTGGTCGCGGCCGCCGGCAACGGAGGGCCGGATGCAAAGCCGGCATATCCCGCGGCCTATCCCGATGTCGTTGCGGTGACGGCGAGCGACAGCCGCGACGAACTTTATCAGAGCGCCAATCGCGGTGCGTATATCGCGGTTGCGGCGCCGGGCGTCGATATCGTGGCGGCAGCGCCCGACGGCGCTTACGATATTTCGTCGGGGACATCGCTTGCCGCCGCGCACGTCTCGGGTGTTGCCGCGCTGCTGCTGGAACGCGATGGCGCCATGACACCCGCCGCATTGCGCGCGGTGCTGACATCGAGCGCACGCAAAGGCGTTGCCGACACGCGCGACGATGGCCGTGGCGGCGCACCCACAGACTTCGGCGCCGGTATCGTCGATGCGGCTGAGGCGGTCAGCGCCGTTCGCTGAAGACATCCGCGAATGTCGTGACATCGCCGCCAAGCCAGCGATGCGCGGGGCGGCGTTTGAAATCACCGGTCAAGCGCTGCGGAAACCGCGCGCTATAGAGCACGGCCCAGCCGTAACCGGGATTGACCTGACGCTCTTGGCGGACGCCGGCGAGAGCGTCGAAGACGTCGGGCGTTGTCAGACCTTCGCTGGTCTTGGCGACGAGCCGGTGCAGAGCGCCGTCGCGCGCGCTGAACCAATCGCCGTCGCCTTTCAGTGCCCCCAGTTCGGCGAGCAGAACGAGCGGTTGAAGCGCGAAGGCATGGTAATGCAGCGCCCGGCCCTGGCGGGCGAGTTCGAGCGGCAGCGTGCCATCGTCGGCGATGTGCGACAGCGCTTCATCATAGATCTGGCGCGCGCGCTGCCAGTGCCGGTCGCTGTCGCCGGCGATGGCGACCGCGCCGGACGCAAGGCCCATCCAATACCAATGGTTGTTGCGCTTGACGCCTGGATCTTGGAATGCCGTCTCCGCCGCGTCAGCGACGGCGATGAGCCAAGGCGCGATCACGGCTTTATCGTCGGCCGTCGCCCACCGTTTCAACTTCACGTAGGCGAGCGCGATGCCGGCCAGATCCCAGCGGCGTTGCGCTTCGGCTTGCTTGGTCTTCATCGTGCCGAGCAACGCGCCGTCCTTGGCCCAGGCCGCGATCCATGCGAGCGCGCAACGCGCCGTGCCATCGGGCGCGCCACGCTGGCGATAGGCTTTGTCGGCGCGCTCGGCGATGTGACTGACGAACTCGAACAGCGGCGCGGTTTCGGCTTTATGCTGCTCCATGCGCGTTGGTTCGACGATGGACCCGGCGCTATCCTCATAAAAGCGTTCGAGATCGAGATCGCGCACGGCAGGAGGGACCGGCGGGCAATCGCGGGCGGCTTCAACCGCATCGTTGGCGCATGCGGACGCAATGCCGATCGAGAGCCAGAGGCCGGCGAAAAGTGTGCGCGTCACGCGCATGAGATCGGCTCCTTCCCGGTTGCACCGTCCGTGCAGCAATCTGTATAGTCGTGGTCCACGCCGTCGCGGTCACGCACACGATAGCGGCCATGCGTCAGGACGGTCACATTGGCTTCGATTGGGACTTTTCCAAGAGCGCCCGGAATGTCGAGCACATAGGTCGGCATGGCGAGACCGGAGAGGCGGCGGCGCAATGCGGCCATCAGGTCGATACCGCAGGCGAGCGTCGTGCGCAGATGCGCCGTGCCGGGCGCGAGATCGCCGTGGTGCAGATAGTAAGGCTTGACGCGGGCCGCGACGAGCGCGCGCATCAAATCCTCCAATGCGTCGACGCTGTCGTTGACACCCTTGAGCAGCACGCTCTGGCTGACGAGTGCGATGCCGGCGTCGGAAAGTTTCGCCAGCGCGCCGCGTGCGTCCGCCGTCAATTCGCGGGCGTGATTGACATGCACGCCGACGAACACGGCGCGGTCGGTGGCGGTGAGGCTCTCAATCACCTGGGCCGTGATGCGCGCCGGATCGACGACGGGCACGCGGGTGTGCCAGCGCAGGATTTTGACATGGTCGATGGCGCTCAGCGCCCGTGTCGTCTCCGCGATGCGGCGCGGCGAGAGCACAAGCGGATCGCCGCCGGTTAGAATGACTTCCCAGATTTCGCGATGCGCGCCGATGTAGGCGAGCGCCGCCGCCAGATCATCTGCCGACAGCGCTTCGCCGAGATCGGGCCCGACCATTTCCCGGCGAAAGCAGAAGCGGCAATAGACCGGGCAGACGCTGGCGATTTTCAACAGCACGCGGTCGCGGTAGCGATGCACGAGGCCGGGCGTCGGGCTCATGGCGTGATCGCCGATGGGATCGCTGAGTTCGGCGGCGTGCACGTCGAGTTCGCGGATGTCCGGCACGAATTGCCGCGCGATGGGGTCGTTCGTCGCCGAGGTGTCGATGAGCGCCCGCATCTCAGGCGTGATGGCGATGGCGTATTTGGCGCCGACCCGTGCGATGGCATCGTGTGCGTCGGCGGGAATAAGGCCGTGCGTGACGAGGTCGTCGGCCGTGCGCAGCGTGGGCGCGTCTCTCGTCATGCCGGCGGCCACGTCGGTGTGTCGTGGTCGGGATGCTGATGCGAGCGCAAGGTCGCAAGGAACGGTGCGGCGGCGGCATCCTCCAAGGTGCCGGATGCGGGGAGACGTGAAAGGCCGTCGCAGTAGGGCAGTTTGCCCTCGATGCCCCATTGCCGGATAGGCGCGATGGTCGCGGGCTCGTCGAAGGCGCCGATGGCGAGCGCCACGCCATCGGGCGCGGTATACGACAACGGCGTTCCGCAGGCGCTGCAAAACCCGCGCGTTGCGGCATTCGACGAGGCGAACGTGCTTGGCGCGCCACGTGTCCACGTCAACGCCGCCTGGCCGATACTGACGAGCGGCGCAAAGAAGCCGCCGAAGGCCTTCTGGCACATGCGGCAATGGCAGATCGAGGCATCGCCGAGTTTGCCGACAACGCGAAAGCGTATCGCGCCGCATTGGCACCCGCCGGAATAGGTCTCGTCGGCCATGGCTTTTTGCCTTCTGATGTCGCGACGCCCTGGTGCGGGCGCGTGCCGCCGCGTCGCGCGTCACTGCCTAGTAGCGCTCGCCGGGATGCGGTGTCCAGAGCACGTCGTCGATATGGCCGGCACCCGTCGCGAGCATCACCAAACGATCAAAGCCGAGCGCGCAGCCTGATGCCGGCGGCATCAGGTCGAGGCTCGCAAGAAAATCCTCATCGATCGGATAGCGTTCGCCGTAAAGCTGCTGCTTGTCGGCCATGGCGGTTTCAAAGCGGCGGCGCTGTTCGGCGGCCTCGGTCAGTTCGCCAAAGCCGTTGGCGAGTTCGACGCCGGCAACGTAAAGCTCGAAGCGCTCGGCGACGTTGGGGTTGGTTGGGTCGGGACGCGCCAGCGCCGCTTCATGCAGCGGGTAGGCGTAGAGAATTTCCGGCTGATCAACGCCGAGGCGCGGCTCGATGCGTTCGACGAGGACGCGGCTGAATATGTCCGACCACGTGTCGCCGTCGCCGAACGCAATGCCGGCGGCTTGGCACTCGGCGGCGAGCGCGCTTCGATCGACGGTTGCGCCCGCATGCGTGTCGTCGAGCGCGACGCCCGCCAAATCGCGGAAGGCTGCCGCAACGCGTGTGTGCTTCAAGGGGCGCGTGACGTCGGCGTGACGACCGCGATGCGTCCACGTCGCGCGCGCGGTTTCATTGGCCGCGATGGCAAGGATGTGCGCGCAGTCATCCCATAGCATCGTGTACGGCGCGCCTGCACGATACCATTCGAGCATCGTGAATTCCGGACTGTGCAACGGCCCGCGCTCGCGATTGCGAAAGCACGGCGCGAACGCGAATATCCGCTCCTCGCCCGCCGCAAGCAGCTTCTTCATCGCGAACTCTGGAGACGTGTGCAGATAGAGATCACGGCTGCTGAGATCGCTGGCGATGGCGCGCGTGGCGAAAGCATGCAGGTGCGTCTCGTTGCCGGGCGACACTTGCAGCGCGCCGGGCTCGACTTCGATGAACCCTTGGCTGGCGAACCATTGGCGCAGCGCCGCCTTGATGCGCCCGCGGGCCAGCAGCGTTGCCCGGCGGTCTGCGTGGCGCGATGGATGCCACCAGGGTGACAGGGCAGGGACGTTGGATGTCATCTCAGTGCCGAGGCGTTGAATTGGGCTATTAATCAGCCTTGCCGGGCCGTTTACGCGTGGAATTTCGGCCGCACTTGGACTTTGGCGCCGAAGCAGCTAAGAAGCGCCGCAGATATCCTAATGCATCGATGCCGGCTAGGGCCCCACAAACGGGCCGCTCTCGCCCTTGAACAGACGAACGGAGACCCAGACGTGGTGAAGGTTATTGCAAGCTCGGTCCGCAAAGGCAACGTCCTGGATCTCGACGGGAAACTCGCCGTCGTGATGCACGCCGAGAACATCCACCCCGGCAAGGGCACGCCCGTGACACACCTCGAAATGCGTCGCATCGCCGACGGCGTTAAAGTGACGGAGCGCTATCGCACGACGGATCAGGTCGAGCGCGCATTTCTCGAAGAGAAGGACTACAACTATCTCTACGAAGACGACATGGGCTACAACTTCATGCATCCCGAGAGCTTCGATCAGATCACGGTGTCGAAGGACGTCGTCGGGGATTCGGCCCAGTGGCTGCAGGAAGGCATGACCTGCCTCGTCTCGCTGCACGAAGGCAATCCGATCGCGATCGAACTTCCGGCGCGCGTCACGCTCGAAATCGTTGAAGCCGATCCTGTCGTCAAAGGCCAGACGGCATCGTCGTCGTACAAGCCGGCGAAGCTGTCGAACGGCGCCCGCATCATGGTGCCGCCGCATATCGGCACCGGCACGCGCGTCGTCATCATGACGGTCGATGGGTCCTACGTCGAACGCGCTAAAGATTGATCGATTGATCTGGCGGGTGGCGTTTGATGACCGAGCCGCCAATCTTGACGGTCGCGCCTGCCTACCGGCCGGCATTGCGGAACGCGGTCCTATTGTTGGGGCCGCGTTTTTTGCGTGATGGCGCGCCGGGCCAACCCCTACGTTCGTCGCGGATGGCACCGTTGCGCCTCAGCTTTGCCTGTTGTTAACGGGCAATCGTTAAGCCAGTTAACGTGTCGCGCGCTCCGCCACAGCCGCGCCTTTACCTTTTGAACGAATGGTGCGGGCCAGGACCACCGTGGCATGAGATGACAAGACGTTGTCGCGCATCTTGGACCGTTGGGTGAAATGCGCTGCGGCCGGGCTGTCCGTGCCGACATTTCGAATAGGGACATTGATCCGGTGAATATTCTCGGTCTCGTTTATACATCACATGACGCCGGCCTTTCGGTTCTGAGCGACGGCAAGCCGCGCATCATTCTGGAAGAAGAGCGCTTCAACCGGATCAAGCACACGCTGAAGTATCCGCGACTGGCCATGGATGCCGTGTTCGGCAGCGCGGGCGATCTCAAACTCTCCGATATCGATGTCATCACGACGCCGTGGAACATGAAGCGCATCCGCCGTTCGCTGATCGGCGCGGTGTTCGGGCAACTGCCGGCGAGCCTCAATCTGCTGCGGCCTGAGGCGCACCGCACGCACACCACCGGCCTGCTCAATGTGCCGATGCGCTTGCGGCTCGGCATGATGAGCCAGTTCGGCATGACGGCGAAGCAGCCGCCGATCGTGCAGGTGGGACATCACGAGTCGCACGCGTCCGTGTTTTTCGTGTCGCCCTTCGAAGAGGCGACCGTGCTCGTCGCCGACGGCTACGGCGACGATGGCGCGACGAGCGCCTGGATCGGCAAGGGCAACAAGATCGAGAAGCAGTGGTCGGACCCGATGTTCGACAGCCTCGGCATGCTCTACACGTGCGTCTCGGAGCACCTGGGCTTTCCGTTCTTCCAGGAAGGCACGGTCATGGCGCTCGCGGCCATGGGCGGGCCGGCCTACAAAGAAAAGTTCAAGGATCTGATCCGCCTGCTGCCGGGTGGCCGCATCGAGGTCAACAAGAGCTACATTCAGTATCCGACGCACGGGCTGATCGAACCGTTCAAGCCGAAGTTTTATCAGGCGTTCGGTCCGCGCCGTGGCCGCGACGAACCGCTGACCGAACATCACCATAACATCGCCTGGGCCTTGCAGCATTGGACGGAAGAAGCGCTGCTGCACATCACGCGCGAACTCTACCGCGTGCAGAAGAACAAGAACCTCGTGATGTCGGGTGGCGTGGCGCTGAACTGCGTCGCCAATGCCCGCATCCTGCGCGATACGGATTTCGAGCGCGTCTGGGTGCCGCCGGTCGCCTCTGACACGGGGGTCTGCTTCGGCTCGTCGCTCTACCACTGGCATCACACGCTCGATAAGCCGCGCGCATTCGAATTGACCCACGCGTTCTACGGCAAGGCGTATAGCGACGCCGAAATCGTGGCGGCGCTCGATGCGGCAGGCCTCAAATACGAACGCATGAACGAAGGCGATCTGCTGCGTCGCGTCGCCAAGGACCTCAGCGAACAAAAGATCGTCGGCTGGTTCCAGGGCCGCGCCGAGATCGGTCCGCGCGCGCTCGGCAACCGCTCGATCCTGTCGTCGGCCACAACCAACGCCATGAAGGATCTGATCAACGCGCGCATCAAGCATCGCGAAGCGTTTCGCCCGTTCGCCCCCGTCGTGCTGATCGAACGCCTGAACGAGTTCTTCGAGTACGAGCACCCCGATCCGTTCATGACGGTGGCGCCGAAAATTCGCCCCGAGAAGGTTGCGCTCATTCCGGCGGCCGCCCACGTCGATGGCACCGGCCGCATTCAGACGATCGATCGCGCCGCCAATCCGCGCTATTACGGCGTCATTGAAGAGTACGCCAAGATCACCGGCATTCCGGTCATTCTGAACACCAGCTTCAACCGTCAGGAGCCGGTGGTGAATGCGCCGGCGGAAGCCATCTCCTGCTATCTCAGGACCGACATGGATCGCGTCGTGCTCGGCGATTTCTATGTTTCGGACCGCAATGAGGCCGCCATCAAGCGGGCATTCGAGATCTTCGCTTCAGCCAAGGCCTAGGGCCTGACGGCCGCTATCGCCGCAAACGAAAAGCCCCGCCGGTGAGGCGGGGCTTTGTTGTGTGTGCGAGATCGCGGTGCGACTAGCAGCGACGCTCATAGCGATCGCAGGCCCAGTCGCTGCCGGCGTTGCAGCGGTCGAGCAACTGGCCGCACGTCGGACGGCGGCGCACAACGCGATAGCCATCGTCATCGCCATACGCGCGATAGGTTGAACGGCTGCGGCGCTCGGAAGCATTAGCTGAGCCAGCAATGATGGCGGCTGCTGCGGCGCCGGCGACAAGGCCGATGGCGAGGTTGCGGCCCGAATGCCTGCGGCGCGCCTCAGCCGAGCTGTCAAACGACGTCAAACCCATGGCAAACGCCAGCAGTCCCAGCATCACTAACGTCAACGATTTCTTCATGGCAAGGCGCTCCCAGATCGGCCGCCTGACAGCGCCTATTATGAGGCACCCGGCGACGCATTGAATTGACGACACGGCATAGAAGCACGAAGCCGCAATGGCGTATAGCCAAAAGGCCGTGCCCTGGGCTTCAGTCCGAAGGGCCGGCCAGAAATACGAATGCACGGTAAATTTAGAGGCACTAGTCGCCGCATTTGGCGTGCGTTTGGGCGGGGTGCCTCATGTGCGCACGGGCGGCTCTTGCGGAGCGGGGCGCGCGAAAATGATTTTCTGATAGACAAGACCGATGCCGATCAGCACTGCGCCAAAGCACAAGAACGACAGCGCGCGCCATAGGCCGCCGATGCCGGCGAGATCGAACAGCGTCACTTTCAATGCGGCGAGAAGGATCAGCGCCGCGGAGGCGATGCGCGCTTCAAGGCTGCCGCGCAGCAGGCCATAGCCGAGCAGCACGATGCCAAGCGCAAGCCAGGCGGCGGAATAGGCCCAGCTTTCAGCATCGCTCGTCTCAAGTCCGATACCGATCATCTGTCCCTGGAAGGCATGACGGACTTCAAGCGAGACGTAGAGGAAGATCAGCGTCACGGCGAGGATGCCGGCGGCGCGCGTGAACCAGAGCGGCCGCGCCGACCGTGCGTGACGGGAGAGGAAGAGCGCTGCGAGCCCGGGCAACAGATAGCCAGTCGCCAGTGACGAGAGCAGGACTGCGCCGGCCACGGGATCGCCGCTGAAAAGCGGGTTGACGACGACACCCAAACCAACGAGCGCGAACGCCAAAGCCAGAGCGCCGTGGACGGTCGACGCGATGTCGAACACGACGTTTTGCCGACCGAGGTTGAGGCGCGCCAGCACATACGACGACAGCAGGCTGACGAATGTGATGAGGCCGACCTCGACATGGCCGGTCCGCAGTTGGAACACGTCGCCGCCGGTCGTCAGGTGGCGGATTTCGAAGAACGCCAGCAGTCCCGTCAAGACGACGGCGAGGCTGTCGGCGATGCGGACGGAGATGTCCTCGCCGCGCCGCGCGAGCAGACGGGCGGCGACGGCGAAGGCAACGGCCGGCACGCCGTAGCCGACGAGCAGCCAGTTGAAGATCGGCGTCGTGCCGACATCGTCACCCATGATGCGCGGGTTCCACAGCACGCGCGCGAGCACGATGAGCCCGATGGCCGAAACGGCGTGTCTCAGCAGCGGGATGTCGCGACGGTTGGCGACGAACGCGGCACCGAGGCCGGCGAGCGCCAATGCGACGGTCAGGTAGCCGCGGCTCAGGCTCGCGACGAGTGCGAAGGCAAAAGCGGCCAGCGCGGCGGCGGCAAAAATACCGGTCGTGACCTTGTAGGCAGCCACGCCGTAGGCATCGTCGGCGGCATCGAAGCGCTGCGCGGCAATCGCAAATCCGCCGGCAAGCAGAACGCCGGCTGCCGCGAACGGTATCGATGTGTCGAACAGCGTGACGCGCAGGTAGGCAGCAACGAGCGCGACCAGCGGCGGCAATGTTGCAGCGGTGGCATAAAGCGCGGCCGTCGTCGTCGGCAGCAGCGAGCCGCGCCAGATGCGCAGAGCGGAAACGGCGGCAGGGATCAGCGTTGCCAGCGCGGCGAACGTCAGGAACGACGAGACGTGCGCGGGCAGTCTCAGAAGCGTCTCGGCGTCGGGCGCTGTCAACGTCGGATCGACAGGGAGATTGAGCGTCGGCCACGCGATGAGCGCCGTCACCGTCACGAGCCCCGATAGAAGTCCCGCGCCGGCCGCTGGCGCGCGCAAAACGGCAATGGCCGTCAGGCAGGCGATGGCGAGCACCGCGAGCGGCAGCCAGCCCCAGAATTCAAATGGCAGACTGGCGAGCGCTGACACCGGCAGCAGGGTCAATGCGCCGAGCGCGCCAAGAGCGATCGGATCGGGCGTGGCGGTGTCGTCGCGCACGCCGGCATGCGGCTCATAAGCGAGAAAGAGCGCGCCGAGCGCGAGCTGCACAATCGCGTGCAGGGCGACGGCGGCGGTATTGGAGAGAAGCAATCCGCCTTCGACGTCGCTGCCGGTCGGTGCGATGGCGAGGCCCCAGAACACAGCGCCGGCAACGGT
>JBOFCQ010000211.1:0-22241 GCA_051646145.1 Hyphomicrobium sp.
GAAGCCATCTCGGGCAGCGAAACCAAATTCGTGGCGCGCATGAATGCGGCCGCGCAGCGCCTCGGCATGTCGCGCACGCATTTCGTCAACACCAACGGCTTGCCCGACCCCAATCAGGTCACGACGGCCCGCGATCTGGCCAAGCTCGCCCGCGCCGTCATCACCGAGTACCCACAATATGCGAACTATTGGTCGGCGCCCGATATGCGCATCGGCAAGCGGCGGCTCGGCAGCCACAACGCGCTGCTGAAGACATTCCCGGGAGCCGATGGCCTGAAAACCGGCTTCACCTGCGATTCCGGTTTCAACGTCGTCGCCAGCGCCACGCGTGAAGGGCGTCGTCTGATGGCTGTCGTGCTCGGCGAAAGCTCCGGCAATGAACGCGCGATCCGTGCCGCGAGCCTGCTCGAACACGGCTTCCAGAACTATGGCTGGAAGCAATTGTTTTCCACCAGCAGCATCGACAACATGCCGGTCGATCCGGCTGCGAAGCCGGCGATGAGCGTCCGCGAAACGGTCGTGGCGTGGGATTGCGGCAACCGGCGCAAGGGCGGTGGCGCGGTCGCCAACCGCAAGAAATCGTCGAAGTCGAAAGTCGCGGCAGGCGCCAAAGCAAAAGCGCAATCCACAGCGTCAGGCACGGCCGCAGCATCGCCGCCGGTGCTGAAGGGGACGGCCGATGGCCCCGTGCAAGTGAAGGCGGCGCCACCGAAAGCCGCTGCCGCCAAACCGGCCGCAGCACCTAAGGCCGAGTAGGCGTTCCGCGCCAAGCAACCATTGAGATCGTATCTGTCCGACGCGCGAGCGCGGCCAGAACATGAAAGCGGCGCCCGTGAGCGCCGCGTCGGCCACGCCATCGCCAAGGGGGTCCAGCGCGCTTCATGCGCTGATGCTCTGCTCCTCGTCACACCGGCAGACAGGCCATGCTCGGCGGTCGCGCCTAGACGAACAATTCCAGCGGACGATTCTCGAAGATGCAGCCGCCGCCAAAGTCGGGCGGCGCGCCATCGTCGGCGGCATCCGGCGCCTCTTCAGAGGCCGACGGCGCGTCGGGCGAACTCTCGCCCGCATCGCCGCCGCGGTCGCCGGGTGTCTCAGGTTCAGACATTCCACCTTCGTCGCCGGCGGCATCGCGCGCCAAGACGGGACTGACGCTGACCACGGCCGCCATGACGATCGCGCCGCACACCGCGCCCGCGGCCCGAGCCGCAAGCCGCGCCACTGCCGCAGCCAATGCCCGATTTTTCTGGCTCATTCGATGCTCCTCCAAGGGCGCTGGCGCTGCCGGCAATTGCCCGCAAGGCAACGCTTTAACCCTTTCCGACGGCTATCCGGTCAAGTCCGGGCCTGCGTTTCGGGCGCTGCCCGCACTGGCGTTGAACTTGCTTTCAGTCAGCTATCAACCCAACGTTAAGCCGATAATAGGACTTTGCAATGACCACGACCTGGCACCCCGACACGGACGCAACCCCGACACCGGGTGATGTGTGCTTCATGGCGGAAGTTCTGGAAGGCAAGCACGGTGTGTTTGCTGCCGAAGTCGCGGAGTTCTTTTCGAGTTACCACTGTGAACGCGGCGATGCGGGCCGCGCATGGGCCTGGGCCGGTGTCGCCGAACTCGTCAGAACGCGAGAGCGCGCCCGCCTCGAATGCAATTGAACGCGACGACACCTAACGACGGGGCACCTTCAAACTTTATGAAATCGGCGACGGTCCATCGGCTGCCTCTTCGCAACGAGCGCGCATCACCCGCGACCGACGATGCCGCTTTGCGCGCCGCCGAGGAAAACCCCGAGACGGCGCCGCAGGGCCTCGTCGCCAGCATTCTCGCGCATACCACCAACGTGATGACCGCCAACGGCGAACGCGAAAAGGCCCAGCGCAACGCGCTCATCGCCTTCGCGGTCCGCTGCGTCAGCGCCGGCCTTCTCTATCTCTCGCAGATTTTCCTCGCCCGCTGGATCGGCGGCACGGACTACGGCATCTACGTCACGGTGTGGACATGGGTGCTGATCCTCGGCGGGCTCAGCCATCTCGGATTGAGCGTGGCGTCGATACGCCTGGCGCCGGTCTATCGCGAAGCCGGCGACTTCGATGCGCTGCGCGGTTTGATCCGCGGCGTCAGGCTGTTTTCGCTCGGCGCCGGGTTGATCGTCATGGCTGCCGGACTTGCGGCGCTGTGGGCTTTCCAGCCGATGATCGATGAAGCGTATCGGCTGCCGCTGGCGCTGGCGCTCATCTGCGTGCCGCTGTTCACATTGACCGACGTGCAGGACGGCATCGGACGCGGAAACGCTTGGATGGGTCTGGCGCTGATGCCGCCGTATGTCCTGCGGCCGCTGCTGCTGCTTGGCGCCATGTATTCCGCGCACCTTGCCGGCCTCGGCATGAGTGCCGCCACAGCCGTTGGCGCGGCCATCGTCGCCACCTGGGGCGCGGGCATCATTCAAACGTTCATCATCAACCGCCGCCTCGCTGAAACGGTCCCGCCTGGGCCGCGCCGCTATATGTTCAAGACGTGGCTGAAAACATCGCTGCCGCTGGCGGTGATCCTCGGTTGTGAACTGCTGCTGCAGAACACCGACGTACTCGTCGTGTCGCGCTATATGTCGCCCGCCGACGTCGGCATCTACTTCGCCGCCGGCAAGACCATGGCGCTCATCATGTTCGTGCACTACGCGGTCGGCAGCGCGGTGGCACATCGCTTTGCGGCGCTCAACGCACGCGGCGACAAGGAAAGCCTGCGCGCCTTCGTCAAGGACGCCGTGAATTGGACATTCTGGCCATCGCTCGCCGGCGCAATCCTGATCCTGGCGCTCGGCAAGCCGCTGCTGTGGCTGTTTGGACCGCAGTTCGAAGCCGGCTATCCGGTGATGTGCATCCTGGTCGTCGGCTTCCTCGTGCGTTCGTCCATGGGACCGGCCGAGTATCTGCTGAACATGCTCGGCGAGCAGGCGCTGTGCGCAACCGTGCTGACGGCGAGCGCGCTGTTCAACATCGCCATGAATTTCGCGCTGGTGCCGAAGTTCGGCTTGATCGGCGCCGCCACAGCGACATCGATGGCGCTGATGATGGCCGCCCTCATGAATTCGGTCGTCGTCTGGCGGCGGCTCGAGATCGAGATCGCGATCTGGAAGAACCTGCCGAAGTTTTAAGGCACCGGCGCAAGCGCCGATGCACGCCAGCAGCGTGTCAAACATCACACAATCAACGCGACGCAAGCAAAAGGCCCCAGTGAATTTCTGGGGCCTTCGCATGTGATCTTGGACAACCTGATGTGCGCGTTCAACGCGCCATCGGCGAGCCGAGCACCAATGTCCAGAACGATTTGAATTCGGTCTTGTCATCCTGCACGAGCGCGATGCCCATGTGATCGGCATCGGTCAGCAACAGGTTCTTGTTGTGACCGGGGCTTTCTTTCCAGCCCTTGATGACTTCCTCGAAATTGATTTGCCCGGTGCCGACGTTCTCGGCGGCAAGGCGTGCCTTATAGCCAACGCGCTTGACGCGGTCCCACGGGTTCGAGCCGTCAGACCCGTAATGCGAGATGCGGTCCCATTTGGCGAGATCGCGGGAATGGCCCTTGGCCGCTTCCGTCAGCTCGGCATTGAGCTTCAAGGGCTTCAAGCCCTTTTCCTTGCGGTAGGCATTGATGATGTCGCGCGCCATTTCAGCGTTGAGCTGGGTGCGCGAATAATCGCGATCGGAAAGAATGCCGGTCTGCGGACGCTCGAAGGTGCCGGGCGGCGCCTTGTCATCGAGCTTTGCGAGTTGCACGGCGCGCGGGGCGGACGGATCGCCGCCGAGGCCAACGCTTTTTGCGGATGATTTGGTTGTCGACGATGTCGTGGTTTTCGAACTGTCGGCAAAACCAGACGTGATTGCGGATGACCCAAGACTGCAACCGGCGACAACCGTTGCGAGCCCGGCCGCGAGTACGACGCGATACATGACTGTTACCCTCGGCACGAAGTGTGCGGAACAATGGATCATTGCCGCAAATCCGTGAACTCGACGTTAACGCTAATCTTCAGATGCGTTCGAACGCGCGGGCGCCAGACGTGGGCGTCGACATCACACATGGCCAAAGTCCCCTCGATAAGCGGGTACGCGTGAACCCGTCGTCGTCCCCGTCCCGTCGCGGCAGCTCTTTGATCTCGCAAGATCCGTGTGAAGCGCGCCAAGTTCCCCGCTCGGATCACGCCTGAACAACGTGACGCCATTTAGGCGGGAGCTTGGCCGAATGCCGACGGGCGCCACAAATCGCCAGGGCTTTTTGCGAAGCACTTTTCCAGCGCACTTTTGACGCGGGCGCACCTAACCCGGCCGACGACCACCAATGCGGTGTATAGACCGCTGAATGGCGCGAACGAGGGCTTGGAAGTCTGACCCTCCTCGCTCAGACTCGGCGCCAGCACGAATCACGGGTTGCACGGCGCAGCTTGAGGAGACGGACACATGGCGGCAGCACCCAGTCCATCGGAGCGCACGACAGGCGGTGCGGCAGCCGCGTTGGCCATCGCCGATCTCGTGCTGTTGCGCATTGCCGCGCCAAGCGCCACGCGCGCCGAGCTGCAGCGCGACCTGCTGCCGTTGCTGGCCCCGCGCATTTCAGGCTCGGCCTTCCGCCGCGCGGCGGAACTCGCGATCAGCGGGCTCGTCTCAGGCAATCTCGCCGCCGAAGCCAAGGGACGCTTGACCGCATCGCCTGCCGGCCTGCGCGTGGCCGAAAGCATCATCTCGACGGCGATTTCATCGAAGACGACATGGGACGCGCTCAAATGCGGCCCCCTGCTCAGCCGTGCGCTCGGCCTGACACAGCCCGGTCCAAGTCTGCTCAAAGCCCTAGAGCGGGCCGACGGCTTGGCGGCCGTCGTGTTGCAGCAACATTTCTCTCTATCGACGGCGCGCGTGCTGTCGGCCAACGATCTGCGGTCGGAACTGGCGGTCATTGCGCTGGAACGGGCCTTCGGCAATCGGATCAAGACAGGGCTTGGCAAGGGCCAGGGGCTGCCGGGCAAGACGGCGCGGGTGCTCGCGGGCCAACTGTTCAAGAAGCCGCGCGACATCGCCAGTGACGGCAAGCTCATCACCGCACTCGCCGCCGACGTGCTCAGCGCGCCGAGCGACAGCCTCGACGCCCTGCGCGCGGCCCTGCTGCGCCGGCTGACCGACGACACGCCGGCGCCGGCCGCGCAACCGGGCGAAGCGCGCGAGCCACGTGCGCCGGGCGCCGACACGGCATCATCGCCCCGCAAACGCGGCGGCGATACGGCGCTTGAACCCGCCAACGACCGCCAGCCCATGGTCGGCGCGGCCCCCAAGGCGAAGGCGCCCGACATGGACGAATTCGCTGGCGCTGTGTTGGATGCGGCACGGCCGGTGTCAGAGGGCTGGCCAGGCAACCGCAAGGCGTTTATTTCTCAAGTGTGGCAGGCGATTCGTGTAGCCCGTCGCGAGTGGGAACTCACTGAGATTGCTTTCAAAAGCATGCTGGCCGAAGCACACCGCGTCGGCCACGTGGTACTTGCAACCGCCGATCTCAAGGACAAGAGCAGCCTCAAGGATCTGGAGGAGTCCAAAATCCTCTACAAGAACACCGTCTGGCACTTCGTGCGCGTGGAAGATTGAAACCATTTATGGGCGTCGAAGGCAGTCCATTGAGAAAACCATCGTTTGCTCTCCCGATCGCGCCTGACAAGCTCAGTGCTGCGTTCGAGCATTCGATCACCTGGGAAGATGACTTGTGGCGGGCCGATCCGGTCGACGTGCCGGAAGTCCATGCGAAGGCGCGCCGAAAATTCGGCGATCTCCTGACAACCATCACCTCCGGCCGCGGCTTCCATCTCCAGGACCGCATCCTGCTGTTTCATGGTCAGTCCGGCGCCGGCAAGACGCATCTGATACGCGCACTGCGCACGGAATCTCATCGCCAAGGCCGCGCCTATTTCGGCTATGCGCAGATGACGCCGGACGTCAGCAACTATGCCGACTTCTTCCTGCGCCGCCTCGTGCACTCGTTCGAGAAGCCCTACGATCCCGACCGGTTCGGCGAAAGCGCGCTGTCGCGGCTGACGAACCGTATGGTGCTCGACAGTCAGGTGATTTCGTCGACCGACATCGAACTGCTGCGCGATGCGCAGTTGAGCGACGCCGATCTGGCGCGGCTCATTCTGCGCTTGTCCGACGACATCGTGGCGAGCGAGCCCTTCCAGACGCGCGAACTCGACATCAACATCGTGCGCGCCTTGCTCTATCTGCAGCGTCGCGACCCGCGCATCGATCAGCGCGTGCGTCAGTATCTGCACGGCCGCCAGTTGACGCCGCTGGCCCATGAAGCAGTGTGCGCGCTCGATCCCAACTCGGGTGAAGACCGCGCTTTCGAGATCATCGCCGCGCTTGGCGCGCTGGTGTGGTCGGTCGATCGTTCGGCCGTCGTTTTCTGTATCGATCAGGTCGAAGATCTGCGGTTCTTCGAGAACGCCGAGGAGCGTTTTCAGCGCGCCGTGCGCGACGTCATCCAGATCGCCAACCGTCTGACCAACGCCATCGTCGTGATTTCCTGCCTCGAAGATTTCTACAGTCAGGTGCGCGGGCTGGTGGCGCAATCGTATATCGACCGAATCGAGAAGTCTGGGCCCGTGCTGCTGCGCGAAAGCCGGACGCCGGAAGAAGCGCGCCTCATCATATCGAAGCGTCTCGCGCACCATGCCGAAATGTCGGGCGCGGGCCTGAGCTTTCCCGATGCCACGCAATTCTTCGGGCCGCAGTTCTTCGAGGAATTCGCCGGCCTGTCGACACGCCGCCTGCTCGAGCATGCGCAGATGCGTCTGCGCGACGCGACACACGCCGACGGTGACAGCGATGATGGAGACGCCGACAGCGCCAATCCGTCGTTCGTCAGCACGCTTGCCGAAGCGCTTGGCCAGCCAGACGATGGCTTTGAAGACAACGCGCCGACCGCGCTCTCAGCCATACAATATCGCGAGATGTGGGAACGCTTCGCCAACGAGAGCGAAGCGGAAATGCCCGCAGACGACCAGGAACTCGTTGACGTGCTGTCGTCGGCATTGCAACTCGCCCGCGAGGAATGGAACCGCGCCATCGAGGTGACGGTGAAGCGCCTCGAACTCGGCGAGGATCTGCCGGCGTTCGATCTGACGGTGCGCCACCGGACCGGCTTTGCGAGCGACGTGCGCGTATTCCTGTGTAACCGCCCGACGCAGGGCGGGGGGCTGAAGCGTCAGCTCGACAAGGTTTTGGTCTCGATGCAGGGCAAGCCCTGCTTCATGCTGCGCGCCAGCGAATTTCCGCCGAACCGCAAGAACCAGACGGCGCAGGCCTTCCGCAAATTCCGCGACGGCGGCGGCCGCCAGCTTCTCGTGCCCATCCAGGAATGGGAGCGCATGATGACCGTGCGCGAGTTCACCGCGCACCATCGCGGCGATACCGGCATGACGCAGTGGCTCGAAGGCACGAAGCCGCTGTCGAGCCTGATTTCGATCGTGCATCTCCTGCGGCTCGATCTTCTCGGACGGCAGGTGCCGCGTCTCGTCGCCAAGGCGATGGACGACGCGCAAGGGTCGCTCGACGGCTTTGATGCCGGCGATACGGATGCGGCTCAGCACGGCGGCACGGTCGATGGCACGGCCGATAACGAACCGGCCAACGACGATGATCTGCCGCTTTCCGTCATTCTCGACGAGAACGGCGGCTATGGGTCGAGCATTCTGGCGGGGCGCGAAATCGGTGCGCGCAGCAAGCCGGTGACGCTGAACAAGAGCGTTCTGAAGCGCCACGCCGCGTTCCTCGGCGGCTCGGGTTCGGGCAAGACGACTCTGGCGCTGTCGCTCATCGAGCAGTTGCTGTTGCGCGGCATTCCGGCCGTGCTCATCGACCGCAAAGGCGACCTCGCGAGCTACGCCAACCCCGACGTCTGGCGCGCGAACGAGAACGATCCGGCCGATCGGCGCGCCGAGCGCGAGAAGCTCGCTGACGCCATCGATGTCGCCGTCTATACGCCGGGCCGCGCTTCGGGCCGGCCGATCTCGATCACGCTGCTGCCGAACGGCATCAACGAACTGCCCGATCACGAACAGCAGCTACTCGCTAATCTTTCCGCCGCCGCACTCGGCGAAATGCTGCACTTGAAGAACTCGGCGACACACCAGAAGCAGTCGGGCGTGCTGGCCGTGGCGCTGCGCATCCTCGGCTCGCTGTCGACGAACGAAGTCACGCTTGCCGACCTCATCCATCTGCTCGAAGACGAATATCCGGAACTGACCGACCAGACGCAGCGCATGGACCCATCGGGCAAGCTGCGCCGCGATCTCGTGGCCCAGCTCGACAGTCTGCGGCTGCGCAATGCGGCGCTGTTCGAAGGCGGCGGCGAAAGCCTGCGCATGGAAAGCCTGCTCGGACTTGGCCGCTATCAGCGCCCGAACCGCACGCGGCTTTCAATCATCTACACCGGCTTCCTCGGCGACAACGAGAACATCCTGTTCTGGGTTTCGCAGTTCCTTTCGGAAGCGCTGCGCTTCTGCCAGCGCAACCCGAACGACGAGTTGCAGGCCGTCGTCATGTTCGACGAAGCCGATCTCTACATTCCGGCAAACTCCAAGCCGGCGACCGCCGAACCGCTGCAAAGCCTGCTGAAGCGCGCCCGCTCTGCCGGTCTCGGTATGATGCTCGCCACCCAGTCGCCGGGCGACCTCGACTACAAGAGCCGCGACCAGATCACGAGCTGGTTCATCGGCCGGGTGCGTGAAGACACGGCACTGCGCAAACTCAAGGCGGCTTTCCAGTCGGAATCGGGCCTCGATCCGGCCTCGACCCTGCCGGGGCAGACGGTTGGCGAATTCCATCTGGTGCAGGAAGGGCTGGTTCGCCCCGTGCGCGCCAACCGGTCGCTCATCGGTGCCGAGCAGGTGCCGTTCGACCGCATCGAGCAGTTGGCAGCGGAAACGCGCGGCCAAGACGAGCGCCAATTGCGGTTGTTTGATCTCAAGTAATTCCGGCGATGAACGCCGGTTATTCCGAGCCCGCCGGAGTTATCCACATCAAAAAATGTTTCAAGATTGCAACGATTGCTCCGTGGGCGGCGCACAATCGCCCGTGGCACCGGTTGTCTGCGCGGGTTGCTTAACGACAACACAAGAGCTTGGATTGCAACAGTTTTGCGAATGCTCGCGACGAGCAATGAACAACGATAATTTGTGTGCGTTCGTGATCACAACCGATTGACACCAGTGTGCAACGCACAATTGCGAAACCGCATCCCCCCGGCTGTCAAGTCAAAAGCCGCTGTGTATTGTCACAAAGTCGGAGGTCAAGGGCAAACTTCGGCAACTCGAAACCCAATTCGGCGTTTGGTTTTGAGGATCACTAGAAACCCACTGGGTCCATTCCGGCGTGCGGCTGGGAGTCCCGGCAACCTGTATCCAAGTTCGAAGTGCGGGGTCGCGTGTTATGGCTGCAAAATCCATTCTGATGATGTTATTCGCCACCTTGGTTGGTCCAGCGGTCGGCATCGGATTATTCGTCCTCCTCAACAACTGAGCGCCCATCGCCAGTATTGAGCGTCAGCGTTCTTTGGCCGGCATCGAAATGCCGCCGGGCAAGTGGTGTTCCTTTTCGCCTATTCGATATGCGGCATCGACCTGCGGCCAGAAATGCGCCGCACCTTGGTGCATTTGACGCCATAAACTCCGATTAGTGATGACATCCGATGGCCTGCGCTTCGCGCGGGCATCTCGTTTCGGATGTGCGGGTCTCATGTTGCAAGTCTTGAGGGTGGCGACGTCGCTGGCAGATGGCCTGCTCCGCACACCGCGCGTCATCGCCCGCGTCTTTCTCAACAGCATTGCGCTCAATCGCCGCCTCGGGCCGCTGCGCTATGTCGCCGTCGGCGGCATCGGCTACGTGGCGTTCGCGCTGTTGCTCGTCTACGTCGTGGCGCCGCTGCGCGGTTACACCGGCCATTTCACGCTGCGCGACAAGATCGGCTATGACGCCGAGCGCTGGCTGGCGACCGCCATCTACGATCCCAAGAACAATTTCGTCGGCACCTTCGACGCGCGGCTCGATAGCCGCGGCGACGTCAACTACACCGATCAGGCGATCGAGCTTGGAGATTACGTCGCCAACCCGGATCACAAATCCATTCCCGTGAAAGTCGTGCCGGACTTCTATTGGCGCTGCCTGTCGTATCACGAGGATCGCTACCTCGGCGGGCCGCTCAATCCGTTCGGCATCGATCTCGTCGGCGTACTCAAAATTCCGCTGAGCACCATCGAGCGCTCGATCGCCCTAAAGCGCCCGTCGCTCGGCGTCGGCGGTTCGACGCTACCGATGCAGTTCGCGCGCGTCATCTACAAGACGCCGCCAAGCCGCGACGAGGGCGGACTGACCAAGCTCAAGCGCAAGATCAGCGAATGGTGGCTGGCGCCGGTCATCTACCGCGAACTCACGCGCGGCGGCGACGATACCCGCCTGAAACAGTGGGCGGCGAACCACATCTGGCTGGCGCAACGCACCGGCGGCCAGCCGCTGCACGGCGTCGAAGTGACGAGCCGCATCGTTTTCGGCAAGGAAGCGAAGGATCTCTCAATCGCCGAGCAGTTCGTGCTGGCTTCTGCCGTCAACAAGCCGATCATCCTGCTTGAAGGCAACGACAAGCTGAACGAGGTGCGCCTCGACCGCTGGCGCTACATCACCGAGGTGCGCGCCCGCACGTGCGCTGAAAAGCTCATTCCCGACGAAGCCAAGCAGAAGGAAACTGTGTTCGAACTGATGGCGCTTGCCGGCGGGCCGCCCGACCCCAAAGTGCGCCCGAAGCTTCAGGAAGCGCTTGAAACCTTCGCGCCCGAGCTTGCCAAGCGCGCGCAGGCCAATCCGGTGACGCGCGCCAACGTGCTGCTGCCCGCGGCCCGCTTTGGCATCCGCGAGGAAATGAAGCAGCGCTATGGTTTTGCCTGGCGCGACTACGTGCGCGGCGTGACGACAACCTTCGACATCGGCGAAAATCTGGCGCTCCGCCGCAGCATCGACGAGCGGCTGGCGACGCTCAACACGCAATGGGCAAGCCGCATCGATCCTGCCTATACGCTCGATCCGAAGGCCGTCACGGCTGATAAGAAATTGCCGAATGTCGTCGTCGTTGCCGCCGACGCAAACGGCGATATCGTGCGCTATTACGAGACGGGCGAAACCGCTCCCTATTTCAGTTCCTGGTCGGCGCGCAGCACTGAAACCGGATTTTATGAGCCCGCCCGCGAAAGCCGCATGGTGGCCTCGACGGGCAAGATGATTGCGGCCATCGCCATCGCCAACCAAGGTCGCGACACGCCCGACAGTCTCTATCTGGATACCCGCGCGCCGGCGCAGGGTCTCGATACCTGCGCCAAGGATGGCACGCAGCGCCACGGCCGCCGCGCGATCGTGTCCTTCGCCTGCTCGCTCAACGATCCGCTGCTCAACCGCACCGCGTTGATCGGTCAGTCGCGTATCCGCAAATTGATCGACGGGTTCGGCTTCACCATGCCGCCCGAGGCCATCGCTGGCGGCACACCGCCCTCGACCGCCGTCGTGCTCGGACAGATTTCCGGCGCGCCGCGACGCGTGCATCATATGTCGGCGGTCATCCTGGCCTCGCTGATCGGGCGCGGTAGCGCGCCGGTCAAGATGCCGAGCCTGATCAAAACCTACGATTACACGTTCAAGGGCGAGAACGGCGCCGGCGCGGTCGATACGGGCGTCGGCATCGTGCCGAAGTCGCTTATTCGCAGCGGTGGCAACCCGCTCATCAAGACGCTGCTCGAAGCACCGCTCTGCTACACGGTCAACGGCCAGCCGACCGGAACGCTCAAAGCGCTATCGGCCTGGTGCGCGGCACGGCGGAGCGGATTGCGGCTGCATTTCGCCAAGACCGGCACGCAGGTCGGCAGCGATTCCGATGCCACCATCGATACCTGGATCACGGGCGGCCTCCAGTACTCCAATGGCGCGGCATATTCCTACGTCGTGCTCGTTGGCACAGGCTCGGCCAGCCAGTCATGGTCGCGTGAACTGCACGCAGCGCAGGTGGCGGCCCCGCTTGCAGACGTACTGCTGGCCGATCTCTCGGCCCACGCCCGCGCCAATCCACAGCCAAAGCTGCTGCCCGCGCCGGCGAAACCGGCGCCGCACCGCCTGCCCGCCGCGCACGGCGCGCCAACCGCTGCAATTGCGCCGTCCACTGCGCCATCGCCGTCAAGACCAGCCGTCGCGCCCGCCGCCCGCGCACGCACGTTATCGAGCGCGCAGGAGACGCTGCGCAATCTGCAGCCGAACTGAGCGGCGACGTACCTGACGCAAACGCGTCGGGGAAAAGCCATCGCTGAGCCCAAGTTCAAACATCAAAAACGCTCACCGACATCAGAGGGTGCTCCAACTTGCACCATTTGCCGGGCGGGAAGCCATGACGATCGAGCGCGATCCTACACTCACACATGACGGCTTTGACGGGCCGCCGTCGCGTAACGATTCAGGCGCCCACGCCGCCGATCGGCCAGACAAGAAGGAGCGCGATTGGAAGCGCACCGTTCTCATCGCCGGTCTTGGCGCGTTGTCGTGGGTCGCGACCTACGTCGGCATGATGGAACTCATCGAAGCCAACATGGGCGACCTGCCGATCATCCATCGCATCATCATCGGCTTCTCGGTTGCCATGCTGATGATCATGATCGTGTGGCTGCTCGATCAGATGTTCAGGCCGCACCCGTTCATCACGCGGCTGTTTTATGCATCGGGCTACGTTTTTCTGTCGTTGATCTCGGTTGGCTTCGGCTTCGGCTTTTATTGGAAGGTTCTCGAAAGCCGTGGCGAAGCCTCACGCTCGGCGGAAAGCGCCGTCGCCCAGGTGCAGGGGTCGCTGCACGCCGCCTCGACGCGGCTTGAGCAGTTGCAGGCGACACTCATTCAGTTGACCACGATTTCGACTGAGAAGGCCGAGATCGAGCGTTCGAAGGGCACCTCGTGCCCGAACTCGAAACCGGGCGATGGCCCGCGCCGCAAGATGCGTGAGGAAGACGCCCAGCGCTTCGCATTCTCGGCGGATTTCGTGAAAGGCCGCGTGGCGGCGGTCAAAGGCGATATGGGCGCGCTCGACGGCGACCTCGCCAAGATCGTGACGTCGGACGCCTCCACCATCGATGCAAAGAGCGGCAACCGTAACGAGTTCATGCGCGCACTGTCGCGCAAGCTCGACATGACGGTAACCGGCTTCAACGCTTTCCGCACCGATCCGCAGTTGCGCCAGATCCGCACCGACCTTGCCGATCGCGCAGAAAAGTCGAGCTTCGGCGATGGCCGCGGCAAGATGGTCGAATGCCCCGACGCACAGTTGCAGACCGCGTTGCGCGGCGTCGTGAAAGCCATCGACCAGTTGCCCGAACTCGAAAAGCCGACCATTGCCGCCGTCGAAGGATCGGAAGCAACCATCGAAGCGTTCCGCCGCTTGACGGCGTCGTTCTATGGCTTGCTGTCATTCAAGCTGCCGCCGTCATCGGATGAACTGCGCGAGTTGCAGAAGAAGGCAGTGCAGTCCGTCGAAAGTCCGCAGCCGCAAGCGCAGGCATGGTCGAGTGAGCAGAGCGGACTGTCGAAACGCGACTATGTTCCGCTCGCGGTCGCCGTGTTCGTCGATCTGTGCCTGTTCCTGGTGTCGATGGTGCAGCGTCCGCACAGCCGTCTTTCGACGCTGCTGCCTAAGATGCGGGCCGCTGAGCGCGGTCCCGTCATACAAATTCTGTCGCGCTTCAACGAGATCCACCGCGACAGCGAGATCCGCGAGAACTTCGAGTTGTTCCGCCATGTCGTGTTCGACATGAATGGCGATTACTATGTCGCGGTGCCGCTCGACGCGCCGCCGCGCCTCAATCCGCAGGAACGCGAAGCGCTGCGCGTCGAAGCACAGCTTCTCGGCAATCTGTTCGCGAGCTTCGAGAAGGAAAAGATCTTCAAGCGCACTATGCTTCCGATGACGAGCAGCGTTCAGCGGCGGTTGGCGCGGCAGGGCTCGAAGTTCGCCGGATCGACGGCGTTCCGCGTCTACAAGTTCGCGGACGGCGCGTGGTCGGACATCATTCTCGGCGCCATCATGGGCGCGGCTCGGCGCGTTGAGCAGGACCCGGCACGCGCGGGAACGGCAGCTGCCAAGGCTGCCAGCGCCGAAGCGGCGATGACGGCAAGGATCGCGAAGGCGCTGTCGCCCGATGGGATGGTGACGGACGCGCCGCGCGCGCGCACTCAGCCGCTCGATCGCACACCCGTCGCAACGCCCGAAATGCCCGCATTCGCGGGTGCCGCGCCGTCGAGCGAGTGGCCGCCAATGCGCGCGCGTCCGGCGGCAACGGCCACCGCAACGCGTGAGGCGCTGCCCGACCCGCAGCAGGAAGCGCGCTTTGGGCCGTATGCGCGAGCCTATGCGGCAGCGACCGGACCGTCAGCACATACCGGTCACGCAACCGCACCACAGGCGCCCCGCGTGCCCCGCTCGCCGCCGCCGCCGCATCCCGAGGCGGATGTGCGCGTGCGCGCCGCGATGCCAGCGATGCCAGTTGCTGCCGTCGACGCTACGCAAAATGCGCCAACCACGCCCGCACAGAGCGAGCGTCCGCGCAGCCTCAGCAACATCCTGCATCTGCAGCGCCCGCAGACACAGTCTGACGGCAATGCCTTCCCGCGCACGCCGGGCCTCATTGGCTCGGTGATGGCGGCACGTATCCAGCGCAGCGACGATGGCGTCGAACCGCTGAGCCAGCGCCTTGCCAAGATCGAGCGCGGCCTTGAGCGCAGCCCCGCCGAGCCACGCATCGACGTCACGCTCAGCCGGGAAACCGCGACCTATTCCGTGCCGGCGAGTGCGGCCGCCATTCCGCAAGCGCTGAAGACGCTGGTCGAAAGCACGGCGACGGAGACGGCCGCTCCGGCGATCGCAGATCGCGCCATCGCGCCGGCCTTCGAAACGGACCGGGTGATGCGCGATACGCCGGCGATCACTGCCGCGCGTCAGGGCGTCGAAGAGATCGAAACGATAGAGGACGACGAACCTGTCCGCGACATTCACGACAGCGAGTTGACGGCCGCCGAACTGGCGTTCATCGGGCGCATGGCGCCGCCGGCCGCCGAATAATTTTTTCGGGAATTTTCTGGATGCAGAACAGAGCTTTACCGGGAAACTTCCCAATTCGATGCGGCCCGAAACCGTTGTTTAACAATCTTCGGGCCTTAATGAGCGGCACAACAAAAGGGCAGTCGTCAGGTCGCGTGCTTTTCCTGGCGTACTGAGCAAATTCAAGGAATGAACCATATGCGCTTCGTCACCCCGCCGCAGTCATTCAACGTTGGTCGGGAGGAGAAGGAAGCCAAGCTTCGTACCCTGATCTCGGAATGCCTGGCTGGCGGTCAGACGTCGGTCAACGTTGTCGCCCGCGCCCCCGATAGCCCTGTTGCCCGCGCACTGGCCGCCATTGCCGCCGAACCCGCCTCGCATCACGTCGTCATCCGCGCCATTTTCCTCGACGCCGAAACCGGCACCGCCGACGATCTGCAATTGCTCGATCTGCCGAACGTCGAAACGCGCATGTTGCGCGATGCCCGCTTTGCGTCGGCCCACGAACAGCTCGACATGGGCTGTGATCGCGCCTGGCTCGGCGACTGCATGCGCCGCGACCCGACGAAGCGCGATGCCTTCGAACTGCACATCGCGGGCGACGCCAAGGCGGTGCGCCACGCAGCCGTGTCGTTCGAACGCCTGTGGCTGCAGGCAACGCCCGCCAATCGCGTCAAGACCATCGCCGCCGAATTCGTGATCGCTCATCAGACGGGCGCTGCCCTTGCCGCCCCGGCCGATCACGGCACGTCTTCGTCGCGCCGCTGAGCACCGGCCTTAACCTTACGGCCCCCCGCGCCAAACCTGCCCCCTCCCCGCGACGCCCTGAGAGCCGTGCGAGCCCCCCGCGCGCGGCTCTTTCGGCGTTTTGATCACGCCAAGGGCTGCACAGCGGCCGGCCAGCGGCCTGATCAACAGGCATAAAAGCGAAAAATCACGCAAATCCCAATTTACCGCCGAGGTTATGCCCTTAGGCCGTGATGGGGTTATCATGGGTTCAGCGGTGCTCGATATTGGCACCGGACCGTCGCACGACCGCGTCCGCCGCGGCGGCACATCTCAAGGGTGGTGATATGACATTTCTCGCGCGCCTCGCTCTCATGACCGCACTCGTTGCCGGTATCGCCGGGCCGCCGCTGGCCGCGGCCGAACGTACGTTCACCCACCAGGGCGTGGCAGCGGACGCCAAGCGCTACGAGGCATTCCTCAAATCCAACTGGAAGCCGGCCGTCGCCAAATCGGCCGACCTCAAGGTCGAGGCCGCCAAGCTGATGGCGACCGACGCCCGCGCCGCCTCGCGCCTGCTCGCCAACGTCGTGGCGGTCGACGGCAAGGACGGCGCCGCCTGGCTCGGTCTCGCCGAAGCGCTGCTCGCCATCAAGCCAGACGCCGACAAGGGCAGCGAGCGCTACGACTTGCCCGTCAACGCCTCGGGCGCGGCCTACAAGGCGCTGGAATTCGCGAAAGACAAAGCCGCCAAAGCCAAGGCGCTGGCCGTTCTTGCGCAGGCCTTCGAGCGCCGCTCGTATTGGCGCCCGGCCATCGATGCCTACAAGCTCAGCGCCGAGCTTGCCGACAATCAGACGACACGGGAAGCCTATGACCGACTGCGCGCTGAGCACGGTTTCCGAATGACCGATTACAAGACCGATTCGGAAGCGACCGAGCCGCGCCTCTGCCTGCAGTTCTCCGAAGAACTGTCGCGCACGGAAGGCGACGTCGGCAAGTTCCTGTCGATCAATGGCCGCGATCCCGCCTCTCTATCGCAAGAGGGCCAGAATATCTGCATCGAAGGACTGAAGCACGGCGAGCGCTATCAGGTGCAGGTGCGCGCCGGACTGCCGTCGAACATCGGCGAAACGCTGAACAAGACCGCTGACATCGCGGTCTACGTGCCCGACCGCACGGCGTCAGTGCGCTTCACCGGCAAATCGTACGTGCTGCCAAGCCGCGGCCAGCAGGGCATTCCGCTGGTCACGACGAATACCGCGCGCGTCGCCGTCGATGTGTATCGCATCGGCGACCGCTCACTCGCAACGCTGCTGCAGTCCGGCGATTTTCAGCGCCAGCTCTGGTCGTATGAAGTCGACACCATTCGCGACAAATCCGGCACCAAGATCTTTTCCGGCGAAATGGATATCGCGACCGAACTCAACCGTGAAGTGACGACGGCCATTCCCGTCACCGACGCGACGGGCGCTTTGCAGCCCGGCGCCTACGTGATGATCGCCAAGCCGGCCGAAAAGCAGAAAGGCGACGACGGCGCGCGCGCCACGCAATGGTTCATCGTATCCGATCTCGGCCTGACGGCGTTTTCCGGCAAGGACGGCGTGCACGCATTCGTGCGCTCGCTGGCCGATGCTACGACGATCGCCGGCGCCAAGGTGAAACTCGTCGCCCGCAATAACGAAGTGCTGGCCGAAGCGGCAACCGACGCCAATGGCTACGTTCGCTTCGAGGCGGCCATCGCTAAGGGCGAAGGCGGCCTCGCGCCGGCTGTGCTGATGGCCGAAAAGGGCTCAGGCGAATTCGCCTTCCTCGATCTGACCGGCAGCGCGTTCGATCTTTCCGACCGCGGCGTCAAAGGCCGCGACGCGGCAGGCCCGGTCGATGCCTATGTCTATACCGAACGCGGCGTCTATCGCGGCGGCGAAGAGGTGCAGGTGTCGGCGCTTGTCCGCGATGGCGAAGGCCGTGCCGCGCCCGGCGTGCCGACGACATTGATCGTCGCCCGGCCCGATGGCGTCGAACATGCGCGCCTCGTCATGAACGACCAGGGCCTCGGCGGGCGCACGCTGACGCTGCCGCTCGCCAAGACGGCGATGACGGGCACGTGGCGCTTGTGGCTGCACACCGATCCCAAGGCCGACGCCATCGCCGGACGCGCCTTCCTCGTCGAGGATTTCGTGCCCGAACGCCTCGACATGAAACTCGAAGCCGCAACGCCAGCCCTGGTGCCGGATGAGACGGCAACGCTCAACGCCATCGGCCGCTATCTCTATGGCCCGCCGGCCGCCGCACTCGGCATCGAAGGCGAAATCATCGTCAAGGCGTCCGACAAGGATCTGGAAGCGTTCCCCGGCTACCGGTTCGGGCAGGCCGAAGAGTTCGTCAATCCGGTGCGCAAACCGCTTGATGCGAACCTGATCACGGATAGCAGCGGCAAGGCCGCGATCCCCGTGCTGCTGCCGGCGATTGCAAAGACCGACCGTCCGCTCGAAGCGCAAATCCTGGTCAAGCTGCGCGAAGCGGGCGGCCGCACCATCGAGCGCAACGTGACGCTGCCGGTCGACATGAAAGCGCCGCGCATCGGCATCAAGCCGCTCTTTGCCAACGCGACAGCCGAGGAAGACGGCGAGGCGGCATTCGACATCGTCATGCTCGACGCGGCCGGCAAGCAGGCTGTTGCCGACGGCCTCGCGTGGACGCTGACCCGTCTCGACACCAACTGGCAATGGTATCGCCGCGACGGCAACTGGACCTATGAAGCCGTGACGATGAAACGCAAGATCGCCAACGGCTCGCTGGCGACGCTTGCCGACGCACCCGCCAAGATTTCGCAGAAGCTCGGCTGGGGCCGTTACCGTCTCGACATCGCCTCCGCCAATGCCGGCGGACCGGCATCGAGCTATCTGTTCTCATCCGGCTGGTACACGTCGGGCGAAAACGTCGACAGCCCCGAGCAGCTCGACATCGCCCTCGACAAGGAGAGTTATAAGGCCGGCGACAGCGCGAAGCTGCGCATCGCCTCCAAACTCGGCGGCAAGGCCATGATCGCCGTGCTCGGCAGCAAAGTGCACCTGATCAAGGATGCCGACATTCCCAAAGGCGGCGGCGAAGTCTCGCTCGATGTGGCGCAAGACTGGGGCGCGGGCGCGTATGTGGCGGCACTCGTCTATCGACCGATGGACGAAGCCGACAAGCGCATGCCGGGCCGCGCCGTTGGCGTCAAATGGCTGGCGCTCGACAAGGACGCGCGCGCCTTGAAAATTGCGCTGACGGTGCCGGAAAAGATCAAGCCGTCGACGACCATCGACGTGCCGGTGAAGATCGACGGATTGAAAGCCGGCGAAGACGCCTATGTGACCGTTGCCGCCGTCGATCTCGGCATTCTCAACCTGACGCGGTTCGAGACGCCGGCGCCGGACCAGTGGTTCAACGCGCAAACCAAACTCGCCTTCGAGATGCGCGACTTCTACGGCCGCCTCATCGACGGCATGCGCGCCGATCGCGGCAAGTTCCGCTCCGGCGGCGATGGATCGAGCCCGGTCATGCAGGGCAATCCGACGGTCGAGACGGTCGTGTCGCTGTTCTCCGGCATCGTCAAGGTGGCGGCGGACGGCACGGCCAAGGTTTCGTTCACGCTGCCGGACTTCAACGGCACGGTGCGCATGATGGCGGTGGCCTGGAGCGCCGACAAGACCGGCCACGGCGAAGCCGATCTCATTGTGCGCGACGCCGTTGCACTGACCGTTGCCGTGCCGCGCTTTCTGACGCTCGGTGACGACGCGCAGCTTGGCTTCGACATCCACAACATCGAAGCGGGCGATGCCGAGTTCACGCTATCGGTTGCCGAAAAGCGTGGCGACAGCGGCGCCGAGAAGCTGACGGCGGTTGCCGATCGCACGGCCAAGCTCGCCAACGGCGCAAAGACGCTGGAGCGCATCGCCTACAAGCCGAAAGACGTTGGCCCGATGACGCTTTCAGTATCGGTGAGCGGGCCGAACGGCATCAAGCTGGCACGCGACATGACATTCGAAGTCATGCCGCCGGCCGGCGACATCCGCCGCACCACCGTGTCGTCGCTGAAGGAAAAAGGTGGCAAGCTGACAGTCTCCAGCGACATCGTGCATGACCTCATCGCTTCACGTACACGCGTCAACGTATCGGTTGGCCCGGCGGCGCGGCTCGATGTGCCGACGCTTCTGAGCCAGCTCGATCGCTACCCCTACGGTTGCGCCGAACAGACCGTGTCGCGCGCCTTGCCGCTGGTCTATGCCAATGCCGTTGCCGCGCAGGTTGGCATCGGCGCCGACAAGGCCTTGAAGGAGCGCGTGCAGCAGGCCATCGCCCGCGTCTTCGAGATGCAGGACTCAACCGGCGCATTCGGCGTCTGGGGTCCCTCGGGCGGCGATCTCTGGCTGACAGGCTACGTCATGGACTTCCTGACGCGCGCCAAGGAGGCCGGCTATGAGGTGAAGCGCGAAGGGTATGCGCTTGGCCTTGACCGCTTGCAGAACTTCCTCGCCTACGCCGAAGACTTCGACAAGGGCGGCGAGGATCGTGCCTATGCGCTCTATGTGCTGGCGCGCAATGGGCGGGCGCCTGTCGGCGATCTGCGCTACTACGCCGACACGAAGCTCGAGAAGTTCTCGACGCCGCTTGCCAAGGCGCAGATCGGCGCGGCGCTTGCCATGATGGGCGACAAAGAACGCGCCGAACGCGTGTTTGATGCCGCCATGTCCGGCATGTCGGGTGAAGCGGACAGCGGCTATCGCGCCGACTACGGCTCGACACTGCGCGACGGCGCAGCACTCGTAACGCTTGCCGCCGAAACCGGCATCGCGAAAGCCGCCAAGCCGAAACTGGCAACGGTGATCGCCAAAGCCTACGAGACGCGCAGCTATACATCGACGCAGGAACAGGCGTGGATGCTGCTGGCCGCCAAGGCCTTGAACGACGAAGTGAAAGCCACGACGCTCGCCATCAACGGCGGGCCGGTGGCGGGTCCGCTGCTGCGCGGCCTCTCCGCCGACGAACTGAAGGCCGGTCCGCTGACCATCGTCAACAACGGCGATAGCGCCGTCGATGCGGTGGTGACGGTGATCGGCGCCGCGTTGACGCCGGAGCCCGCGATCTCGAAAGGCTTCAAGATCGAGCGGCAGGCGTTCACGCTCGACGGCAAGAAGGTCGAACTCAAATCGCTGACCGGCGGCAAGTCTGAAGTAAAGCAGAACGACCGCTTCGTGATGACGGTGAAGATCACGTCGAACGAGGCCGGCGGACGCGTGATGGTGGTCGATCGACTGCCGGCGGGCTTAGAGATCGAAAACCCGCGCCTGGTCGATAGCGGCTCGATTGCCGGTCTCGACTTCGTGCGCTCGACGGCCGAACCCGAGCATACGGAATTCCGCGATGATCGCTTTGTCGCGGCGTTCAACTTCTCAGGCAGCAACGTGCGCAACGAAGGCGACACGTCGAGCGAAGCGGCCGCGCCGGCCAACGGCGAAGCGGAAGGTGAAGGCGAAGAAGAGGGCGATGACGCGGCCGGCGCCGGCAACGACACGGCCAATGCCGCAGGCGACAGCAAGGCCGCGACGCCGCCGGCACTGACCGCCACCATCGCCTACATCGTCCGCGCCGTGACACCGGGCGCCTATGTGCATCCGGCCGCGACCGTCGAGGACATGTACCGGCCGGAGCGGTTTGCACGCTCCGCCGCCGGCACGCTGACGGTTGGTACGCGGTGAGGATCGAGCGATGAGCGATCGCGCAACGACCACGACAGACGAGACGGCGGAGGCGGCAGTTGTGCCGTCGCCGCCGATCGCGCGGCAGCGGTCGCGCTGGCGAACAGCGGCCGTAGCCCTGTGTGCCGTTGCGTTGGCCGCGGTTGGCGGTGGCTACGCCACGTATCGGACCGCGGTTGCCGGTATGCCGGCGCTGTCGACCATCGAAGCCGAGCAGCTATCGACCGTGGTTGTGGATCGCGATGGCCGCCTGCTGCGTCCCTTCACAAATGCTGAGGGTCGCTGGCGGTTGCCGGTCGAGCCGAAAGACGTCGATCAGCGCTATCTGATGATGCTTTTGGCATTCGAGGATCAGCGCTTCTACCGGCACGGCGGCGTCGATGTGCCGGCTGTGCTGCGCGCCGCCGCTCAAGGATTGGTCTACGGACGCCTCGTCTCGGGCGCGTCCACGTTGACCATGCAGACCGCGCGTCTGCTCGACCAGCGCCACGAACGCACCGGCCTTGGCAAAATTCGCCAGATGTCGCGCGCGCTCGAACTTGAGCAGCGCTACAGCAAGACCGACATCCTCCGTTTCTATCTGCGGCTCGCGCCGTTCGGCGGCAACATCGAAGGCGTGC
>JBOFCQ010000226.1:0-9610 GCA_051646145.1 Hyphomicrobium sp.
TGTTCTGGGCGGCAACAGGTGTTGTCGCCATATGCGTGACGGGTGCCATCGTGCGTCGTATCGCGTAAACATATTATCGTCTTCGTGTGCACGAGCGCGGCTGACTGAACCTGCGGGAGACGCAATCACAGGTGGCGGAGCGAACGATCCTGAAGGTGACGACGATCGGCGGTGCGTTGATCGACACCATCGCTGTCATCAGCGATGACGCCATCGAGCGTATGTCGATGAACAACGCGGAGCAGTCGTGTCTGCTGCTTGAAGTTGGCCGCAAGACAGAAGCTGAAATCATCTCCACGCATTCGGGCGGCGGCGCCATCAACTCGGCTGTATGCTTCGCGCGTCTCGGCATGGATGTCGCCGCCGTCTGTAAAGTCGGCCGTGATGCGCGCGCCGATGCCATACGCGGCACACTTGCCGCCGAGGGCGTCTCCTCCGACTATCTTGTCGTGACGGATCGCGCTGTCACCGGGGCCTCCGTTCTCATCTCGGCCCACGAACGCGATGCGGCGATCTTCACCTATCGCGGCGCCAACAGCCTCTTTGTTGAAGGCGATGTGCCAATCGCCGCGCTCGCGCGAGATCTCGTCTACATCACCGGGCTTAGCGATCAATCGGCAGATCTGTTCCCAAGTCTCGTGAGGGCGGCGGCCGCTCTCGGCGCGTTCGTGGCCGTCAATCCCGGCATACGGCAGCTCACGGCACGCGGCGATGCCTTCGCGGCATCGCTCGCCGACATCGCGCTTCTCAGCATGAACCGCACTGAGGCGGCGACACTTGTGCCACGGCTGATGGCGGGTCGTCCGCGCCGCCGCCGCACTGAGCCGACGACGGCCCTTCCGGCCGCCGCCGAATTGATGCGCCGCGGGCTCATGACGAGCGGCTTCGAAATGGCCTTCGATCATTATCTGACGGCGCTTCTCAGCCATGAGCCTGCCGGCCCGCGCGTCGTGCTCGTGACCGACGGTAAGCGTGGAGCCTATGCCGCGACGGCGGATGACATCGTCTTTTGCCCATCGCTCGCAGTTAACGTGGTTGGGACGTCGGGGGCCGGCGACGCATTCTCATCGACGTTTGCCGCGTTTTATGCCGGCGGAGCGTCGCTCGGGGAGGCGCTGCGGATGGCAACGGTGAATGCCGCGTCTGTTGTTCAGTTCGCGGACACGCAAACGGGCTTGCTTCGGCACGACGCGCTGCAGGCGCGGTTCGCGGACGCCGCGGCGAATCTCGTTTTGGCCCAGTGGACCATGGCATGACCGGCCCGCGTGATGGGCTTATCGAGTAGCGCAGCGACGCCAATAATATAGATGCGTCGCCGTGGCGCTGCCGCGCTCGAGTGCGGCCAACGCAAGGCGGCACTTTTTTCGGTTGCCCGTCCGCCGAATTTAACTAGAAAAGGCCACGCGCCGGTGGCGGCAAGGGTGACGCTTGGCGGGGAGACGCAACGCAACGTGCGTCTCGGCTGCGATAGTGTTAAGCACCGGCACTGTGGTTCATAGTGCCGGTCCGGTTCGACCGGCAGTCGCACGGCACGACAGGAACGCGGGCGTAGCATAATGGTAATGCGATAGCCTTCCAAGCTATTGACGCGGGTTCGATTCCCGCCGCCCGCTCCAGCCTTTGACGTCAACCAGAGAGTTGCGCCGCGCGCATCGCCACGCGCTTGGGCGCGGGTGGGGGAACAACGCATGCTCGTCGTCACAACCAACGACATTTCCGGCTACCGGGTGGTGCGCACGCTTGGCATGGTGCGCGGATTGACGGTCAGATCGCGGTCCGTCGTCGGCAATATCGGCGCCTCCATCCAGATCCTGTTTGGCGGCAATATCACGGTTTATACGAAGCTTGCCGAGCAGACGCGCCAGGAAGCCTTCGACCTTTTGATCGCGCAAGCTCAGGGCATGGGCGCCAACGCCATCCTCGGAATGCGCTATGATGCCAACGAGATTGCCGCGGCCGTAACCGAGGTTTTGGCCTACGGCACGGCCGTTGTGATCGAGCCCGTATGAGGCTCGAAAAATCGTCGCGCCGCAGCGCGTGACAAACTCCAAAACATGGTCTAAGGAAGCGGGCCCTGAAAGAGGTAGTTAGCGCGAACCCTTGGTTGCGCCGTGGGTTGACGCGCACTTAGGGGTGTAGCTCAATTGGTAGAGCGTCGGTCTCCAAAACCGAAGGTCGGGGGTTCGAGACCCTCCGCCCCTGCCACCTCTTTCTGATGGGTACCTGGCTTGCCGCGCCTGCTCTGGAAGCCCGGGGCAGGTTGTGGCAAGTTGTCGCATGTTTGACTGGGAATGCATATTCATGGCGAAGTTCAATCCGATCACGTTTATGCAGGAAGTCAGGCAAGAGGTTGCCAAAGTCACCTGGCCGACGCGTAAAGAGGTTTGGATCACGACTTTGATGGTTCTCATCATGGTCGCGCTCGCCTCTATTTTCTTTTTGCTCGTTGATCAGACTTTGAGCTGGATCGTGCGCCTCGTCCTGGGGCTGGGCTCCTGACGGGACTTGAGGCAGAGGGTCACTGACTATGACGGTCGCTGCGAAAAGCGAAGACAAGAAGACTATTCCCGGCACCCGCTGGTACATCGTGCACGCCTATACGAACTTTGAACGCAAGGTCGCCGATGCGATCCGCGAGCGCGCCAAGGCTGGCGGGCTCGATGGCCTGTTCGAAGATATCGTCGTGCCGACGGAAGAAGTCGTGGAAGTGAAGCGCGGGCGCAAAATCCAGGCGGAACGCAAGTTTCTGCCGGGTTACGTGCTGGTCAAGATGAAGATGACCGACGCGGCTTTCGTCATGATCAAGAATACGCCCAAGGTTACGGGCTTCCTCGGCGCCGACAATAAGCCGATGCCGATTTCCGAAGACGAGGCGATGCGCATCCTTCATCAGGTGAAGGAAGGTATCGAGCGTCCGAAGTCCACGATCACGTTCGAGATCGGCGAGAACGTCAAGGTTGCCGACGGCCCGTTCGCGTCCTTCATGGGCGTCGTGGAAGAGGTCGACGAGGAGCGGACGCGCCTCAAGGTTGCCGTCTCGATCTTCGGCCGGCCGACGCCGGTCGAGCTC
Source organism: Hyphomicrobium sp. (assembly GCA_051646145.1). Taxonomy (GTDB): domain Bacteria; phylum Pseudomonadota; class Alphaproteobacteria; order Rhizobiales; family Hyphomicrobiaceae; genus Hyphomicrobium_B. Next base: position 3,071 of record JBOFCQ010000226.1, read on the forward strand.
GAATTCGGTCAAGTCGAGAAGGTTGCGAGCTGAGGCGTTGGCCTTTGTCGCAGTGCTCTCGCGTCAATTCCGGCTTACATGCCGGGAACCGTTTTGGCGCTGATGCGCCGAGCGGTGTCGTGCGGGAGGAGTGGAAGCGGTGAACCCGTGACCTCTCCGTTGGACCGCTAACCCTGGTCAAAATCGCCTTTCGTCGAGGCGCTGCGGCCGCAACTATGTAGGGGAACCTATGGCGAAGAAAATCGACGGTTACATCAACTTGCAGGTGCCCGCGGGCGCGGCCAATCCGTCGCCGCCCATCGGCCCCGCGCTGGGTCAGCGCGGTGTGAACATCATGGAATTCTGCAAATCCTTCAACGCCAAGACGAAGGATCTCGAGCAGGGTACGCCTATCCCGGTGAAGATCACGGTCTATTCCGACCGCTCATTCACGTTCGAGATGCGCACGCCGCCCGCAACCTTCCTCATCAAGAAGGCCGCAGGTCTGAAGCCGACCGGCAAGGGTGGATCGGGTTCGAAAGAGCCGGGCCGCCTCGTTGCCGGACAGGTGACGGTCGCGCAGTTGCGTGACATCGCCAAGCTGAAGATGAAGGACATGAACACGAGCGACATCGACGCGGCAGCTAGAACGCTTGCCGGCAGCGCCCGCTCCATGGGTCTCAAGGTGGTGGAATAAGCCGATGGCCGATAAAAAAGCACAAATCAGCGCCGATAAAATCAAGGCGACACGCGAAGCTGGCGGCAAGCGCATGCTGTCGGTGAAGGATGGCCTGCCCGCAGGCAAGTCCTATGGCATCGATGAAGCCATCAAGATCATCAAGGCGCGCGCCAAGGCGAAGTTCGACGAGACGGTCGAAGTCGCCATGAACCTCGGCGTCGATCCGAAGCACGCCGACCAGATGGTGCGCGGCGTGTGCAACCTGCCGAACGGCTCGGGCCGCACGGCGCGCGTTGCCGTGTTCGCCAAGGGCGCCAAGGCTGAAGAAGCCAAGGCTGCCGGTGCCGATATCGTCGGCGCGGAAGACCTGGTCGAGATCGTGTCCAAGGGCACGGTCAACTTCGATCGCTGCATCGCGACGCCCGACATGATGGGCCTCGTCGGTCGTCTCGGTAAGGTGCTTGGCCCCCGCGGGCTGATGCCGAACCCGCGCGTCGGCACGGTGACCATGGACGTCGTGAGCGCCGTCAAGGGCGCCAAGGGCGGCTCGGTCGAATTCCGCGTCGAGAAGGCTGGCATCGTCCACGCCGGCGTCGGCAAGGCGAGCTTCACCGAGCAGGCGCTGGTCGAAAACATCAAGGCCTTCGTTGACGCCGTCATCAAGGCGCGTCCGCAGGGCGCAAAGGGCACCTACCTGAAGAAGGTATCGGTGTCCTCGACGATGGGCCCCGGCCTCAAGGTCGATGCGACGACTGTGGCATCGGGCCCGGTCAACTAATCGGTATTCGCGCCGATTGAACGAAATCCGGGGCAACCTGGTCACGACCGGAGCGGCGGTTCGCTGGCGCTCCGTAACTGTCCGAGATTGTGGGTGTCACCGGTGCGCCGGTGTCCTAAGTCCCAAAGCCTGGGAGCCTGCATGAGACAGAAGTGAAGACGAATTTCCGGCGCGAAAACGCCGGCGGTTCGGTTTGAACCTTCTGGGTCAGCACCCTGCCGCCTCGCTCGCGAGGTCACGGGGACAAGGACAGACCAAACGTCGTCTGGCCCCGCGCGGACTATGCGCTGGAGACAGTCGGCAAGGTGCAACCCGCGGAGCACGCATAAGGCGTGTTTCGCAGCAAGGAGACGAGACGTGGATAGAGCCGCGAAAAAAGCGCTCGTGACCAGTCTGCACGGGGTGTTCAAGGACACCGGCGTGCTGGTGGTCGCCCACAACACCGGCATGGTGGCCGCTCAATCCGCAGATTTCCGTCGTCGCGTTCGCGATGCCGGCGGAACTGTGAAGGTGGCCAAGAACAAGCTGGCACAGCTCGCGCTCAAGGATACCGATGCCGAAAAGCTTTCGGGTCTGATGAAGGGGCCGGTGATCCTGGCCTATTCGAAAGATCCGATCGCCGCGGCAAAGGCTGCCGTCACGTATGCCAAGGGGAACGACAAGCTCGTCATCCTCGGCGGCGCGATGGGCAAGACCATCCTCGACGCGAAAGGTGTGAAGGCGCTTGCCGATCTGCCGTCCCTCGATGAACTGCGCGCCAAGCTTATCGGCCTCCTCAATGCGCCGGCGACCAAAATCGCCCGCACCATCAAGGAGCCGGGCGGCAAGCTCGCACGCGTCATCCAGGCGAAGGCATCGAAGGGCGAGTGAGCCTCAACGTGGGCGGCGGGCCATTTGGGCCCACTGCATGAGCCAATCGCAGCCAAGGCTGCATCAACGACTAACAAGTTCAAACCGAAGGAAACGACATCATGTCCAAGATCGAAAAGATCGCCGATGAACTCTCGAGCCTGACCGTGCTCGAAGCCGCTGAACTCGCAAAGATGCTCGAAGAAAAGTGGGGCGTTTCGGCTGCTGCCGCCGTTGCCGTCGCTGCGGCCCCGGCTGCTGCTGCTGCCGCTGTCGAAGAGCAGACCGAATTCACCGTCTTCCTGAAGTCGGGCGGCGACAAGAAGATCAACGTCATTAAGGAAGTTCGCGCCATCACCGGTCTCGGCCTGAAGGAAGCCAAGGATCTCGTCGAAGCCGGCGGCAAAGCCGTCAAGGAAGGCGTGACGAAGGACGAAGCCCAGAAGCTGAAGAAGCAGCTCGAAGATCAGGGCGCCGTCGTCGAACTGAAGTAATGGCTCTTTGTCTGTGCGCTGCGGCTCTCGCTCGTCGAGGCGGTCGCAGCGCACGACAATTGCCTCGTACACGGCGGCAGGCTTCGCGAAGCGCGCCGCCGTGTGCAACCAAAAAACTGCTTTCCGGAGGGTTTTTCAGGGGTCGCAAGACCTCGAAAAGGACCCTCCGGTGAGCCGTTTTCAGGGTCGGGTCTGAGCCCGGCACGCGGCACGATATTTTACTGGTTCGCGGGAAACCCCCTCCCGCATCGCCGAGCATGAAGGAGCGGACATGGCTCAAACTCTCAGCAATCGCAATCGATTGAGGAAGAAATTCGGATCGATCGGCGAAGTCGCCGAAATGCCGAACCTCATCGAGGTGCAGAAAGCGTCCTATGATGACTTTCTGATGGTCAAGGAGCCGGCCGGTGGACGCGCCGACGACTTCGGCCTGCAGTCCGTTTTCCGCAGCGTGTTTCCGATCTCCGATTTCGCCGGCAAGTCGACGCTCGAATTCGTGCGCTACGATTTCGAGCCGCCGAAGTTCGACGTCGACGAATGCATGCAGCGTGACATGACGTTCTCGGCGCCGCTCAAGGTCAAGCTGCGTCTGATCGTGTTCGACGTCAACGAAGAGACGGGTTCGAAGTCGATCAAGGACGTGAAGGAGCAGGACGTCTACATGGGCGACATGCCGCTCATGACGTCGAACGGCACCTTCATCATCAACGGCACGGAACGCGTCATCGTTTCCCAGATGCACCGCTCGCCGGGCGTGTTCTTCGATCATGATCGCGGCCGCACGCATTCGTCCGGCAAACTGTTGTTTGCTGCCCGCATCATTCCCTATCGCGGCTCGTGGCTCGATTTCGAATTCGACGCCAAGGACATCGTCTATGTGCGCATCGACCGCCGCCGCAAGCTGCCGGTGACGACGATGCTGTACGCGCTCGGCCTCGACGACGAGCAGATCCTGTCGCACTTCTACAAGCACATCGGCATCAAGGAATCGAAGCGCGGCTGGAAGATGCCGTACCTCGCCGAGAAGTTCCGCGGCATGACCCCCCAGTCCGATCTGGCCGACGCCAAGTCGGGTGAAGTCATCGCGCGCGCCGGCGAGAAGATCACGGCGCGTCGCGCCCGTGAACTGGCCGAGAACGGTCTCAAGGAAATCCTGGTTGCCGCCGAGGATCTCTCGGGCCGCTTCATCGCCGAAGATATCGTCGACCTCGAGAGCGGCACCATCTTCGCCGAAGCCGGCGATGAACTCGACGCCAACCTGCTCGCCGAACTCAAGGAGCAGAAGGTCAAGGAATTCCATATCCTCGACATCGACTACATCAACACCGGCGCGTTCATCCGCAACACGCTGAACATTGACAAGAACGCCAACAGCCAGGAAGCGCTGATGGACATCTACCGGGTCATGCGGCCCGGCGAACCGCCGACCATCGAAGCGGCGACGGCGCTGTTCAACAACATGTTCTTCGACAGCGAGCGCTACGATCTCTCGGCCGTCGGCCGCGTGAAGATGAACATGCGTCTCGAACTCGATGCGCCCGATACCATGCGCGTGCTGCGCCGTGAGGACATCCTCGCCGTGGTCAAGACGCTCGTCGATCTGCGCGACGGCAAGGGCGACATCGACGACATCGACCATCTCGGCAACCGCCGCGTGCGCTCGGTCGGCGAGCTGATGGAAAATCAGTATCGCGTCGGCCTGCTGCGCATGGAACGCGCCATCAAGGAGCGCATGAGCTCTGTCGATATCGACACGGTGATGCCGCAGGATCTCATCAACGCCAAGCCGGCAGCGGCCGCGGTGCGTGAGTTCTTCGGGTCCTCGCAGCTGTCGCAGTTCATGGACCAGACCAACCCGCTGTCGGAAATCACCCACAAGCGGCGCCTTTCGGCGCTCGGCCCGGGCGGTCTGACGCGTGAACGCGCCGGCTTCGAAGTGCGCGACGTGCATCCGACGCACTATGGCCGTATCTGCCCGATTGAAACGCCGGAAGGCCCCAACATCGGGTTGATCAACAGCCTCGCGACGTTCGCGCGCGTCAACAAGTACGGCTTTATCGAGAGCCCGTATCGCAAGGTCGTCAATTCGAAGGTGACCGACGAAGTCATCTACCTGTCGGCCATGGAAGAAATGCGCCACCACGTGGCCCAGGCCAACGCCGAGGTCGATCCCAAGGGCAAGCTGACGGGCGAGTTCATCACCTGCCGCTTCAATGGCGACGTGCTTCTCGTGACGCCCGATAAGGTCGACTACATCGACGTGTCGCCGAAGCAGCTCGTCTCGGTCGCCGCCGCGCTCATTCCGTTCCTCGAGAACGACGACGCCAACCGCGCGCTGATGGGCTCGAACATGCAGCGTCAGGCCGTTCCGCTGATCAAGGCGGAAGCGCCGCTGGTTGGCACCGGCATGGAAGACCGGGTGGCACGCGACTCAGGCGCGGCCATCGCGGCGCGCCGCACCGGCATCGTCGATCAGGTCGATGCAACCCGTATCGTTATCCGCGCCACGGAAGAGACCGATCCGTCGAAGCCGGGCGTCGACATCTATCGTCTGCGCAAGTTCCAGCGTTCCAACCAGAACACATGCATCAACCAGCGTCCGCTGGTGAACGTGGGCGACGCGGTCTCGTCGGGCGACATCATCGCGGACGGTCCGTCGACGGAGCTCGGCGAGTTGGCACTCGGCAAGAACGTGCTCGTCGCGTTCATGCCGTGGATGGGCTACAACTTCGAAGACTCGATCCTCATGAACGAGCGCGTCGTGTCTGAGGACGTGTTCACCTCGATCCACATCGAGGAATTCGAAGTGATGGCGCGAGACACCAAGCTCGGGCCGGAAGAAATCACGCGCGACATTCCGAACGTTTCGGAAGAAGCGCTGAAGAACCTCGACGAAGCCGGCATCGTCTACATCGGCGCCGAAGTGCATCCGGGCGACATCCTCGTCGGCAAGATCACGCCGAAGGGCGAAAGCCCGATGACGCCGGAAGAAAAGCTGCTGCGCGCCATCTTCGGCGAAAAGGCCTCCGACGTGCGCGACACCTCGCTGCGTCTGCCGCCGGGCGTATCGGGCACGATCGTCGAAGTGCGCGTCTTCAATCGTCACGGCGTCGAAAAAGACGAGCGTGCGATGTCGATCGAGCGCGAAGAGATCGAACGTCTCGCGAAGGACCGCGACGACGAAATGCAGATCCTCGACCGCAACGTCTACGCGCGCCTCAAGGACGCGCTGATGGGCAAGGAAGTCTCGAAAGGTCCGCGCGGTGCCCGCAAGGGCACCAAGATCGACGATGCCATCCTCGACGACATTCCGCGCAGCCAGTGGTGGGAAATCGGTCTGACCAACGAGAAGGCGCAGGCTGAAGTCGAAGCCATCCAGAAGCAGTACGAAGAGGCCAAGAAGGGCCTTGAGCGCCGCTTCGTCGACAAGGTCGACAAGCTTCAGCGCGGCGATGAGTTGCCGCCGGGCGTTATGAAGATGGTCAAGGTCTTCGTTGCCGTGAAGCGCAAGATCCAGCCGGGCGACAAGATGGCCGGCCGTCACGGCAACAAGGGCGTCGTGTCGATGATCGTGCCGTCGGAAGACATGCCGTTCCTCGAGGACGGCACGCCGGTCGACGTCGTGCTCAATCCGCTCGGCGTGCCCTCGCGCATGAACGTCGGACAGATTCTCGAAACGCACATGGGCTGGGCGTGCCGCGGTCTTGGCCGCGCCATCGACGAGGCCTTGCAGAAGTTCCACGAGAGCGGGCAGGGCAAGG
>JBOFCQ010000231.1:0-12252 GCA_051646145.1 Hyphomicrobium sp.
TGAGCGCGCCGTCGGTTGCCATGCTGCGCACGCGGCTCGCGGCATCGGGCGACCTCAAGGACGAAGACGATGGGTCGGCATCGTTCGACATGGGTCTCGAAAAAGCAGTGAAGCGTTTTCAGGCGTCCAACGGCCTGACGCCCACCGGCATTGTCGACAAGCGCACGATTGCCGCCCTCAACGTTCCGGCCGATGCGCGCTTGAAGCAGCTCAAGGCCAACCTCGCGCGCCTGCAATCGCTGGCCGGCGCGATGCCGAAGAAATACGTGATCGTCAACATTCCAGCGGCGCAGATCGAGGCCGTGGAAAACGGCCAGATCGTTGCGCGCTACGCGGGCGTGGTCGGCAAGATCGATCGCCAGACGCCGCTGCTCAAGTCGTCGATCACGACGCTCAATTTCAATCCGATGTGGCGCATGCCGCCGACGGTCGAGTCCGAGGATCTCATTCCGCGCGGACGCGAAATGCAGAAGAAGGGCCAGAACGTCCTGCACAAGTTCCACATCGATGCCTTCGATGGGTCCGGCAAGAAGGTGAACCCCGACAACATCGATTGGGAAAAGGTGCGCCCCGGCATGTATTCCTACAGCCAGAAGCCGGGCAAGGATAACCCGATGGGGTTCCTGAAGATCAACTTCGACAGCGCGCATTCCGTCTACATGCACGATACGCCGTCGGAGACGATTTTCGGCCGCAACTTCCGCTCGGCGAGTTCGGGGTGCGTGCGCGTGCACAACATCGAACATCTCGCCGAATGGTTGCTGAACGGTCAGCCGGGCTGGTCGGCCGACAAGATCGAAGACGTCAAGCAATCGGGCTCGCGCATCGACGCCCGCCTCAAGAAGCCGGTGCCGTTGCAGTTCGTCTATGTCACCGCCTGGGCGACCGAAGATGGCGTGATCCAGTTCCGCCGCGATCTCTATCAGCGCGATGGCGTCGGCGCCTTGGCCTCGAACTATTGATAGGGTGACGCGCGGTGGCGGCTTGGTCGCGACCGCTATATCGCTTCGTTGCGATCGCCTCGGCGCGCCGCTAAAGCGTCAGTCGGCGACGTTTGATGCGGGACAGGTCCAGCGGTGCCACGTCACCCTCGCCCTTACCCAAGATCGAATGCGCCTTTCCGGCGGCTAGCTTTTTCGCGGCTGTTCGGCGATGGTTGTGGGAGTGTCAGGCGCGTTCCTGGGCTCAGTCAGGCGATGTGCCAGGCTTTTGCGTCTGAGCGGCCCGCGAGCACGCCATAAGGATGCCTCACCGGTGAAACGCGAAAAGTCTTCGCTGTCTTACGAGTTATTGCAACTCGACAATCAGCTCTGCTTCGCGCTCTACGCGGCGACGCGCGCGATCGCCAAGACCTACCGCGTTCGGTTGGCGCCCATGGGGCTCACCTATCCGCAGTACCTCGTGCTCATCGTGCTGTGGGAAGCCGACGGGCTGACCGTGTCGGACATCGGCGAACGGCTGTTCCTGGATTCAGGCACGCTGACACCGCTCATCAAGCGGCTCGAGATGATGAAGCTCGTCAAGCGCAAGCGCAGCAAGACGGACGAGCGTGAAGTTGAAGTCTCGTTGACGGCCAAGGGTGCCGGGCTGCGCAACGATGCGCTCGACGCGCGCAAGTACGTTGCCTGCCGCCTGCAGATGTCGGAGCGTCAGATCATGGCGCTGCGCGGAGAGCTGATGGCGATGATCGGCCGCCTCGGCGACGAGTGTGCGGCCGACGCGGCGGAATAGACGCCGGCGCGGCGCTGCAACCGCCATTCCTTCAATTGTTTGACGTGTCGTCACCGCGTTTAGGCGCGGACGGTTGTGTTCCGCCGATGCGTCTGCGCGTTCGCGCATGCACGCGTTTTGAGGTGCACTGCTCGGCGGTGCGGGATGACCCTCTGGCGGGCGGGTCAATTATGCGCTAATCAATTGTGCGCAATTTAATAGCGCACGTTTTTTTTCAAGAGCGCGCGGTTCTATCGGCAGGCTGGCTTGCGACGGACGCAAGGGATGCGTCGAGACTGCGAACAAAGATTTCAAGTTAGGCGTGACTTTTAAAGCAGAACAATAAAGGGAGGTTTTTCAGATGACTTTGCACACAACCCAACGGGCCAAGCCGTCACTGTTCGCCCTAGCGGCGATGTTCGCCATGTCCTTGACCGTGCTGGCAACGCCGCTCGCCGCTGAGGACAAGCCGCTCTATGAGCGCATCGGCGGCTACAAAGCCGTTGCGGCGGCCGTCGATCATCTCGTCGATAATATCTACGTCAATCAGACTCTGAATAAGAACCCGGCACTGAAAGCCGTTCATGATCTGAACGAGCGCGCGGCCTTCAAGCTGATCCTCGCCACGTGGGTCATCGAGAACACGGGCGGCCCCAAGGTCTATATCGGCCGCCCCATGGACCAGGCACACGCGCACCTGTCCATCACTGCGCGCGAGTTCGACGTCATCCTGCATGAGTGCAAGGAGACGTTCTATCAGCTCGGCGTTCCTGAAAAAGAGATGGGCGAGCTGATGGCTGGGCTTGAAGCACAGCGCGCCAAGGTCGTGACCGCAGCGAAGAACTGAGGTCTGGGTGCGGTGACGCCGTTCCTTGGGTTGATCCCAATGTCCAGGGGGCGGCGTCACCATCACTGTGAGATCAGCGTGAGATGCGGGAGCAGTTGCCGGCGTGCGAGTGGCTTGGCCATGGCCAGCCTCCTGTCCCGGGCCAGTCTTTACTGCCCAGTTCTCGGGTGCGTCTCGGCCATCGACCTCATGCCCGGTCGTAGCGTCACGGCCGAGCACAATTGCGTCAGCGCGCTGTAATCTGACCGGCGGTAGGGTTTCCGCGGCGCTGGGACATCTGCCCGTCCCGCTCCTTCTAAAGTCGGAGAACTCTAAAGTTGGAGAACAAGGCCGCGTCGTGCGGCCGACCGCTGCAACTTTGATCTGGAGCAATGTCTGGGACCGTAGCGCCGTCTAAGCATTGCGCCGAGCTGGCCCTTCGGTCACGGCCGTCTTGCAGGAATGCCACAACATTGCCAGAACAGACTGGCAGGCAAGTGCGCGACGAAACAACGCTTTGCAGCCGTGGGCTCGGTGGTCATAATCCGCCAAAAAATCCGGGAAATCCGGGTTCGGGAGTGAAATCGATCGCATGAATTACGATCAGAAGTTGAGCGACGCGCTGACTGCCATCAAGCGCGAAGGCCGCTATCGGGTTTTTGCCGACATCAAACGCCGCCGCGGCGCCTTCCCCAAGGCCGACGCCATTGGTGCTGAAACCTCTCGTCCGATCACGGTCTGGTGCTCCAACGATTATCTGGGCATGGGCCAGCACCCCAAGGTGCTTGCCGCCATGCATGAAGCCATCGACGCCGTCGGCGCCGGCTCGGGGGGCACCCGCAACATTTCCGGCACCTCTCACTATCACGTTGAACTCGAGCAGGAACTCGCCGATCTGCACGGCAAGGAAACGGCGCTGCTGTTCACGTCGGCCTATGTCGCCAACGAAGCCGCGCTGTCGACGCTGGTGCAATTGCTGCCGGGCTGCGTGATTTTCTCGGACGAGAAGAACCACGCGTCCATGATCGCCGGCATCCGCAACGGTCGCGGTCCCAAGAAGATCTTCCTGCACAACGACGTCGCCGACCTCGAAGCCAAGCTGAAGTCGGTGCCGCTCGAAACGCCGAAAATCATCGCGTTCGAGAGCGTCTATTCGATGGACGGCCACGTTGCGCCGATTGCCGCCATCTGCGATCTCGCTGAAAAATACAACGCGCTCACCTATCTCGACGAAGTGCACGCCGTCGGCATGTACGGCCCGCGCGGTGGCGGTATTGCCGAGCGCGATGGCGTCATGCATCGCCTCGACGTCATCAACGGCACGCTTGCCAAGGGTTTTGGCGTCATGGGCGGCTACATCGCCGCCTCGCGCAATCTGTGCGATGCCGTGCGCTCGTATGCGCCGGGGTTCATCTTCACCACCTCGCTGGCGCCCGTGCTTGCCGCCGGCGCGCTGGCCAGTATCCGCCATCTCAAATCGTCGACGATCGAGCGTGAGCGTCACCAGGAACGCGCGCGCACGTTGAAGCGCCGCTTGGCTGGCGCCGATCTTCCCGTCATCTCAGGGCCGAGCCATATCGTGCCGGTTCTGGTGTCTGATCCGGTGCGCTGCAAGGTGCTGTCGGACGTGCTGCTGCAGAACCACGGCATCTACGTGCAGCCGATCAATTATCCGACCGTGCCGCGCGGCACGGAGCGTCTGCGTCTGACGCCGACGCCGCTGCACACCGATGCCGATATGGATCAGCTCGTCGCCAGCTTGACCGAGCTGTGGTCGCAGTGCCCGCTGGCGCTTCAGGCGAGCCTCAGCCTCGCCGCGGAATGACGGGCCATCCGGTCCGCCATTCAGTCCACCCAATGATCCGACCAGTGATCTGAATTCGTGCCCTCACGGTATGAGCTGAGCGTGGTCCGCCGCGCGGTTTTTACGCGGGGCAGGGCGTCGACTTAAGTATTGAGCACTGCCCATCGCCCTCCTACTATGGTCGCAAGTTCGCTCCGCGCTCCGACATCGGCCCCGAGAGGCGCCAGCCGTGGCCGGACGTCTTCCGTTTCAGCACTCGTTCGATCGCCCTGCTTCGTGCTTTTCTGAAGTGAAAGCTGGGTCAAAGCCTTAAGCCGCAACTGCCCAGTTCACAAAAAACCAAAGGGAACGCCCTGATGTCGACCGCTCCGGCTCCGGCCAACGCTCAAACCAACCGCTTCTTCAAGGCTCATCTGTCGGAAACCGACCCCGAGCTGTTCAGCGCCATTCAGAAGGAATTCGGCCGGCAGCAGAATGAGATCGAACTCATTGCGTCGGAAAACATCGTCTCGCAGGCCGTCCTCGACGCCGCCGGATCGGTGCTGACCAACAAGTATGCTGAAGGCTATCCGGGCAAGCGCTACTACGGCGGCTGCCAGTACGTCGACATCGCGGAAGAACTGGCCATCGAGCGCGCCAAGAAGCTCTTTAGCTGCAACTTCGCCAACGTGCAGCCGAACTCGGGCAGCCAGGCGAACCAGGGCGTGTTCAACGCGCTCGCACAGCCGGGCGACACCATCCTCGGTCTGTCGCTCTCGGCCGGCGGTCACTTGACGCACGGCGCGCCCGTCAACCAGTCGGGCAAGTGGTTCAAGGCCGTGCACTACATGGTCAAGCCCGACACGCACCGCATCGACATGGACGAAGTGCGCAAGCTTGCGCATGAGCACAAGCCGCGCATCATCATTGCCGGCGGCTCGGCCTATCCGCGCGTCATCGACTTCGCCGCGTTCCGCCAGATCGCTGATGAAGTCGGCGCGCACTTCCTGGTCGACATGGCGCACTTCGCCGGTCTTGTCGCCGCCGGTCTTTATCCGAGCCCGTTCCCGCACGCCCATGTCGTCACCACGACGACCCACAAGACGTTGCGCGGCCCGCGCGGCGGCATGATCCTGACGAACGACGAAGACCTCGCCAAGAAGTTCAATTCGGCGATCTTCCCGGGCATCCAGGGCGGCCCGCTGATGCACGTCATCGCCGGCAAGGCGGTTGCGTTCGGCGAAGCGCTGCGTCCCGATTTCAAGATCTACATCAAGAACGTCATCGACAACGCCAAGGCCATGGGCGAAGTGCTGGTTCAGAACGGCTTCGCGCTGGTCTCGGGCGGCACGGACAGCCACTTGATCCTGGTCGATCTGCGTCCGAAGAACCTGACCGGCAACATCGCCGAGAAGTCGCTGGGTCGCGCGCACATCACCTGCAACAAGAACGGCATTCCGTTCGATCCGGCAAAGCCGATGGTCACGTCCGGTATCCGTCTCGGTTCGCCGGCCGGTACGACGCGCGGCTTCGGCGTTGCGGAGTTCCAGGAAATCGGCCGCCTGATCACGGAAGTGCTCGATGGCCTGTCGAAGAACGGCGAAGCCGGCAACGGCGCTGTCGAAGCCGCTGTCAAGGCAAAGGCAACGGCGCTCTGCGCGCGCTTCCCGATCTATTCGTGATCGCCACCGCTTAACGCGGCAAGACCTTCAGCGAAACACATCGGCGCGGTCTCAATCGAGACCGCGCCGAAAATGTTTCGAGCGTGCGGATCACAACGTGCGGGTGCGCCTCACGCGGCGGCCTTGCTCCATCGTTCTGCGACCGTCGCGATGCGCGCGCCAAAGAGTTCAGCCGTCTTGCGGTCGGCGTCCGGCGGCGCCACGTCCGGCCCCTGATCGGCATTGGCTTGCGCCATCATGCCGAGGAACGATCCAACACGGTTCAAGTCTTGCGGTGAACCGGTGCTGACGTTGTATCCGGGCATCATGCCGGTGCCGGCCCAGATCATGCCGTGCTGCGCGGCGAGAACGGCGAATTGCATCAGCGTTGACAGCTTATCGCCGGACCAGCTTGCCGAGACCGTGAAACCGGCCGCGATCTTGTCTTTCCAGCCGTGTGCGGCCCACGCCTTCGAGGTCGCGTCCATGAACTGCTTCATCGGCGCCGACGCCGAACCCATGTAGGTTGGGGCGCCGAAGATGATGGCGTCGGCCGCTGCAAGTTCCGCCCACGGGCCGGCATCAGGCGCCGCGAGGTCTTCAGCCTTGTACAACGTCGCCGTTGCGCCCGGCACGCTCGCCGCGCCCTTGGCGACATGTTCCGCGACGACACGAGTGTGGCCGTAACCCGAATGATAGACGATGGCGATCTTGGTCATGCTGGCGTGCTCCATGGCGGTTGAAATCCATGCCGGACGTGATAGGCCTAGTAATTACCAGCGGTAAAGTACGCACCTTTTGGTAACTACTCAGGAGATGAGATTGGTCAGCAAGATCGTCATCGCAGCCGGGCCCGTGACGCCCGAGCTCTGCCGGCAGGCGAACGTCTATGCGCAAGCGTGCCCGTCACGCGCCATTCTGGAACTCATCGCCGACAAATGGACGCTGCTCATCTTGCCGGCCCTGCGCAGCGGACCGATGCGCAACGGCGAACTGATGCGCCTCATCGGCGGCGTCTCGCAGAAAATGCTGACGCAGACGCTGCGCGAACTCGAACGCAATGGCCTCGTCGCGCGTAGGGATCATCAGGAAGTGCCGCCGCGCGTCGACTATGAACTGACCGATCTTGGCCGCTCGCTCGCCGCCACCGTGCGCAAACTCGATAGCTGGGCCGAAGCCAACATCGCCGAGGTGCACGCCGCACGCGCCGATTTCGAGCGGCGGGAGCGCGCGGAGGGCCGCTGATAGAAATGCCGCGATAATCCGCGTGCTTCTCTTCAAGTGCCGTTTGAAACGCCCACCGCCGGCTTCGGGTGCGCCTGTTTTACAGGGTTCAGAATCCGGCTAGGAAAATCGCCAGCCGCGCGATAAGCGCTAGGGTTCGCGACGAGCCACCAGGAGTACACGCGACATGCGCTGCCCGTTCTGCGGAAGCGAGAATACGCAAGTCAAGGACAGCCGGCCGTCGGATGAGAACGCGTCCATCCGCCGTCGCCGCGAGTGCGCGGACTGCAGCGGACGATTTACGACCTTTGAACGCGTGCAATTGCGCGAATTGACCGTGATAAAGCGCTCGCAGCGCCGCGTGCCCTTCGACCGCGACAAGCTTTCGCGCTCGGTCGAGGTGGCGCTGCGCAAGCGGCCGATCGAACCCGAACGCATTGAGCGTCTGGTCACAGGGCTGGTGCGGCAGTTGGAAAGTTCGGGCGAAAGCGAGATTACTTCGGCGGAAATCGGCGAGTTGGTGATGGCGGCGCTGCGCCAGCTCGATCCCGTCGCCTACGTGCGTTTCGCCTCCGTTTACCGCGATTTCAGGGATGCCTCGGACTTCCAGGCCGTTCTGCGCGAAATAGCGAGTGACGTGCGCGAACGCCGTGGCGGGGATGCAGCGCGCGACGCCGTTACGCCGCGCGATGAGCCCGAACGCGACAAGTGACGTCATCGCGCGCAGACGGCGACGGCGGCCTCAGCGTGCGATGCAGGCTCTCATGTGTGACGACGATACGGCAACCTTGGATGTCATGACGGCCAGCGATCGTGCCAGTTTCGACCGTCAGATGATGTCGATCGCGCTCGGCATGGCAGAGCGTGGCTTGGGGCAGACGGCGCCGAACCCGTCGGTTGGCGCGGTTATTGCCGATGAAGCGGCAGGCATCGTGATCGCACGCGCCGTCACCGCGCCTGGCGGACGTCCGCATGCTGAAACGCAGGCCATCGCTGATGCCGGTGCGCGGGCCAAGGGCGCAACCATCTACGTGACGCTTGAACCGTGCTCGCATTTCGGCAAGACGCCGCCCTGCGCCGACGCCATCGTTGCCGCCGGATTGAAGCGCGCCGTCGTCGCCATCGAGGACCCCGATCCGCGCGTCGCCGGGCGCGGGCTCGATCGGCTGCGCGCGGCGGGTCTCGATGTCACACGCGGCGTCGAAGCAGCGGCGGCGCGCTGGGTCACGCGCGGGCATATCGTGCGCGTCACCGAGCGCCGGCCGTTCGTCACGTTGAAGCTGGCGCTCGATGCCATGGGCCAAGTTCCGCGCGGCACGGGCGTGGCGCCAACGTTCGTCACCAGCGAAGCCGCCCGCGCGCATGGCCATCTGTTGCGCGCCAAGGCCGACGCTATTCTTGTCGGCTCTGGTACCATCGCTGCCGATGATGCCGTGCTGACCTGCCGGTTGCCGGGCCTCGCTGCGCGCTCACCCGTTCGCGTGGTGCTGGCGCGCACGCTCGATATTGCCGTGACGTCGAAGATCGTGGCGAGCGCGCGCGATGTGCCGCTTTGGGTGTTTGCGGCGCGCGGCGTTGATGCCAACCGGAAAGCTGCGCTCGAAGCGCTGGGCGTCGAGGTGATTGAGGTCAGTGCTATCGGCGGGCGATTGTGGTTGTCGGCTGTTCTCGAGGAACTTGTCGGGCGCGGCATCACACGCCTGCTCGTTGAAGGCGGTCCGGCGATCTGGCGTTCGTTCGCCGACGCCGCACTCGTCGATGAGGTGGCGCTGTATATCGCGCAAGGCCCGCGTGGCGGCGCGACGGATGAAGGCACGACGCGGGGCGATCCGGTTGCCATCGCCGAGATGGCGCGGCAATGGCTCGGACCGCTGCCGCTGGTGATCACCGATCATCGCCGCGTTGGACCTGATACACTCTGGCGGCTTGGACGACCCAAACTCACGCAAGGATGGTAAGTATGTTCACCGGACTGATCAGCGATGTCGGCACCGTGGTTCATCGTGCGGGCGGGCAGTTTGAAATCGCCACATCGTATGCGGCGGCATCGATCGCAACCGGCGCGTCGATCTGCTGCGACGGCTGCTGCCTGACGGCAACGTCGATTGCGCCTGACGGCACGGGCGCCCGCTTCAAGGTCGATGTGTCCAACGAAACCATGGCCAAGACGTCGTTGTCGCAGTGGGCCGTTGGCCGGCGCGTTAATCTAGAACGATCGTTGCGGGCGGGCGATGAACTCGGCGGGCATATCGTCTCTGGCCACGTTGACGGCGTTGCGACCATCGTATCGACAACCGTCGATGGGGAGAGCCACCGCTTTGTTCTGGAGGCGCCGGAACACCTGGCGCGCTATATCGCGCCCAAGGGCTCGGTGGCGCTTGACGGCACATCCCTGACGGTCAACGAGGTGTCCGGCACCCGCTTCGGCGTCAACCTCATTCCGCACACCTTGACGGTGACGACGTGGGGGGCCAAAAGGCCGGGCGAGACTGTCAATCTGGAAGTCGACGTTTTCGCGCGCTACGTGGCGCGCCTCTTGGAGTTCCGTCCGTGAAGAACGCCAGCACAAAGGCCGCTGCCCAGACCGGCAGCGTCATCTCGCCGATCGAGGAGATCGTCGAAGAGATGCAGAACGGCCGCATGGTCGTTCTCGTTGACGCCGAAGATCGCGAGAACGAAGGCGATCTCGTGATCCCGGCGCAGATGGCAACGCCCGACGCCATCAACTTCATGGCCAAGCACGGCCGCGGCCTGATCTGCATGACGCTGACACAGGCGCGCGCCCAGGAGCTCCGGCTCGAATTCATGGTGCGCGCGAATGCCTCGCGCAACCGCACGGCGTTCACGCAGTCGATCGAAGCGCGCGAAGGCATCTCGACCGGCATCTCCGCCTTCGATCGCGCGCGCACCATCGCCACCGCCATCGATCCGACCAAGGGACACGCCGACATCGTCTCGCCCGGCCACGTCTTTCCGCTGATTGCGCGCGAGGGCGGCGTTCTGATCCGCGCCGGACATACCGAAGCGTCCGTCGATCTGGCGCGCCTTGCCGGGCTCAATCCGGCGGCGGTCATCTGCGAGATCATGAACGACGACGGCACCATGGCGCGCATGGACGACCTCGTGCCGTTCGCGAAGCGTCACGGGCTGAAGATCGGCGCCATCGAAGATCTGATCGCCTATCGGCTGCGCAACGACCGCATCGTCAAGCATGTTGCGCGCACGAGTGTCGAGACGAACATCGCCGGCACATTCGATATGCACGTCTATGAAACGACGGTGGAGCCGGCCGAGCACATCGCGCTGGTCAAGGGCAAGATTGCGGGCGGCGGTCCGGTTCTGGTGCGCGTGCATGCTTTGAATGTGCTGTCGGATGTCATCGGCGTTGGCGGCGACGAGAGCGACAACATCATCGTGCGCTCGATGCGCGCCATCGAGAAGGAAGGGCGCGGCGTCATCGTGCTCATTCGCGATTTGAGGCCGAAGGCGATTTCCGATTGGGTGCTGCGCCAGACCGAGCCGGACGGCAAAAAGACCGCGGCGCGCGAGCGCCGCCAGGTGGAAATCGGCATCGGATCGCAAATTCTCGCCGATCTCGGCGTCAAGAACATGGAACTTCTGACAACATCGCCGGCACATGTTTATGTGGGCCTCGAAGCCTTCGGCCTCAGCATCACCGGCACACGCAGGATCGAATAGAGCATGGTCGTCAAATCAACGCCCGCCAAGGACCACGCGTCGGTGTCGCCCGTGCGCGCGCACATCCTCATCATCGAGGGGCGCTTCTACGAAGGCATCGCCGACATGCTGGTCGACGGCGCGACGGCCGAATTGTCGGCGCGCGGGGCGACGTTCCAACGCTGCACGGTTCCCGGCGCGCTCGAAATTCCGCAAGTGCTGGCGGCAGCAGCGGCGGCGCGTGCCGCCGGCCGCAGCGCTTTCGATGGCGCCATCGCGCTCGGCTGCGTCATTCGCGGAGAGACGGCGCATTATGATATCGTCGTCAACAACGCCAACCACTGGTTCATGGATGTCGCCGTGCGCCACGACATTCCGGTCGGCAATGGCATTTTGACCGTCGATACCGAGGCCCAGGCTCTAGCGCGTGCCGAGGGCGGCATCAAAGGCAAGGGCGGCGATGCGGCGCGCGCGTGCCTGGCGCTCATCGAGTTGAAGCGCGGCTTCTGGGGGCAGACGGCATGACAAGCAGCGGCAAGCCAAGCCCGGATGCGTTGCCGGCGCGCACGGCGGCACGGCTCGCGGCGGTGCAGGCGCTCTATCAGATGGAAGTCGCGGGCGCCGACCTCAACGACGTCATCGCCGAATTCCTGAACGACAGGTTTGCGGCAGCCGCCGCCGGCGAGCCGGGTGATGAAGCCGCTGGCGTCGAGATCGCTGGTGCAGACCGCCAGTTCTTCGCCGACATTCTGCGCGGCGTGCTCAGCCGTCAGCGTGAGATCGATCCGCTCGTCAACGATCAGCTCGCGTCTGGCTGGCGGCTGGTGCGCGTCGACGCCATTCTGCGCGCCGTGCTGCGCGCCGGCGTTTCCGAATTGCTGTCGCGCCCCGATGTTCCGGCCCGCGTCGTCATCAACGAATACATCAACGTGTCGCACTTCTTTTTCAACGAGGATGAACCGCGGGTCGTGAACGGCATTCTCGACAAAGTGGCGCGCAAGGTGCGTGCGGCCGAGTTCGAAGGCAAGCGCGGGCTGGCGTAGTCCGACGATCGCTAGGGCTGGCCGGACGCGCGCCATCTGCGTTTCACGCGTGCGCCATGACATGCGGGGGCTGACATGGCATTTCGCGCCATTGCCGTCGCGCTCACGGGCGCACACCTCACGGGTGCACACACCACGGGTGCTCAAGGAGACCGGCCGTGCCCTCGTCGCGAATAGAAAGCGAAACTGAACTGATCCAGACCTATCTGGCGCCGCTGGCGGCCGGGTATCCGGGCGCGTTCGGGCTTGCCGACGATGCGGCGCTGATCACCGTGCCGGCCGGCCACGATCTCGTGGCGTCCACCGATCCCATCATTGCCGGCGTGC
>JBOFCQ010000316.1:0-2566 GCA_051646145.1 Hyphomicrobium sp.
CTTAACGCTATCGCGATCAGCCATGTAGTTCCGCCGCCCTCAAACCCTACGGTCTTTGCGCCGGAGCAGGCGTGACCTGCTTCGGAGCGATACGTTACGGGTCGAAGGCAAAAGCCGTCAACCCACAGTGCCGCAGTAGATGTTTGCCAAGCACACGGCGCGAGGCCAGCCAACCATAATTTACGGCAGGCACCAAAGCGGCGGCGAAAATCCTCAAGCCGTGCAAAGCTGCGCGGGACTCCCGCACCAATCTGCACGACGACGAAACAATTGCGCCGCTCGTGTGGCCCTCAAGCGGACCTCAACTCCACGATTGACGCATTGACAGGCCCCCACGCGGTCCAGTTAATGGCGCCCGCAGTTTCAAGTTGCATGCGCGGCACTCTCGTACAGTTCGCCGCGCGCCTGCGACCACTTCCCAACATCTTGCGACATAACAAACAATCCTCGGAGGACACGTCATGGCTGTGAAGGTTGCGATCAACGGTTTTGGCCGCATTGGGCGCAACGTGTTGCGCGCCATCATCGAGAGCGGCCGCACCGACATCGACGTTGTTGCCATCAACGATCTCGGCCCGGTTGAAACCAATGCACATCTGCTGCGGTTCGACTCGGTGCATGGCCGCTTTCCGCATGCCGTGAAAGTCACGGGCGACTCGATCGATGTCGGCCGCGGCCCGATCAAAGTGACGGCCATCAAGAACCCGGCCGAATTGCCGCATAAGGCGATGGGCGTCGACATCGCGCTCGAATGCACCGGCATCTTCACGTCGAAGGACAAGGCAAAGCTGCATCTCGATGCCGGCGCAAAGCGCGTGCTGGTTTCCGCACCCGCCGATGGCGCTGACTTGACTGTCGTCTTCGGCGTCAACCACGCGAAGCTGACGAAAGAGCATCTCGTCGTCTCCAACGCGTCGTGCACCACCAACTGCCTGGCGCCCGTTGCCAAGGTGCTGAACGATCTCGTCGGCATCGACAAAGGTTTCATGACCACCATCCATGCCTACACCGGAGACCAGCCGACGCTCGACACGATGCACAAGGACCTCTACCGCGGCCGCGCCGCCGCCCTGTCGATGATCCCAACGTCGACGGGCGCCGCGAAAGCCGTCGGCCTGGTGCTGCCCGAATTGAACGGCCGTCTCGACGGCACCGCCATCCGCGTTCCGACGCCGAACGTGTCGGTCGTGGACTTCAAGTTCCTCGCCAAGCGCGAGACGTCGGCCGCCGATATCAACGCCGCGATTGTCGCCGCATCGAACGGCGCGCTGAAGGGTATTCTCGGCACCACAGATCAGCCGAACGTGTCGATGGACTTCAACCACGACAGCCACTCATCGATCTTCCACCTCGACCAGACGAAGGTCATGGATGGCAAGCTGGTACGCGTGCTGTCCTGGTACGATAACGAGTGGGGCTTCTCGAACCGCATGGCCGACACCGCCGTTGCCATGGGCAAGCTGCTCTAAGCCGGCGGTCGAACGCGACCGCTTTCATTACGCCGACACGCGGCCAACGCGTGTCGGCAAAGCCTGCGGAGCGCCGGCACTGCCGCGCGCCACGCCCTGCGCAACCGCCTCGGCTTCCTTCTGAACAAGCGCCTTGTGTGCCTTGGCGACAAGCGCCACCGCCGCCAGTTCGGCCGCTGTCTCTGACATTTCAACCGCCGCGTGCGTCAGATCGCTATCGCCGAGACGCGTCAGCGCGCCGAGCACTTTCTGCAACCGCACACCGACCTCGACGCTGCCCGCGCCATCGCGGGCGATGGGCGTGAAGGCGTCGCGGACGAGTTCGTCGGCCGTCAGCGGCGGTATCGATACGCGTTCGAACCGGGCCTGCCGCACGCGCTCCGATTGGCGTTCCTCCACCCAGCGCACGAGCACGCCGAGCAGCACATTGAGGATGTAGATTGCCGTCCCCGGATCGTGCGCGGCAGGCGACAGCGCGCGGTCGGCGGTTTCCGCCAGATTGACGACGTTGAAGCGAACATCGTGATCTTCGATGCGCGCGCCATCCGTCTGCACGGCCGCAAGAATGACGGAGCGAAGCCGCTCGTTTGCGTCATCGTTGAGCGCCACTTTCGGCACGACGTATGCGATCGGTTTGGTCGGCTCGGTGAATTCGCCGGGACGCGTCGCGAGGATAACCCGGCACGATGCGCGCTCGGCTGCGTCATTGACGGCCGCCACATCGAGCGCGCTCACATAGCCCGTGCCTGGCGCAAATATCGCGGCACTGTCGGCCGGCACGTCTCCATTCCAGCATTCGGCGCCGAACGTGCCGACCGTATCCGACGTGATCGACTGGGTCGCGGCATCGGCAAGCTTTGCGATGTTGGTCGATTGCCGGCCAAGCTTCATCGCGTGGTCCACCCAGTTGATGAAGGATACGAGAACGAAGATGACGAGCACGGTCAGGCCGGCAAACAGCAGCAAGCGGCCGAGGGGACCGTACGTGAAAACTTTCAACGCGATGATGGCGACGAACGAGTAGATGAAGGCGGCGATAAACGCCGACAGCACGACCTGGGCGGTGGCATCGGACAGCACTTGCCGGCTGGCGCGAT
>JBOFCQ010000348.1:0-4348 GCA_051646145.1 Hyphomicrobium sp.
TGGATGATGACGAAAGAGAACAGCATGATGCCGAACAGCGTCGGGATGATGAGCAGCAGGCGTTTGAGAAGATAGGTCGCCATCAGCGGGCCTGTTGTCCTTGCTGCGAGGCCGGCATATCGGCGGTGAGCGCCTGAGCCTTGGCCGAATCATACCACCACGTGTCGAGCACCGCCGGATCATACTTCGGCTTGGTGGCGGGGCGGGAGAATTTGTTCCAATAGGCGATGTTATGCGAGGCCTTGTACCAATGCGGCACCCAGTAATGGCCGGCACGCAGCACGCGGTCGATGGCACGGGTCGCGGTCACGAGCTCGGCGCGCGATTTCGCCGCGACGATCTTGTCGATCAATGCGTCGACGACAGGGTCGCTGATGCCGGCGAGATTGAATGAGCCGTCGATCTTGGCCGCGTCCGCACCCCAATAAGCGCGCAGTTCAACGCCCGGCGTCAGGCGCAGGGCATAGCGCTGGGTGGACATATCGAAGTCGAAGGCTTTCATGCGCCGCTCATACTGCGCCGGGTCCACCATGCGCATCGTGGCCTTGACGCCGATGCGCTTCAGGTTCTCGACATAAGGGCCGGTGATACGTTCAAACATCGGTTCGAACATCAGGAACTCGATTTCGAGCGGTTTCGCCTCGCCGTATCCGGCGGCGATGAGAAGGTCGCGCGCCTTTTTGAGGTTGTCGCGATTGTTGCCGCTCGCATCGGTGACGGGCGGCGAGTATGGCGCATCGAAGACGGCGGGCGGCAATTTATCCTTGAAGGGCTCGAGCAAAGCCAGTTCGTCTACCGTGGGTGGTCCCTCGGCCTTCATGTCGGAATTCTCAAAGAAGCTCGATGTGCGCTTGTAGAGGCCGTAGAACAATTTCTTGTTCGACCATTCGAAATCGAAGGCGAGATCGAGCGCCTGGCGCACGCGCACATCCTTGAACTTGTCGCGCCGCGTGTTGATGAAATACCCTTGCGCGCCGGAGGGGCGTTCGTCGGCGAGCGTATCCTTGATGAGGCGGCCATCGCGCACGGCTGGGATGTCATAAGCCGTCGCCCAACTGACGGACGTGAACTCCTCGCGAAAATCGAAGCCGCCGGCCTTCAGGTTTTCAAGCTCGATGTTGCGGTCGCGGAAATAGTCGTAGCGGATTTCGCCGAAGTTGAAGCGTCCGCGATTGACCGGCAAATCCTTCGCCCAGTAATCGTCGCGGCGCTCGTAGGCGACGAACGATCCGGCGTTGAAGTTCTTCATTTTGTAGGGGCCCGAACCGAGCGGCGCCTTCAGCGACGTCTCGTCGAACGGCTGCGACGTATAGAAGGCTTTCGAAAACACGGGCAGTCCGGCAACGAGCAGCGGCAGATCGCGCGTCAGCGTTCCGGAAAACGTATAGCGCACGGTTTCGGGATCAAGCGCTTCGGCGGCGGCCACGTCGCGAAGCGGCATGGAATAGGCGGGGTGCCCCTTCTCCTTGATGAGCTGGAACGAAGTGACGACGTCATCCGCCGTCACCGGCGACCCATCGGAGAATTTGGCTTCGGGTCTGAGTTTGAACGTGACCGACATGCCGTCGGCGGCCACATCTGCCGAGCGCGCGATGAGCCCGTAAGCGGCATCGGGTTCGTCTTGGGCCGACGCCATCAGGCTGTCGAACAGCGAGTCGAGCCCCTGTGCGGCGTCGCCCTTCTGGATGAACTTGTTGAACGTGTCGAACGTCGTGGCGCCGCCGGTGCCCATCGTGACCATGCGGCCGCCTTTCGGCGCATCGGGATTGACATAGTCGAAATGCTTGAAGTCGGGACCGTACTTCAATTCGCCGAAGACCGAGATGCCGTGGCGCGGTTCGGCGACGGCGGGGCCTGCCGCAACGGCAAGAGCAAGCGCGGCGAGGACACTGCGAAGGTCTCGTCGGTACATCATGGCGGACAGCACTCGCGGTTGTTGAAATGCGTTACGGGGCGCGGGCGGCATCGAGCGCCTTGGCCTTGTCGGCGTCGTACCACCACACTTCCATGGGGGACGACGACTGCGAGGGAAGCGTTGCTGGCCGGCCGAACTTGTCCCACCACGCCAAGCGTTCGAACGGATAATGCCAGTGCGGCACCACGTAGTGGTTCCACAGCAGCACGCGGTCGAGCGCGCGCGTCGCCGCGACGAGATCGGCGCGATCCGTGGCGAATACGATCTTGTCGATCAGCTTGTCGACGGCGGGGTTCTTGATGCCGGCGGTATTGCGGCTGCCCTCTTTGTCGGCGGCGGCCGAGCCCCAGAACTCGCGCTGTTCGTTGCCGGGCGAATTCGACTGCGCGAAATTATCGACGATGATGTCGTAGTCGCGACTGTCCTCGCGCCGCTTGTACTGCGAGCTGTCGACGGCGCGCACGCTCGCCTTGATGCCGAACACTTCCAGTTCCTTGCAGTAGGGCAGAATGATGCGCTGGAAGGTGTCGCTGTCGATCAGAAACTCGGCGGTCATCGCTTCGCCGGCCGCGTTTTTCAGGATGCGGTCAGGGCCGAGCGTCCACCCGGCCTCCTTGAAAAGCTTCATGGCCGCTTGCTGATGCTTGCGGAAATCGGTCGGTTCCTTGTTGACGGTGTTCTTCCACTCGGTGGTGAAGACTTCGGGGGGCACCTCGGATTTGATCTCGTTCAGGATCTCGAGTTCGCGGCCTTCCGGCAGGCCACGCGCTTTCAATTCGGAATTTTCAAAATAGCTGCCGACGCGCACATAGAGGTCGTAGAACAGCTTCTTGTTGGCTTCCTCGAAGTTGAACAGCAGCCCGAATGCCTGGCGCACGCGCGGGTCTTGGAACTGCTTCTTGCGCAGATTGAATACGAAAGCCTGCATCGGCGCGACCCGCTCGACCGGGATCGCTTCCTTCTTCACCAGGCCTTTCTTCAGCGCGTCGAACTCATATTGCGTGGCCCATGAACTGGCCATGTTCTCAGCCCAGAAATCGATGGTTCCGGATTTGAAATCCTCGAAGGCTGGCGTGCGGTCGCGATAATAGGTGAATTCGAGCGTGTCGAAATTGCTCTGACCCTTGGCGACGGGGAGATCCTTCGCCCAGTAATCGGCGACGCGCTCATAGATGATCTTGCGGCCAGCCTCGAAGGATTTGATGCGGTAGGCACCGCTGCCGAGCGGCGGCTCAAGCGTCGTCTTCGCAACGTCGCGCGGTTCGCCGTTGGCGCCCTTGTCGTCCCAGTAGTGTTTCGGCAGCACGGCCAACTGGCCCATGATCATCGGCAGTTCGCGATTGCCTTTGGTATCGAACGAGAACGTCACTTCATGATCAGCCGTCTTCTCGGCCTTGACGACGTTCTTGTAATAAAAGCCGTAAAACGGGTTCGACGTTTTCAGTTTGTCGAAGGAGTAGATGATGTCCTCCGGCGTCACCGGCTTGCCATCGTGAAAGCGCGCTTCCTTGCGCAGACGGAAGGTGACCGACGAGAAGTCGTCGGGATGGGCGGCGCACTCCGCGATCAAGCCATAATTGACCGACGGTTCGTCCGGACTTCCGGCCATCAAGCTCTCGAAGACAAGGCCGAGGCCGGCCGCTTTGACGCCCTTGTCGGAAAACGGGTTCAACGTCTCGAACGTGCCTTCGGCGAACTGGCGCACCGTGCCGCCCTTTGGCGCATCGGGATTGACCCAGCCGAAATGCTTGAAGTCGGCTGCATATTTCGGGGCGCCAACCAGCGACAGGGCATGCCGGCATTCGCTGGCATCAGCGGCGGCGCTGGCGGTAGCGAAAAAGCTGAGGCTGAGAAACAGGGACGCGACATTCACGGAGCCGTTCGTCATAGAGCGAAATCGCATGTCTCGTTCTCATCCTCCATGGGCGCCGCGATCATTGGCGGCAGGCAAGCCTTCGCACGGTATAGCAGTGTGGGCCGATGGTTTCCGCCGGCAAGATGTCTACGTTCCGCATTGGCGACGGATCCCAGTCTCGCGCCTTAGTCCGAACGCGCAAACGCGCAACGTCTTGTCCCACAACACAAACGACCCTGCCACTGGAGCGGCAGGGTCGCAAATAATCAAGGCGTTAGCGAGTTAACTTGCTGTCATTTTGGAAGCGCGACGGGCGCATCGCCGAGCGTTGCCAGATAGGCGATGATGTCGGCGGCTTCGGCCGGGTCGGGCAAGCCATTGAAGACCATCTTGGTCTTGTTCACAAAGCCCTTGGGATTGGTGACGAACGCCGCCAGATCTTCGAATGTCCAGTTGCCGCCCTTTTCCTTCATGCCGGGCGAATATTCGAAGCCTTCGAAACTGCCCTTTGGACGATTGACCACACCCCAAAGATTGGGGCCGACCCCCTTGGGGCCGCCCTTTTCGACCGCATGGCA
>JBOFCQ010000351.1:0-14375 GCA_051646145.1 Hyphomicrobium sp.
AGATTGTTGCGGCCCTGGATCTGCCACAGCGCCGGCTGTGCGGCGAGCGCGCGGCCATCAAACAGCGGATGATCGTAGGAAAAGCGGCCTTTGACGAGACCCGTATCGATCTCAGTTTGCGGATTGAGCGTTACGAAAACATCGCTGGCGGTTGAAAGCGGCTGCAGCGCGTTCATCCAGTAGGTGACCGATACGTGGTCCGTGCCGCCGCCAGAACGCTCGCGGGCATCACCGAGATAGTTCCAGCTCGACCACAGACGCCGCCGGCGCGGCATGTGGCGCTGATCGGTGTGCAGCACCGCGCTGTTCGACTGATAGCGAAAGGCCGACAAAAGCCGGTCGGTCTCGGCATCGCGTCCGCCGACAAGCCGCAACGCATCGTCGGCATGACAGGCCAGAAGCACGGCATCGAAGCTCTGTTCCGCGCCACTGCGCGTGCGCAGAAAAGCGCCGGCCGGAGACGCCGCCGACGCAGCGCGCGCGGCGGCGCCTGTGATCGCCACAACAGGATCGCCGCGCACCATACGGCCGTTGAAGCTCTCGGTCAGGCGCCGCACGTAATTGCGGCTGCCGCCCCTGACGGTCCGCCACGCCGGCCGGTCGCGCACCTGCAGCAGGCCGTGATTGTCGAAAAAGCGCGCGAAACTCGCGAACGGAAACGCCAGCATCTCGTCGGCGGGGGCTGACCAGATCGCCGCCGCCATCGGCACGATGTGACCGTGAATGAAGCTCTTCGAGTAGTTGCGCGCCGTGAGCCACGCGCCGAGCGTTTCGCCGGTATCTATCGTGCCGGCCGCGCGCGCATCCTTGAAGAAGCGAAAGAGGTCGCGCATCAAGCGCCAATGATCGGCGCTGGCAAGGTTTGGTGCGCCGCCGATGAGGCCCGCCAGGCCGGACCCGCAATATTCATAAGCGCCGCCGCCGAGTGACACGGAAAAGCCCATGGTTGTCGGAGCGGTCTCGACACCGAGGCGATCGAACAGGGCGATCAGGTTGGGATAGCAGCCGGTATTGTAGACGATGAAACCGGTATCGACGGCCGTTGGCCCGCCGGGCGTTGCGATGTCGACGGTGTTGGCATGGCCGCCAAGGCGATCTTCCGCCTCGAACAGCACGACGTCATGGCGACTGCCGAGAAGCCAGGCGGCACCCAGACCGGCCACCCCCGCGCCTACCACCGCCACTTTCAATAGACGCCTCCCCGCGATGCAACTCTCTTAAACGAGCCATTGCCGCCGCTGGATCAGCACAACGTCAAAAATTCGCTGAAGAGTCCAATCTTGTACGCGCAACGGCGTCTGGGCGAATCGCGCTTTTCGCGTTCAAACTTTGCTAACCTTAACGTGTTCTTAACCAATATTGCCGCATCATGAATTCATGTCGGGCGCTGGAGGTGTCTCCCCCCTCCAAGAGCCCGGCGACCCAAGAAGTATCGTCACCCGTAGTCTCAGCGTCATGAGGTTGCACGATGCCGTATGAAGCCCTGTCTAAAGCAATAGCCTACGTTTCCTGCCTGTCCACGTTCAGCCTGTTCCTGACTTCGATGGCCATCGCGGCCATCAACGTTACGAAAATTATGCCGGCAGACATGTGCGCGCCGACTGCTTGTACCGCCGCCGCGGTACCAGCCATCGAGCCCGTGTTTGGCGGATTGATGAGTCCGACTCACATCGAAGCGGTGGCCGCCGCACTGTGGTCGACTAAAATCTGATTTCTCTATCGCGAGAGCGGGGTGCGCAACCCGTTCGAGCGCCGCCTAGCCTGAAAGAATTTCTCTCTTCTCGACTAAGCCGATCCCTGACCAACGATCCGAAATAGCCTGACGGACGGCGCGCGTACCCACCGCCCAGCACGTCCCGTCGGCCCGACGTCAAAGCCATCGAGCACCGGTATCAGCCACCGGTGCTCGATTTGTTTTTGACCACGCGATCGATGGCCAAAAGGTCTCTGACAAGCCCTTCGAACTGAGAGAGCGGCACCATGTTGGGACCATCCGATGGCGCGCGGTCGGGGTCTTGATGCGTTTCGATAAAGAGGCCGGCGACGCCGACTGCCACCGCCGCGCGCGCCAAAACCGGCACGAAGCGCCTGTCGCCGCCCGACGACGTGCCCTGTCCGCCCGGCTGCTGCACCGCATGCGTGGCATCGAAAATGACGGGCGCGCCCGTCTCCGCCATCTGCGGCAGGCCGCGCATGTCGACGACCAGCGTGTTGTAGCCAAAGCTCGTGCCGCGCTCGGTCACGAGCACGTTGGCGTTGCCGCTGCCCGTCACCTTCGCAACGACGTTCTTCATGTCCCAGGGCGCGAGGAACTGGCCCTTCTTGATCTTGACGACTCGACCGGTCCGCGCCGCCGCCACCAGCAGGTCGGTCTGCCGGCAGAGGAACGCCGGGATCTGGAGAATGTCGACCACCTCACCGACGGGCGCGCACTGCTGCACGTCATGCACGTCGGTGACGACCGGCAGGCCAAGCGTTTCGCGTATTTCAGCGAAAACAGCCAACGCGGCGTCGAGGCCGATCCCGCGGCGGCCCGTCAGAGACGTGCGATTGGCTTTGTCGAAAGACGCCTTGAAGACGAGCCCGACGCCGAGCCTTTGGGCGATTTCGCGCAGCGCCGAAGCCATTTCAAGCGCGTGCGCCCGGCTTTCCATCTGGCAGGGACCGGCGAGCAGCGCGATCTGGCGATCGTTGGCGAACGTTACGCCGCCGACGCTGACGGCGGCATTTGGCTTCAGAGATTCGTGTTGGGTCATGGGTCGCCTTATAGCCGACCCCGCCCGGCGGCGCGACCCTGGCGCGGGGCGCACGACCCGGCTGTCCACGGGCGGAGGGAGGAACTGAGGATTTGCGCCCACGGCGCTCGGACCGGCCGATAGACCCGTGCCGCGCCGCTGGGGCCACAATCCTAGAACGCGCCCCGTCGCGCACTTTGAGCGACGGATTGGCGGGGCCGCGCGCACAAACAAAAACGGCGGCTAAAAAGCCGCCGTTTTCGGAACCTTATGGGTTCAACCTCAATTAGATGAGGTCGATTTCAGCCGGCAGGTACGACGTAACTTCGAGGCCGACTTCCTGCTCGCGAACTTCCGGCTTGGTCCAGGTCTTCATGATGTCTCTCCTCAGAATTTCGATCTACAGGCATCGCCTGTTGCAAGGAGATGTACTGACTCCGTCGGCGAATTGCCAATGCCATTTCGCTAACGCCAGCCAAACTTTTTGTGATCGAAACGTGGTGCTGTTATAAAGTTTCATTCAATAGTTCTAGTAACTTAGTAACATGTGCTCGCGCGGAGTTAAGCACTCATCCGTGTTCGGAATGATCGTGATTTATGCGCATGTATGCGGGCATTTTGCGCGATCGCAAACGTAACGGGCGACGCCTCAACGCGCCGGAATACGGCCTATCGCGGCGGGCCGCCGCATGGGGCCGCAAAAGCGCCCATCACCCGCCCCCGCGTGGTATATCGAATTTGCCGACTCGAAGGCCATTAACGGTCCATCGGTTCCAATACTCGCACTTAGGGGAAGCACATGCTCACAGATCTCGCATGGCTGCAGCCGGTTATCGCCGGTGCCGCGGTCGTTTTCTTGCTCGACCTCATCGGCAACATGATCTCGTTCTCAAACCGCTTTCTCAACGCCCTGACGACGGCGCTGGTGTTCGCGATTTTGTTTGGAACGCTGATCAAGGTCGGCGTTGTCCAGCTCGATGTGAAGGCCGTTCCCATGCCGGAAGCGACCACCGCTCCGGCCGCGCCGGCACCATAAAGAGCCGCTGCCGAGCGAGGCTTTCGCCCGGCGCAGGCATCACAATCAGCCGCTGCGCACCTCGTGCGTGGCGGCTTTTTGCTGGGCGGCGATGATGAGGCGATGCGCAGTGCGATCCATTCCGATTGGCGCGCAGGCCGCGCACGCGATCGCTAGGCGGTGCGGCGCGCCAGCCAGACCAGCGCTGCCGTGATGACCGCCATGCCGCCCGAGACCAGCAGCACGAAGCCCGTGACGGGTGACACCGTCATCGCCGCGCCCGCCGCCAGCGGACCGATGATGGCGCCGATCTGATACATGATGAGAAACGCCGCGTTGGCGCTGGCGAGTTGGCGCGCCGGCACCTGCTCGCCGACGATGGCAAGCCCAACGGTATAAAATCCGAGAATGACGCCGCCGAGCAGGAACACGACGAGCGCCGCCGCACTCGGCAGGGGGAGAGCCAGCGGCAGAGCCAGCGACAACGCCACGAACGCGACCGATAAGGCGATCGTCACCGCTACGCGCGGCGCTTTATCAGCAAGCCATCCGATGGGAAATTGCAGAATGACGCCACCGAGCGTCATCATCGTTGTCAGCAGCAGCGCGCGCGTCTGATCGAGACCACCCGCAAGCGCCACATTCGGCAGCAGCGCGAGATAGGTCATCTCGGCGAACCCGCCGAGGAACGCGCCCGCCATGCCGACCGGCGCCAAGCGCAGAGCGCCACCCATGCCGGTATCGCCAGCGTGCGACAGTCCTGGCGCCAAGCGCGCGGCCAGCAGGATCGGCACGCCTGCGCACGCCGACGCCGCAGCGCCGACCGCGAACGGTGCCATGCCCGTCAATCCGGTCCACGCCAGGATTTGCGGGCCGAGCGCAAAGCCGGAAAAGAATGCGATGGCGTAAGCGGCGATCACTCGGCCGCGCGTTTCCTCACGCGTGACGAGGTTGATCCAAGTTTCGCCGGCAAGCCACGGCAGCGCCAGTCCCATACTCATGGCGAAGCGCAACGCGATCCAAGCCGCGGGCGTCGTGCACTGCGACAGCAGGATGAAGCCGGCAGCGCCGATCAAACAGCCGACGCTAATCGCGGCGACGAACGATAGCCGCGACAGAATACGCGGCGCGAACGGCAGCACGATCAGCACGGCCAGCGCCGGCGCGGCGCCCGACAGGCCGATCACCCATTTTTCGGCTTGCCACGCTTCAAGCGTCAGCGACGTCAGCGGAAAGCCAACGCCGAACGACAGCCCGATGCCGAAAGCGCACGCCACAACGGCGGCGAGACTGAACATGCGCTCGCGTGGCGTGTACTCACGGCCAACGGCGCCATACGCCGCGGCGGCGCTGTCGGATGTCAGGTCATGCATAGGCGGCTGGCTCCTTTACGGGCGCGCCGCCCGGAGGGCCTTCGCCAAAGCGTTGTCAAAAACATCGAGATCGGCGTCGCGGCCGCACGACACGCGGATGCAGCGGTCGAGTGGCGCAACGCCCGGCATTCTAACAAAACAATCGGCGGCGAGAACCCCATCGCGCACACGCGTCGCAAAGGCGCTGTCCTGCCCGCAGTCGATGGCGACAAAATTGGTGGCGGAGGCAAGCGGTTTGAGGCCGTGCGCGCGCGCAATGTCGCTGATGCGCCCGCGTGCCGCCGCGATGCGCGACACGACATCTGCGAGGTAGGCTTGGTCGTCGAGCGCCGCCAACGCGCCAAGCTGGCCGACGCGGTTGATGCCGTAATGGTTGCGCACCTTGTCGAAGGCCGAGATGACATCGGCGTGGCCGAGTGCGTAGCCGATGCGGGCGCCGGCAAGCCCGTAGGCTTTGGAGAACGTGCGGTAGCGCACGACCGCCTGATTGCTGAGATCGAGCGGCGGTATGGCGGCTGTTGGCGCGGTGTCGCTGTAGGCTTCATCGAGCACCAGCAAGGTGCCGTCCGGCAAATCCGCGATGACGCGCGCGATATCAGCCGCGTCCCACCACGAGCCCATGGGATTGTTCGGATTGGAGACATAGAGAATGCGGGCGTGTTCATCGCGTGCGCGCGCTACGAGCGCCGGCAGATCCTCCCGGTCGTCGCGCATCGGCACTTTGACGAGCCGCCCGCCATGCGCGAGCACATGAAAATTGAAAGTCGGATAGGCGCCGTCGCTGGTCACGACCGTATCGCCCGGCTGCAGAAACATCATGCACGTCAGCCCGAGCAGGCCGTCGATGCCTTCGCCGACGGTCACGTTGTCGGCGGTGACGCGGCAAGAGGCGCGCGTGTGGAAGGCCGCGAGCGCGTGGCGCAAATCGTGGTTTTCGGGATCGGCATACTTCCACGTTTCGTCGACTGCGCGGCGCATGACGTCGAGTGCCTTCGGCGAGGGACCAAACACGCTTTCATTGGCGCCGAGCCGCGCCTTGAAGGGACGGCCGCGTGCGCGTTCAAGGGCTTCGGGGCCAACAAACGGCACCAGCTTCGGCAGCGCTGCAATGACGGGTGTGAACGGCGGATGTGACATGACGGGCCAGCGTGAGTTTGAACGAACGGGGTCGGCAAGGTGTTGCGATGGATTGCGCCCTGAGAGCCCATGACACGACAAACCTCGGCGCGCCTGCAACCCCTAGCGAGCCCGGCGCAGGGCGGCAAGTGCGCGGCGCGCGTTCCGTCTTGTGTCGATGCCGATCAGAGCAGCCCCAGCGCCGCCAGGTCCTTGCGCATACGCTCCGGCATGGCTTGCACGCCGTCCCGGCTGCCGCCCTTGAGATCGGGCGGCGCGTCATCGGCGGCGAGGTAGCGCCAGCCTTGGAAAGCGCGGCGCGGCGTCGGCCTGACGGCAATGATCGCAGGATCGAGCACGAGCACGCAGCACGGCGACCCATCGTCTTTTTGCCCGTCTTCGAACCCGACGAATTTTTGCCGCGCGGACACGAGGCCCTTGATGACCCAATACAGCGACCCGCCATCGAGCAAATCGCTCTGGCGTTTCGGCATCTGGAATGTCGTGTGATAGGGGTGCGGCGAAAGCTTCGCCCTGCGGCGCGCGGCGATACGGCCCTGCTGCCACGCGGCCAATTCGTCGATCGACGCCGCACCAACGCACAATTTGACCATATGGAGTGTCATGGCCGCGGAGTTTGGCGGCCAATGCGGCTTGGTGCAACTGCGCGCTTCGCGCCGCGCCGTGCGGCCATCTACTTTGCTGTGCAAAGCCCGGCGTATTGGGCAAACACCGGCTGGCCGATCAACCCGAAATGGCGCGAATGCACGGCCGGGTGTCCGCCGGCCGCCGCGTCGTAATCGTAGATTGTCGTCAGGTTCAAGAAGCCCTCGTTGGCGACTTCCAGGAAATGGTTGGCATTGAGCGCGCGCACGACCTTCAGCGCCGCGGCCTTGCGGCCATCGACCACGAGGTTCGCCGCCTGCGTGTCGAGATCGATGGCGGCAACCTCGAACACGAGCGGCGTTGGATCGGCGGACGTGAATTTGCCGGCTTCAACGGTCCACGTGCGACCGGTGTCGAAACGGCAGGCGAAGGCGGCGCTCGGACTTTCGGCGGCGGCAACGGCACCCTGACGCGCGGCGGCGTCTCCCGTTGGCGCATCTTCCGCCGCTACGCTCGCGACACCGGCAATGCCGCCGAATGCCAACGCCATCACGGCAAGTCCGTGACTGAGGACAGGGCGGGCGCGCAATCGAACCATGGAACGACCTTTCTCAGTGACCGCTGACCCTCAATCATAGAGGATGCGCGCGGATCTCACTGACAGCATATTGGGTAAGCTCATAATTTGGTCAACGGCGGATGGAAACGTCGACCGTGTTAGGGCTGTCGGGCGTTCCTGAGCGGCGCGCGGCCGTAACGCGCATGAAGCGCTCGGCAAAGTCTTGGAGACTTGCTACAGAGGCTCATGTGAAACCTTGAGTCGCCCCGGCGCCGTCGAGAGACGTGCGCGCCATAGTCCACTGGGTGTTGATATTTCGATGTTTGGACGGCTGATCCTGGCGCTTTTCGCGCTGGCTTTGCTTTCGGGGTGCGCCGCCAAGAGCAGCCAGACGGCTGGGCTTGCGATTTTGCCCGGATCGGTCCCCGGCCCCGCCGACGATACTGAAACCAGCGCCAAGGATGAAGCCGAACCCGATTGCTCCAAGATCACCGGGCGCATGCAGGTGCGCATTTTAAGTTTGCGCGCGCAAACGAACGCCAGCCGCACAAGCGGTCTGTCGCGCACCATGCAGGCGGCCGGCAAAACGCTTTTTGGCGGCACGGACGCCGGCACCGATCCGGATGGCGATACAGCGCAGGCGATCGAACAGCTCAAAGGTTTCAACAGCAAGCTCGTCGCCATGGATTGCCGGTCGTTTGATCTCAACGCCACGCTGGCCGGCACGGATACACCGCCGCAGCCGACGATTGCCGCGCCCTCGAAGGCCAAGGCCGCCACGCCGGTTCGTTGATATGCGGTGATGGACGTCGATGATCGTCGATGGGCAATCCGTCGACTTGGAATTGCCGCCGATGCCCCTATGCTCGCCCCCATGACGCGCACCCTGCATTCAGAACCTCAGCCCCCGCCGCGCGACGATGCCGCGAACGCCGACGTGCGCGTGCATCGCATGCCGTGGCCACCGATATTGCTCGCCGCATCCGTTGCCGGCGCGCTGATCGCGGAGCACGTCTATCCGCTGTCGTGGCCGGGCCTCGACGACTGGCCGGCGCGCATCATCGGTCTGGCGTTCGGCATTGCAGGTCTCGCCCTCGTCACGTCTGCAATCTGGACGCTTGGCCGCCATCAGACGACGGTCATGCCGCATGGCCAGTCGACGACGCTTGTCACGTCGGGGCCTTATCGATGGTTTCGCAATCCGATTTATTTGGGCGAAGTGCTGATGCTGTTGGCTATCGCGGAAGTGACAAAAATCGTTTGGTTTGTCGTCGCGGCCGCTGTCTTTGCGCTGGCCGTCACGCGCCTGCAGATCCTGGCGGAGGAACGCCACCTCACCGCGCGTTTCGGAGACGCATATCGTGATTATAAGACCCGCGCCAAGCGCTGGATCTGATAGAGCGTTGGGGCCATGAGCACCGATTACGCCGAAAAGGAGCGACTGTTCGTCACCGCGCTGGCCGAGGATAGCGGCCGCGATCTCGACGCATGGATGCAGGCCATTGCGGCAAGCGGCCTCACGGATCGCAACGCCATCATCGATTGGCTGCGTCAGCAAGGGTTCATGTTTTCAAAGGCCTCGTGGCTAGAGCGCATCCATCATAACGGCGGCAAGCTGATCTACGCCGGGAACGAAATTCAAAGCGCCACAAGTCAGGATGCCGAGCGCGCTGTAGCCCGCCAGCCGGAGCGCCGCCGCCGCGCAACGCGCACGCTCGACGCGTCCGCGGATATGCCGCCGGTGGCGCCGGTATCGCCGATGCCGCCAGCGCTCGCGACCGCATCGCCGGAGACTGCGGCGCTTGGGTCTGTAGAACAGCCGTCCGTCGCAGCGACGTCGCAGACAAACCTGGTTCATCCGTCACCGCGCGCAACGATGCCGCCCAAGAGCGCGGCTGTCGCGCCCAACGCAGTGCCCTCACACGAGAACGGCGATATCGCACCGCTGCTTGCCGCCGCGAAGGGATTGCGGCCCCTCGCCGATCACCTGTTGCGCGAACTCGCCCGCGTGCTGCCGGGTATCGAAGCCACCGCGGCCGAGCCCTTCATCGCGCTCGCCGCGCCCGGCCATTTCGCGTCGCTGCTGACGAGTGCCAAGGAACTGCGGCTCTATGCCGATTTCGGCGATCCGCCGCGCGCGCCGGCACGACGGGCGGACGCCCGCGTTGCGGCACCCTTTGCTGGCATGATCGTGCTGGCCGACGTTCGCCAGATCGACGCCGACTTGCTGGCGGCCGTCACCCAGGCCTATCAGCGTGCCTCGATACAGCCCGACGCGCAGGCCCAACGCTGAGTTGCAGCGCCATTGGCGCATTTCGCCAACGGCGGCACGGGTCCGCGTTTGCGCCGTGTCCACCGCCCTTTTGCCCCGTGACCATGGATTTGCCAGAATTTTCATGGCCCCTCAGCATCTGGGGAGAACCGCCATGGCCGCCTGTCCGCGTCTGACCGTGCTGATGATGACCACCGCCGTGCTCGCACTCGCCGCGGCGATACCGGCTGCGGCACAGACCGCGCACCGTGACCGTATCGCCGATCTGTTGGCCGCGACGCCGGGCGATGACGCGAAGGTCGCCGCCAATGACGAGAGCGGTGCATCTCCCGCCGCTGGCTCCACCCCTGGGCAAGAGCCGAACGCCGCAGCGGTTGATCCGCGTGCCGGCGATGTCGGCTACGAGCAGGCGCAGAAGCTAATGACCGCCATCGACGAGGTTCTGGCGGATACAGCGGAGAACCGCTCGAGCGCGCAGAAGCTGCCAAGCCGCGACGATTACCTGATCCCGCCGATGTGGACGGAAACGAAAGAAGATCGACAGGAAAAGGTGCGCGGGCTGCTCGACAGCGCGCTCGGCATCGTCACCGACGTGCCCGTCGTCGACGTGCAGAAGAAGGTCGAGGGGCTGCGGCGCAACATTCGCGATCTTGAAGATCAGAACGTCAAGCTGAAGGAGAAGCAGCTCGGCGCGCCGAAGGATGCGACGCTGCCCGGCATCCTGAACGACACCGTGGCGTCCCTCGATACGGCGATTGCCGAGAATACCAAGCGCATCGAGGCCAATCGCGCCGATATCAAAACCGCCAAGACCGAAATCGCCACCGCGCTCAATGCCGCCGGTGTCGAGTTGACGAATGAGCAGGTTGATCTTCTGCTCGACAGCGTGCTGTCGGGGGATCTCGTGCGGCTCGTCGCGGTCTTCAATGCCGCCAAGCTGATCGACGGCCAACTCGCCAAACGCATCACCGTCACCGGTGACAACATGAGCGCCAGCCGCAAGTACTTCGCCATGCACGCCGCGCTCTTCGCCATGCTGGTGCAGGCGCAGACAGCAACGATTGCCAAGATCGACGAACAGTATCTGCCGAAGCTCGACGCCATTTTGAAAGACATCACCGTGGCGCGGGCCAAGACTAGCGAACTTCTGAAAGCCGGCAACAGGCCCGATCAGAAGCGGGCGCTGGAAGCCAATCGCGAGAGCCAGAAACTGGCGGAAGACGCGGCGAAGGGCTATCGCCGCTATCTCCAGCAGCAGCGCGAGCAGATTGCCGGCGCGCGCCTGAAAGCGACGCACGATCTGAAGATCGCCGACAACACCTTCGAGACGGTGGAAGCCAGCGTGCAACTGCGCAACCTCATGCGCGAGAGCGCGGCTTCGTTCGAAGCCATCCAGCGGCTCGAAGCGCCAAGTTTCGATCAGATCTTCAAGAACGACGAACTGCGGCGCGAGTTCGAGAACCTGACGCGCCGCCTCGATGCCCCATCGAGCTGAGCTCCAGGGCGAAAGGACCACCCGCCGCAGCGCCTAGCGGCGATATTGCACGAACGGCGTCAGCACACCTTCGCGATCATAAAGGGCGCGTGCCGTGGCGTTATCACCCATCGTCGCCCAATAGGTGCGCGATGCGCCGCGCCGGTCCGCTTCCGCATAGACTGCGGCAATCAGCGCCGCGCCGACGCCCCGCCCGCGCACGTCGGGATCGACATAGAGATCTTCGAGATAGCAGTACCAGGTGGGCGACCACGTGGAGCGATGGAAGACGAGATTGGCGAGCCCGATCGGCCGATCGTCCTCATCGACCGCGACCAGCGCCGTCATGCCGTCGGCGCCGTCGAGCAGTCTCTGCAATGTCAGATCGATGACGTCGGCCGGCACATCTTCCTGATAGAAAGCGATGTAACCGGCGAACAGCCGGCGCCAGGCGTCTTCGTCGCTGACATCGAGGGGCCGGATTGTAACCGCGTCCGTCATACAGGGCCCCTATATCAGCCAGATCGATGCCAAACCGAGGAAGGCGAAGAAGCCGACGATGTCGGTGATCATGGTCACGAACACGCCGGAGGCCGGCGCGGGATCGAGATCGAAGTGGTCCATTGTCAGCGGAATCAAAATGCCGGCAAGGCCGGCGGCGAGCGAATTGAACACCATTGCCGACGCGATCACCAACCCGAGCGTGCCCGATCCGAACCAGAAAAAGACAACGCTGGCGATAATCGACGACAGGATGACGCCGTTCACGCAGCCAACGAGTGCCTCGCGCGTGATCACGCGGGGCGCGTTGACGCGGCCGAGCTTGTTGGTGGCCAGCGCGCGCACGGTAACGGTCATCGTTTGCGTGCCGGCATTACCGCCGACACTGGCGACGATCGGCATGAGCACGGCCAGCGCCACCATCTGTTCGATGGTTGCGTCGAAAGCCTGAATGACCGACGAGGCCAGAATGGCGGTGCCGAGGTTGACGATCAGCCACGGCACGCGTGAGCGCACGGTCTCGAGCACGGTGCCAGCCAAGCTCTCGTCGCCGACGCCCGCCAGCGCCTTCATGTCCTCTTCGGCCTCGTCCTGAATAATTTCGACAACGTCGTCGACGGTCATAACGCCGACGAGGCGATTGTGCGCGTCGACGACGGGCGCCGACATCAAGTCGTAGCGCTTGAACTGACGGGCGACTTCTTCCTGGTCTTCGGTGGCGAGCACGAGGTGGCGCTCGGTGTCCATGATGGCGCCGATCAGCACGTCGCGCTTGGTGCGCAAAAGTTTCGACAGATCGACCGAACCAAGGACGCGGTAGGTCGGATCGACGACGAAGATTTCCGAAAAGTGGTCCGGCAACGCGTCGCTCTCGCGCGCATGATCGATGACGTGCCCAACCGACCAGAACGGCGGCACGGCCACGAAGTCCGACTGCATCAGTCGGCCGGCGGTCTCTTCGGCGTATTCGAGGTTGCGTTCCAGCGCCTCGCGGTCAACCGACGAGATCTGCGCCAGAATTTCCTGTTTGTCGCTTTCTTCGAGGCTTTCGATCAGATAGGCGGCGTCGTCGGTATCGAGTTCGGTGACGGCCTGAGCGAGCACGTCGTTCGGCAGCGCTTCCGACAACTGGTCGCGGACGTTTTCTTCGAGTTCCGAGAGCACTTCGAAGTCGAACTCGGAGCCGAGCGCATGAATGAGCGCAACGCGCTCGTCGGGGTCGAGAAGTTCGATGACGTCGGCAAGGTCGGGCGCCTTGAGATCGCGCACGAGATCGCGCGCCAGCGCCTCGTCGGCCTGATCGAGAGCGGCCGAGACGGCGCGCACGAAGGCGAGCGTTGGACGCTCGGGCGCCTCGTTCAGTTCGGTCGTTTCCCGCTCATCCGACAATGACCTGCCCGTCCTCTTGCCCAACCCCCGCATCCGACACCGCCAAGCGGCGGGCGTCGTTTTCGGGACTGCCTAAGTCGTCGTTCACCCGCCTGCAAGCATTTCCAACAGTGCGTGTGCGCCGTGCCACACGCGCGACATTTGGGCCGCTGACTTGGCGCGCGTTGCATGAAAGGCCGATGAAGATCAGACGCAGGCGCCGATCCTTATCGCCAGCAGCGTTAATGGTGAGGCTTCGGCAACACACATGCGAGCGTGTTGTGGCCGCATTTCGCCGTCATTCTTTGCCGTCAACGGTCAGTTCCCTATACGACGGATTCGCGCGCGCCGCAGCCGCACTTGACCTCCGCTGCGAAACGGTTTTCTTGTGCAAACGATACAGCCTACTGAAGGTGCTGGTGGATCAGCGGGGGACGATGACGGCTCGGGCAAAATGGCGCTGCACGTGCATTCTGGGGCTCGTCCTTGTCGTGGGCGGCGCTCTGGCACCGGCGGCGTGGACCGCGACGGCCGCCCAGGCCCCGCACGCCCCATCACCCGAGGTCGAACCCGTTGCTGTCGATGACGCGGCCCAGCCCAACGGCGCCGCCGCGCCGCACGCGCCAACCGTGCACGCGCAAGGGACACATGCGCAAGGCTCACACTTCGAAGACCAGCAGACGCAAGACCGGCAGGCGGGCAGCGGCACCGCCGCCAATTCCGAGGCCGGCGCACTGCCGCCGATCGATGCCTGCGCGGCAAAGCCCGACGTGCTCGGCCTGTCGCGCGTCGTCGAAGTCGATACCGCCAATGGTCCGGTCTTCGGCGGCAGTCACAAGGGCAATAATTTTCTAGCCGACGGCGAAGTCATCCTGACGTTCGACGACGGCCCGATGCGCGCCTATACGCGTCAGGTCTTGAAAGCGCTCGCCGACCACTGCACGAAAGCGACGTTCTTCATGGTCGGCCGCATGGCTGTCGCCGACCCCGCCATGGTCAAGGAAGTCGCGGCGGCCGGTCACACGGTCGCGTCGCACACTTGGTCGCACCAGAACCTGAAGGCCCTCGGCGTTGCCAAGGGTACGAAAGAATTTGAACTTGGCGCATCGGCCGTCAGCGCCGCGCTCGGCACGCCAAGCGCGCCGTTTTTCCGCTTTCCCTACCTGAACGAGGGCAAGCATGTCGCCGACCATCTGAAAGAGCGCAATACGGCGTCATTCTTCATCGACGTCGACAGCAAGGACTACCTGACGCGCGATCCCAAGAAGATGCACGATAAGATCATGGGTCAGTTGATGGCCCAGCGCAAAGGCATCATCCTGATGCACGACATCCAGCCCTCGACGGCGCATGGCA
>JBOFCQ010000357.1:0-3809 GCA_051646145.1 Hyphomicrobium sp.
GCACGATAGCAAGCCACCGAGCGCTGCCCTGCCCAAGACGTGTCGCTTGCAGTCCAAGAAGATCGTGGCTGGGATCGCGCGTGGACGCCTCAAAAAACGAAAACGGCGGACCGAAGCCCGCCGCTGAAAACTTGCAAACTGCCTCGGCGACCGAACGCATCACCCAATCACGGGCGAGAACGCCCACGCAGCAGATCAGCGCTGGCTGACCTGACCACCGCTGTTGAGGATCGTCTGCGCGCGCCGGTTCTGCGACCAGCACGAGATGTCGTTACAGACCGCAACAGGGCGTTCCTTGCCGTACGAGATGGTGCGGATGCGCTGCGCGCTGATGCCGGCCTGAGCCAGATAGTTGCGCACCGAGGTTGCGCGCTTGGCGCCGAGCGCGATGTTGTATTCGCGCGTGCCGCGCTCGTCGGCATGGCCTTCGATGGTGATCGTGTATTGCGGATACTGCTGCAGCCACTGCGCCTGCTTCGCAAGGATCTGCGAGCCTTCCGGCGTCAGGTCGGTCTGATCGGTCGAGAAGTAGACAATGTCGCCGACGTTCTGTGTGAAATCACGCTGCGAGCCGGGCGTTGCCGAACCGTACTTGCCGCCGTTGAGGCCGCCATCCGGTGACAATTCCTTATTGGCGTTGGCGCATGCGCCCAAGGACAGCGTCAGCGCCGCCACGACGGCCAACCGCCGCCAAGGTCCGTTCGCTCGTGTCACCTGCATACCGTGTTCCTTCATGTCTCAACGGCCCGTCGATCGTTCGTCTGAGAGAAGCTCGACCGATTCCCGGACAATAATCCATATGTTAGGATGCGGTTTAATCCCCGCATCCGCCGAAAATGTGACCGGATTGGTCGCCATTTCAAGGCAACACCTGAGTTTTCCCGTGGCGTCTTGGCCCTTCGACCGCCACCAGATTTGACGCCATACGCGATGCCGCCAGCCTGAAAGCGACCAAGTGGCGTCGCACCAGCGTGCCGCTGAGCATCGTGACACGAGGCCCAGAGGCATCTCACACGGTCATTTAACCGATACGGCCAACCCGCACGCTGAGGTTCAATCCGCAGCAGACCGCCCGCGTCACGGCGACCCCAAACCATCAATAAATGATGCCTAGCTCACCGCCTGCCGGCAACACCCATGGCGTCGCATCAACAATCGGATTGTCGCAGACGGCAGGTCTTCGGATTCGGAGGGCAACAGGCCACCGTCCAAGGAGGTCGCGCCGCACGATCTGATGTGGGGCAGGCTGGAGCGGCGAACAACGTTGCGCTCTCAGTCCGCAACCGGCACCTGCGTGCTGCTCAACGTCATGCCCGCAAATGGAAGTCGCGAGACTACCGATTATGAGAGCGCCCAACGGACCCGAATCCCACGTCGACGTGGGATAACGAATTCTATCGCTGATTTGATCTTTCAAACCGCCGGCAAACGCTTCGGCGTTGCCCAGCGACAGGCATTGAACAGCCACTGATCGCGTCGCGATTCTCAAGCGCTGCTTTAAGTCGTCAAAGCCTGACGACCGCCTTAGAGCCCGCACATCGCAAACACGCGTGCAGTACCCCAAAATAGATCAAGACCGAGATGGTGGCGATATTCTCGCCAACAACTCGGTCTTGTTGAGTCTAACAGCTCACGCCGTTGGACGAAGTTGCTTAGCGAGCAACTTCAACCGACGAGACGTCAGCGCCGAGCTTCATCGGGGTGTGCTCAACTTCACGACGGCAAGCGCCGAGAGCAACAGCCGCAACGAGCGTAGCGATAAGGATAGCGCCCTTCATGATCTTAATCTCCTAGTTGGTGTCCCTGACTTCCGCTTCAGTTAGCGCGCAACATGCTCGGCAGCCGGGACGTCTGCGCCGAGCTTCATTGGCGTATGCTCTACTTCGCGACGGCAAGCGCCAAGCGCCACTGCCGCGATTGCCGCTGAAAGAACGATCAGCCCCTTCACACCCTGCATGGTCATGTCTCCTGATACGTTTCCGGCGAAAGCCGTACTCTGGGGTACCCTTGAGTGCCTGTTTCAATCAAGAACAGAGGTCGGTTTTCTCAAGTTTTCCGCACCTATAGATGCGAAAATGCCACTCAGTGACTTGCCCGCGCGGACGCATTTTGGGGGACGCACCGAAAATGCCTAATAAACTGTTTAAACTGCAAAAATTGGCGGCAAAAATTTCGTGTGCAACAGCCGTCGCATCAGCCTGGTGCACACTTTCGCGCCAGCTCAATTGAGCAGGGGCGACCATGCCGGGTCTGAGCCATAGGCCGGCGTGCCGACCTGGCGCTCGTTGTAACCGGTAATATCGACCGAATGGATTCGCGGACCGCCGTTCGCGCCCTGCGATTCTCGGAAGAACATCAGCACGCGACCGTTGGGGGCCCAGGTCGGCCCCTCGTTGTGATAGCCCTCGGTCAAAATGCGCTCGCCCGAGCCGTCGGGGCGCATCACGCCGATCAGGAATCGGCCGCTCGCCTGCTTGGTGAACGCGATGTAGTCGCCGCGGGGCGACCAGACCGGTGTCGAATAGCGGCCGTCGCCAAGCGTGATGCGGCGCACGCCCGACCCGTCCGAGTTCATCACATAGAGCTGCTGGGTTCCCTCGCGGTCGCTCTCAAAGACGATCTGGCGGCCATCTGGCGCGTAGGACGGGCCGGTGTCGATGCCGCCGCCCTGGGTCAGGCGGCGCGGCTGGCGGGTCCGCAAATCCATTTCATAGATGCTGCTCTCGCCGTCGGGCGTGCCGAGGCTCATGACGATGCGCTGCCCGTCGGGCGAGAATCGCGGCGCGAACGTCATGCCCGGAAAGTCGCCGACGATTTCGCGCTGGCCGGTCTCGAGGTTCATGATGAACACGCGCGGCTGATCCCGCGTGTACGACATGTAGGTGATTTCCTGGCTGGTCGGCGAGAATCGCGGCGTCAGCACCAGATCCTGACCCTGGCTCAGCAGCCGCACGTTGGCGCCGTCCTGATCCATGATGGCAAGGCGCTTGACGCGCTTGTTCTTCGGGCCCGTCTCATCCACGTAAACGACGCGCGTATCGAAATAGCCCTTTTCGCCGGTCAGGCGCTCATACACCTGATCCGCGATCAGATGGCCGATGCGCCGCCAGTTCTGGCCGGCCGTCGAAAACCGCTGGCCGGCAAGCTGCTTGCCGGCGGCCACATCCCACAAGCGGAACTCGGCGCCGACCTTGCCGTCGCCGGTCTTGATGATGCGGCCAACGACGAGCGCGTCGGCTTGTATCGACCGCCAATCTGGGAAGCGCGGCGCGGCATTGACGTCTCTGACCTGCTCGAGGAACGACGCCCGGTCGAGCGGCTGGAAGAGCCCGGAGCGTTCGAGATCGGCTTGCACTACGTTCGCAATG
This sequence comes from Hyphomicrobium sp., assembly GCA_051646145.1. Lineage (GTDB taxonomy): Bacteria > Pseudomonadota > Alphaproteobacteria > Rhizobiales > Hyphomicrobiaceae > Hyphomicrobium_B. Next base: position 3,369 of record JBOFCQ010000357.1, read on the forward strand.
TCGCCCGCGAGTTGCGGATCGTCGCCGAGGAACAGCGGCACCGCGATCGGGATCGGCGCGATCGTGCCCTGCGTCTGTGTGCCTTGCAGCTGCGCACGCGCGGGCGATGCCACGCCGACCGCAAGTCCGATTGCAAGTGGCAGGACCGCGAGCAATTGAACAACGGCTTGAGCGGTTCGACGGTAACGGCGAGAGCTGTTCGACAACGGTTTCATTCCATCGGCAGTACGGTTGTGCGCCGCATGGGACGCGCGGCATCGTTTCACCAGCGATTGCAGCAACTGTTGGGCGGCGGCCTCAGCAATATTCATCCCATCTCCCGATGCGGCCGCGTTTCGACGCAGCCCATACTCCGATCTAGAGCATTTGGCGGGGATCGAACACCCAGATGACGTCTTTCCACCCGTCGTATTTGTCTTCCGGCAGGCGGAACGGCTGGCA
>JBOFCQ010000366.1:0-3945 GCA_051646145.1 Hyphomicrobium sp.
TCGTCGCTCGCAATCGACCCATCGGCTTTCCGCCAGGCGTTGAACCCACCCGCGATGTGGCACACGTTCGGCAGTCCCATGTCCTGCACGGCCTTTGTCGCCAGCGCCGAACGCCAGCCGCTCATGCAGAAGAACACGAGGCGTTTGCCCGAGGCGAAGACGGGCTTGTGATACGGGCTTTCCGGATCGACCCAGAATTCGAGCATCCCGCGCGGACAATGAAACGCGCCCGGAATGCGGCCCTCGCGCTCAAGTTCGCGCGGATCACGCAGATCGACGAACTGCACGTCGCCGCGCGCCATCATCGCCTTGGCATCCTCGACCGATACCGTCTCGATCTCAGCATTCGCCGCCGCGACCAGATCCTTGATGCCGCGCTTGAGTTGCAGCCGCTTACCACCGCTTTCGCTCACGTCGAACCCTCCATGCGGCGCGCGCCGTCGGCTATGATCACCGCGTAGATCGCCAGCACAAACCCCGACAGCATGTTGATGCTGACGATGGCGCTGATCGCCGCCGCGATACCCGGATCAAATACCCACGCCAGCATGCGCTCGACGATATCGTCGAAGGTCTGCTTCAGCAGGAACAGAAACTCGCTCGCCTGCTCCATGTTCGGCCGTTCCGGCAGTTCGAACGCAACGCGCTTGGCCAGCTCGCTGAGGCCGGGCGCTGGCAGGAACGAGAGCCCGCCTGAGAACAGCAGGCCAAGCGGCGCCGCAAGGCGGAAATAGCCCCAGCGCAATGGCCGCGCCTGCAAGCGCTCGCCGAGAAAGCGCACGCCCTGCACGCCGAGAAACAGCACGCTTGCGAAAATGAGTGCGACCGAGAACAGGCGCTCCTGATCGGTGCCGAGAAAGGTGATGAGGCCGACGACCGCGGCCAGGATCGCCTTCACGATGGCTTCGAGCCCGCCGACGACGGCGATGAACAGGCGCGAGCGTCCGGGCGGACGATTGAAATAGAACGGCATTTCATTTTCGAGCCGCCGCGCTTCGAGTACGATGCCGAGCGCCAGCGCGGCAAGACCCGTCAGGCCCGCGAACGCTATCGGATAGGTGAAGCCGAGCCACGCCACGGCAGCGATCGCCGCCAGTTCAGCCAGCATGATGACGCCGTTGACGAGGATATACATGCCGCCTCTGATGCTGGCCTGCCGCCGACGATCATGGCGACGCTCATGACTGAGGAGTGCGCCCGAAGCGCGCGATCTGCTGCGCGCCACGTGCGACGCGGCAACGCGCGGCGCGACGCATCCCTAGCACGCGGGTTGTAGCCAAATGATGGGGCAAGTGGAAGCCCGCGCGGGCGGACGGCGGCTCTGTGCCGGCTCTGGGCCAGCTCAGAAGATGCTCGCAGCCCGTTCAAGGCCTGCGTCAGACCTACCGGAGCGCGTCGGCTTAGAGCACGAAGTCGAACTTCGACAGCGGCACGATGCCGGTCATTTGAATCTGGAAATCCGCCCGGCCATCGCCGTTGATATCGCCTTCGACAATGGTCTTGTCGCGCGCCGTACCAGCGACATTGAAAACGTCGTAGCGCAATTCCCCGGCGAGCTTATGGAAGTCCGCCTTGCCGATATAGCGGAAGCCCTGATCGCCAGCTTTGCGCGTGCTGGAATCGATGGAGCCGAGATGGATCATGTCATCGCGGCGATCGAAGTCGGTGATGACATCGCGGCGTGCCGTCCCGGCGAGACTGTCGCGGATATTCGAGAACACGAACGTGTCGCCATCCGCGCCGCCGCTCAGCATATCGCGCCCGCGCCCGCCTTCGAGCACGTCGAAGCCATCGCCGCCGCGCAGCTTGTCGTTGCCGCCGAAGCCGAACAGGAAATCATCGCCGCCGCCGGTCTCGAGCAGATCGTGGCCCGATGTTCCCTCCTCCGTGCGGTCGTCGTCGAAGCCGAACGTGTCGTCATCGGCCCCGGTCGTATCGTCGCCGGTATCGGTCGCAGCCGGATCGGTGGTCGGCGGTGTCGGCGTCGGTGACGGCGGTGTGCCGGTGCCTGCATTCGGATCGGGAATAGGCGAAGTATCGGGCATCTGCTCCGTCGTCGTGATGTCGACAACGTTGAACGTGCCATCGGCAAACGACGCCTGCTCGACCGACCACAAGAGATCGACGCCATCGCGGCCGACAACGCGGTCCGTGACGGTGATCGACCCGTCGCCGTTCAGCACGACGACATAGTGCGACAGCGCACCGGTGAAGCGGGCCGTGTCGCCGGCAAGGCCGCCTTCGAGAACGTCGTTGCCGCGTCCGCCGGTGAGGGCATCGGCACCCGAGCCACCGGTCAGCGTGTTGACCGCATCGTTGCCGATGATGATATCGGCGCCTGTGCCACCGACAGCATTCTCGATCACCGCGCCGCGCGCGATGGCGATGTTGTATGTCAGCCCGCCGACGCTGGAGAAGGCTTCGAAGTTGAGGTCGATGCGTCCGTCATTGCTGTAGCCCGACATGTCGAGCGTATCGATGCCGCCGCCGTCCCATATGGCAAAGACGACTTTTTCCGATGCGGATGCGATGGCGAATTGCGTGCGCCCCGCGTTGCTGTTGAAGCCGTAGGTCGTGTCGCCGGCCCGCGTCGTGGTGCGCGCGCCATAGAGGCTCTGCACGGCGGCGATGTCGTGCAGCAGCGGCGTTGCGGCGAAATACGAGTTCCAGCCGATGTCGTGCGATGCGCCCGTCTCCGACGCATCGAAATAACTCATCACCGTGTATTGACGGCTGTCCTCTGCGTACTCGGCATCGTTGGCATAGGTGACGCCGCCGCCGTTGTAGGCGCCAGGATGATCGAGCCCGATGGCATGGCCGATTTCATGGACGATGGTCAGGAAGTCGTAGGAGCCGTTGCTGAGATCGGTGAAATGGCCGGCGGCCGGGCTGGTGTTCAGATAGACGTTGCCGCTCAGCGCCGTGAAGGCGCGATTGCCGGGAAAGTATCCGTACGCATATTCGCCGGGCGCCGTGTCGCCAGCGAACAGCATGGTGGCGGAATTCGAATAGGCACCCTCGCCGCTCGTGCCGCTGCCGACGCGCTGGAACGAAATCTGCGCCACGTCGGACCACAGTTGCAGCGCCTGCTCGACCGCCTGGATGTGCACATCAGCGAAACGCGCGAAATAGGCGTAGGTCGCATCGCTCGATTGAAAGGCGTAGCTGACCGGCGACGCTTCGGCGTTCGTCCAGCCGTTCGTGCCAATGCGGCCCGCGGCCTGATCGTAGTTGAACGAGACCTTGCTCATGCCCGCGCCTTGTCGTCGGAGTGCAGCACCACGCGGTCCGGCGGCGGGCGCTCACGCGCGGGCCAACTTCCGAACCGACGTCCTTGACGTGATGTGAAAGTAGCCGGGATGTGCCAGCATTCCGTTTCAGAAAACGATCAAATGCCGACTATCTCGGCCACAACGCGCCGGCGCCGCGACGTGTCACTTGTTAACGTCGGCGACACCATGTCGTGCGGATGCCGCACGCCTCGGGCCCCTCGCCTCGCGCCGTGCGATCGTCTAGGTTCGCGCAATAGCGCAGCTTTTGGAAACCCACAGATGACGGACACGTTGGCCGCGACGGCCGCACACGGCGACGACGACATCGCGCGGCTGATCGCCATCATGGCGGCCCTGAGAACGCCGGGGTCGGGCTGCCCGTGGGATCTCGAACAGACGTTTGCGACGATCGCGCCGTACACGATCGAAGAGGCCTACGAGGTGGCGGATGCCATCGCGCGCGGCGATCTCACTGACCTCAAGGAGGAACTCGGCGATCTGCTGTTGCAGGTTGTCTATCATGCGCGCATGGCAGACGAGCAAAACGCGTTTGCCTTCGGCGATGTCGTGCGCGCCATCTCGGACAAGATGATCCGCCGCCATCCGCATGTCTTCGGTGATGCCAAAGCGCGCTCGGCGGGCGCCGTCAAAGGGCTATGGGACGACATCAAGG
>JBOFCQ010000383.1:0-13134 GCA_051646145.1 Hyphomicrobium sp.
CTGGAAACTGCGATTCAAACGACCGTAGTGTTTGAAGATGCCGGCTAGCATTCTGATTGCAGAGGATGAGCCGATCGTTGCTGTGGATCTCGCCCAGCAATTGACGAAGGCTGGCTACCAGATCGTCGGCCCGGCGAAGACGGCCGCACGTGCCCTGGATCTGGCGCAACGCACGCGCTGCGACGCTGCCATCCTCGATTACGAGCTCTGCACGGCAGACGGGGAAACGATCGTGCTTTACCTGTCAGATAAGCGCATCCCGTTCGTCTTTATTTCCGGACACCCGCCAGCGGCGATGCTGCGAAAATATCCTGGCACACCCGTCATCACAAAGCCCGCGGCACCAGATTTTATTATAACGATTATTCGAAGACTTTTGCCCTGCAAGCCTGGTTGAGATTACTCCACAAAAGGCCATCAAAACGCCCGCGTTCGCGGCCGTTTTTCTTCCAAAATGCAGGTCGCAATACGGCATAATAACTCCTATAAACGACAGATGATATATCATTTTATTGTTGTTTTTCAGTCAGTTACAATTAACCAAGCTCGCCTAAAAATGGCGCATCAATTCCATTCGGGGAAACGGTTCAATGATGCGCGCGCTGAATATGAATATCGCGAAGTCCGTCCAGGTCTTTGCCTCAATAATTGCACTCGGCTGCATATCCTTTATCGCGGTCGCCTTCACCACCCTCAATACGCTCAAGATTGAGGGGCCGCTCTATCATAAGATCGTCAGCGGCAAAGACCTGATCGCGGATATACTGCCGCCCCCGCATTACATTCTCGAGGCATTCCTGGAAGTCACGCTTGCTGGCGACAAAACCGATAACGCCGGCATTGCAGCGCATCAAGCGCGGCTCGGCGAATTGAAGACGGAATATCAGACCAGAAACGACTACTGGCGCGCTCAGACGCTGACGCCGGACGTCACGAAAGCGCTGATGCAGGTTGCGCACCCGGCCGCTGAGACGTTCTGGTCAATTGCCGAAGCGAAATACTTCCCGGCCCTTCTGGCGGGCGACAAAGCCAAGGCCGACGCCAGCTATGCTGAACTGCGCGCCGCCTTTGAAACGCATCGCACCGCTATTCTTCAGACGGTCAGCGCGGCCAATCAGATGAACGCCGACGTCGAAGCGGCGTCGCAGGCCGAGGCTGCTACGGCCCAGGCCATCATGTGGACAGTAGCCACGCTGGTGGCTTTGATGATTGCCGCCGCTGCGGCCGCTGCAATACTCCGCGTCACCCGCCCGCTTTCGGAAATGACGTCCTATATGACAAAACTCGCAATGGGCAACTACGACGACGACGTGCCGTCGCTCGGCCGTTCGGACGAAATCGGTAACATGGCGCAATCGGTCGATGTTTTCCGCCTCAACGGGCAGGAGCGCCTGCGTCTTGAAGCCGCCGCCGAACAGGTGCGTGGTCTGGAGAGCCGCCGCCAGCGTCATCTCGAAGAAATCATCGAAAATTTCCGATTGACGATCGAACGTATCGCCAAGGCGCTCGGTCAGCAGACGACGGAAATGCGCGGCGCGGCGACAACGCTATCGGGTGCCGCGGCATCGGCAACGGACAAAGCTGGCACGGCGGCCGAAGCGTCGTCAAACGCCGCCAGCAACGCCCACACCGTTGCTGCCGCCGCCGAAGAATTGTCGGCTTCGATCCGGGAAATCTCGACGCAGGCGCATCGCGCCAGCGCCACCGTCTCTGAAGCGGCAAAGATTGCCCGCGATACCGACAGTGACGTCAAGTCATTGGCCGATACCGCGCAGAAAGTCGGCGCGATGGTCGAAATGATCAATCAGATCGCCAGCCAGACGAATCTCCTCGCGCTTAACGCCACCATCGAAGCGGCGCGCGCCGGCGATGCGGGTCGCGGCTTCTCGGTTGTTGCCCAGGAAGTCAAAGCGCTCGCCGAGCAGACCGCGAAGGCAACGCGCGAGATTTCGGAACTCGTCTCCGGCGTTCAAGTCTCGACGGATACCGCCGTCAATTCTCTGCAGTCGATCGCCAACAAGGTCGAGGAGATCAACGCACTCAACGGTGCGGTTGCCGCCGCCGTCGAGGAACAGGATGCTGCAACGCGCGAGATCGCACACAGCGTGACGATGGCGTCGAGCAGCACCGAGCGCGCCGTTCAAAGCGTCAACGGCGTGTCCAGCGCCGCCAGGGAAACCAAGACGGAAGCTGATCGCGTCCTGACGGCGTCGGATACGCTCTCCGGCGTCACGCAGGAACTGACTGCGAACGTCGCCTCGTTCCTGAAAGCCGTCGCCGACGATCTTGAAGAGCGACGCTCGGCCGTTCGCACGCCGACAGATTTGGAAGTGACGCTGCGCGTCAATGGCCAGAAGATCGTGACGCGCGCCCGCAATGTCAGCCCGCTTGGCCTGATGACGCAGGACGCGCCCGGCGTCACCGTCGGCACGCAGATCAGCGTTGATTTCGGTTCCGGCCCGATTGCCGCCAAGATCTCGTGGCGTTCAGCATCCGGCACCGGCATTACCTTCGACAAAGCCCTCGATCACATCCCGACGGCACGCGCGTCGAGCGACGGCAAGGGGCGCAAGCTGGCCGCCTAACGGTCCGACTGACGTCGGCAGCATTGCAATCGTCATCAGCCTGGGCGCGCCATTCTTGCGCCCAGGCTTTTTTGCGTGTGACAGGTCGTGCGGACACGGCCCGACCGCCGGCACAAACAAGAAAGGCGGCGAACCCTTGGCGCAGGGTTCACCGCCTCATTCCGTACCGACATCTCGCGCGCGTCGTCCTCAAGACGGCGCGTGCCGCACTTTTAGCCGACTGCCGCGTCCTGGCGCGGGGTATCAATCAACTTGCGCAACGTCTCTTTGAAGTTCGCGGCATCAACCGGCTTGCTGAGAAACGCCGTTGCGCCCGCGCTCAAGGCGCACATGCGGGTCGCGTGATCCGTTGCATGCGTCACCATAACGATCGGCGTGCTTTTGTGATTCGGCATCGCGCGAATGCGCTCGATGAGCTGCACGCCGTTGAGCTTCGGCATGGAGAAATCCAACACGACCGCATCGGCCGCATGATCGTAAAGATAGGCCGCGGCGGCTTCGGGGTCCGAGAAGCCCTGAGCTCGGCCATTCTGGACATGAGCGCTGAGGCTCTTCAAGACGATCAGGTTCGTAACGCTGTCATCCACGACGACAATATTCATTCGAGCGCCCCCATTCCACGCCGCCGTTTTACTGGCGAAACGATCTCGCCGAGCTTGGGTTGAACACCAAACTCAGGCTTTCAGATTCCTGCGATGTTTGGACAAGCCGGGCTCTTCCGGGACAGCGACATGGCATCATGCCCATGGCCGCACGCGTGCAGGCCACTCACTGTGGTGACATGCTAGCGCACGCTGGCTAACAAGCTCTGAATTGGCTGTGCCCCGACACATCACAGCGGACACTAAAACCTGCTCCATCGCACGCCGAGTGCGACCAACAGCGCCGCGCAAGCTGGGTGTTGCATGATCGCAATGAGAAATTCCGTCGGTACTCCGAAAGCACGGTTTGGCGTGTCGGCGGCCACCCTTGCCGATATGGCGCTCTCAGTTTGAAGCGCCGTGATGACTATCCTTTGTATTCCGCAATTTACAGATGCCCGCGCGTTCATTCCACAGCGCCCGGCACACGCAGACGCCAGGAGGATCCTCCATTGCTTTTGAAGCGCGACCGCCAGCAGTCCCAAGTGTCCGGAGGTGTTGGCGACAATTCGCATCGCGGTGACGATGTTGCCGTCCTGCGCATGATCAGCGCGATTGACACGCTGGTCGCCACGCATTTCAAGGGTGAACCTGATCTCGAAGGCACGGCCGGCCGCACGATGGCAGCTCTGCTGCAGATTGTGCGCGCGAACAGCCGCAGGCAGCTTGCGACAGTCGCCGACATCGGCGGCGAAGTCACGGAAGCCGCGATCAATATCGGTTGGACATACCACGACTTTCGCGAGGTCGCCCAATCAGTCGTGTCGATCTCGCAGGCGGTGGCGGACCTCGCAACTGCCATCGGGCGCGCCACCGACGACTCCAATCATAGCGCCGAACAGGCAGCCGCCGCGCGCGAGACGATGCAATGTTGCATCCGCGACAGCCGGCAGACCATCGACGCCATGAGCACCATCGAAGAGCGCATGAGCAATATCGGCGAACGCCTTTCCGTGCTCGAAGCGGCTGTTGGTCAGATCGGCGGCATGGCCGGCGACATCGATGCCATCGCGCGTCAGACCAATCTATTGGCGCTCAACGCCACCATCGAGGCCGCGCGCGCCGGTGAATTCGGCCGCGGGTTCGCGGTCGTTGCTCAAGAGGTCAAGGCTCTTTCGCATCAAACCGGCACGGCAACGCAGCAAATTCGCAGCCGCCTCTCAACGCTCAGCAACGAGATGACGGAGATCAGCACAGCCGTACGCGACAGCCTGAAGGCCGTCTCGCACGGCAGCAGCGTCGTGCGGCAGGTTGGCGCCATCATCGAAAGCGCCGGCGATGAAATGGCGGAGATCTCCGATCAGATCCAATCGGTCTCGGCTGTCCTCGGACAGCAGCGCCAGGCCACGAATGACATCAACGTCAACGTGCATACGATTTCGCAAAAAGCCACGAAAACACGCGACGAAATGGATTCGATCGCCAAACGCATCAGTGCGGCCGAAGCCATTGCACTTCGCGCGCTCACTTCGACAGACGGGCTCTTCGAACCGATGCTGCCCGCCATTCGCCTCGCCTTCGAGGCCGTATCATGGAAGCATGAATTGAGCGGCATCCTACTCGGCGTAAAGCCGTGCCCACCGACCATGCCGGGCCTTGCCGTGCCGGCCGCGACAGCCGCTGTCCGCAATTCCGGCCTGGAAGGCTCAACCGTCGAATCCGCACTCTCCAACATCGCGCGGCGCGCTCAAGTCGCCCATACCGCAGCAACATCGATGGTATCACGAGTCAAATCGTCGAACTGGGGCGACGCGACGACGGATTACATCGCGTTCGCGTCTGAGATCGACGCCATTGTCTTGGACGTCCGGAAATTGGTCGAGGTCAGCACCTTGGACTGAACCGCGCCGGCCAAACTCCTTGCGAACGGCTCCGCGCAAGCGACAGCGCAGTATTCTGAAACCTACGCAATCAGCACTCGATTGAGAAGGCAGGCCATCATGAGCGTCTCGACACTCACACTCGCGGAAATCGTCAATCGCGGCATGCTGGCCATGAGCGAGCCTGCATACAATCCCGTGGAATTTCGCGCAGCTCCAGTGCGCAATTGGAAAGCGCCGGCCCAGCGAGACGCCGCTCACCGTAACCGCACGCAGCCCATGCAGTCGCCGGAAACCGCGCACATTCTGCAAAGCGCCGATCGCCTGGTCGACGACATCCGCACTCTTGGCACGCTCAGCGACGATCCGACGGCGATGCGCCGCCATATCCTGCGCAGCCTGCAATTCTTTCTGAGCGACATCACATCCGGCTGAGCGCTGAGTGCGCGCACAATCAAACGCCGTGGCGCTAATATGCGGCCACGGCGTTTTCTATTTGGGAATGGCGTCGATGAAACCGCGCGCGAAACGCGGCTCGCGATTTTAACAGCCCAGAAGCGCCCGCACGCGCAAACCTATTTGATCGAGCGGCAGCACTTCGTTGGCGCCGCCGGCGTCGACAAGCGACTTCGGCATGCCATAGACGACGCAGCTCGCTTGGTCTTGCGACAGATTGTAGGCGCCGGCCTGCTTGAGTTTCGTGAATTCGCGCGCGCCGTCGCTGCCCATGCCCGTCAACATCACGCCCAGAACGTTTTTACCGAATGTCGCCATGACACTTTGCGCCAGGATATCGACGCTTGGATGATAGAGGTTGTCGCCCTTGTCTGGCGACACGTCGAGACCCTTGCTCGTGACGCGCAAATGCATCCCGCCTGGTGCGATGTACACGACACCATTTTGCAGTGCGTCGCCATTTTTGGCTTCGACGACCTTGATCGCGCACGTGTCGTCCAAGCGCTTCGCGAGCGCTGCCGTGAACTGTGGCGGCATATGTTGCGCGACGACGACCGGCACCGGAAGCGTGGCCGGAAACTGTTTGATGACCTGCGCCAGTGCCTGCGGACCGCCCGTGCTGCTGCCGATCATGACGATCTTTGCTTGAACGCGCTTGTTGCTTTCAACTGGCACGCGGGGGGGGGGCGGCGTCGTGACGGCCTGCAGCGGCGCGGCACGCGTCTGCCGCGCCTTGACGTTGGCACCGACGGCTGCAAACAGCGTCTCGTGAATGAGCTGCGCGCCCTTGGCCTTCGGAATGAAATCGACGGCGCCAATCTCGAGCGCCTCGAGCGTAATCTTGGCGCCTGCTTCCGTCACGGCACTCAACATCACAACAGGTATCGACGTCTGCGCCACGATCTGCTTCAGCGCATCGATACCGTTCATAACCGGCATCTCGACGTCGAGCGTGATCACGTCCGGACGCAAGCGCAGCGCCTTTTCGACGCCTTGCAGGCCGTTTTCAGCGGTATCGATCACCTTGAAGCGCGCATCGGACCCAATGCGCTTGGCCAGAGCGTTGCGCATGAACGACGAATCTTCAATGACAAGTACTCGGATCGGTGCTGCCGAAAGACGCTCTCTAGAGTGCATCAATATATGTCCTTGTGAATCGGTCCGTCGACAATGGATGACTTTTCCTGACCGAGCCTTGAGCGTGAGCGATGCCCTCCATCATGCGCACTACATTTCGCAATTGCATGGCATGCGCTTCGTCAGGCGGCATCGTTGACGTGAACGAATGCAAAAGAGGCTAAGCGAGATTGTTGAATGCAACGTTGCACACACGATGCAATCTGCTTTGCCTTTACTGACAATGCGCAGGGATCAACGCTACTCATACGTCCTTCAGATGACAGAGATCGCGCTGCAGTCTTTCATTCGACGACGCAGCACCATCGCGCATCAGCGCGCACAGTTGCGATATAGAGCAGCTTTATTCGCATCAATGTTCGCGGAATTAACTAGCAAGCAATCGCGGTTTCTTACTCTACGCGTCATCGCACACACGCCATCAGCGTATCTCTTCCGATCCGCCGCAGGCAATTTAGGAGTTCGCCATGACCACCGCTGCAGAATTGCCTGTCCTCATCGTTGATGACTACACGACCATGGTGCGCATCATGCGCAAACTTCTGAAGCAGATCGGCTATGAGAACGTCGATGAAGCCAACAGCGGCGTCGATGCCCTCGGCAAGCTGCAGCAGAAGAAATACGGCCTCATCATTTCCGATTGGAACATGGAGCCGATGACGGGCATGGCCCTGCTGAAGGCCGTTCGTGAAAATCCGGAATGGACCGACACCCCCTTCATCCTCGTGACGGCGGAATCGAAGGCTGACAACATCGTTGCCGCTCGCGCCTCTCGCGTAAACGGCTACTTGATCAAGCCGTTCAGCGCTCCGGTTCTCAAGGAAAAGATCGACAGCGCACTGGCCGGCTCTGTTCTGGCCTAAGGGCAAGCGAGACCACACGGCGGTGGCGAAAAAATCGGGGGCGCACATCTCGTGCGTCCCCATTTTTTATGCGCTGTTCAGTTTGGACGGAGACGGTCACGCCTGTGCCGGTCCGATATTTTCTCGCGCAAAAGCGCCGCCGCGCGCATGCGCACGCAGCCGAAACTCGTCACACCGAGCAGACGATATTAGTTGATCGGGCGCGTACCCGTACGCGCAACGCCGATCGCCGACTTTGCCGCGATGAGCGGACGATCTAACGCACTTTGTCCGTCGTTATGCGCGCGCTTATAGCAGCCCGCATGTGCTGGATCGCGCGTCAACTCGGCTGAAGCGCCCATCACACTTTCGGAAGCGCCGACCATCAGATAACCACCTGGGCGCAATGTGCGCGCCAATCGCTTCAAAACATCCGCCTTCTGCGCGGCGTTGAAGTAGATCAGCACATTGCGGCAGAGCACAATGTCGAACGACCCGAGCGGCGTGTAATCCGCAAGCAGGTTGAAGCTGCGAAAATGCGTCCGCTCTTTGACACCCGCATTCAAACGCCAGCCACCGGGGGTGCGTGTGAAATGGCGTTTCACGCGATCCGGAGTCAATCCGCGTTCAACCTCAAAATCGGTATAGAGCCCATCTTTGGCTTTCGCGAGAACCGTTTCGGAAACATCCGTTGCGATGATATCGAAGCGCCGGCCTTTATAGAGATGCTGCTTCTCGTCGATCAACATCGACAGCGAATGCGGCTCTTGGCCGGTTGAGCACGCCGCGGACCAGATCCGTATCGGATCGGTTGGCGGCTTCGCCTTGTGAATGAGCGGAATCAATCCGTCGGCGATGACGTCGAATGGCGCCTTATCACGGAAGAAATATGTCTCGTTGATCGTCATCGCGTGGATGACGTCCTGCTCCAGCTTCGGATACCGACCGGTTTCCAGCATTTTGACGAGCTGCGCAAGACCGCCAAGCTTTTCGCGCTGGACAATCGGCACGACACGGCTTTCGACGAGATACTTCTTATCCTCGCCGATCACTATCCCTGAAACCCGCTGCAGATATGTGCAAAACTGACTATAGGCGCCGAGCATAGTATCACTTTCTTGCAGGCAACCTGCTGTTACTGCCGTTCGAAATCGAGGATGGCATCCATGTCTAGAATGGGCACAAGCTTATTGCCGACGCGATAAAGTCCAGACGTCATCTGCGACCGCTGCGGATCGAAATGTGCCGGAACCGGTATTTGCATACTGGCGTCGAGCTCAATGACATCGCCCACCTGATCAACGATGAGCGCGAAGTTCTCTCCGTTGCGCTCGATGCCGATCGCCAGGAAGTTGCCGTGCGATTGATCGCTTGGAAGCCGCAAGCGCTGCCGCAATGAGACAGCCGTCACGATCTTTCCACGCAGGTTTACGAGACCGACGATCTCAGGACGGCCGAGCGGGATCGGTGTCACAGACGTCACGCGGAATATCGTCTGCGCATGATTGACAGACAGCCCGAATATTTCGCCCGCGCAATACACCGTGAAGCACTTTTGTGCTTCCGCAGCGTCGCTCGTGCTGTCGACCTTTTCAAGAACATTCAGCATCAGGCTGCGAGCCCCCGCGACTGCGAACTGGTTGATTTTTCATTCTCGTCGTTGCGCGCATCGACGACTTGCGCCAGCATTTCGAGCATCGTTCGCCGGTCGGCCTTGCTGATCCGCTGCGGTATCGCAGCCTGATCCTTGGCCGACATGTGACTGTTGTTCTGCGAGAACAGTCCGAACATGCGCTCGTCTGCCAGCTCGTTATTCGCGAGATAGTCGATCCACGCGTTCCGCGTATCCGCCTTCATATCGAGATCGATAAGCACGGCATCCGGCACGGTGTTGACACCGATCAATCGCGGTGCGTCGAGCAGGTTCTTTGCCGACTGGACCGTATATCCGGCCGCGACCAGCATTGGCGACATGACGTCCGCAAAGATCTCGCCGTCACTTGCCAGCAGCACCGTTCCACGATGACGCGGCATGCGCGAGCCGATCTGCGCCTGTTGCAGATAATGCATGATGTCGAGGACTTCGACCGGCTCGCCGCGGATCTGCGCCGCGCCGATGCACTCGTTGCCTTCGCCCTCGATTTGCACGGCCAGTTCTTCTTCAACGATGTCTTTGACTTCGTCGACAAGCAGACCGACAGCCTGATCGCCCTGGCCGATCACCAGCAGCGCGTGCGGCGCGTCGTCCTGATAGTCGAGCGAGTTGGAGATGGAGACAACCGGCATCAGACGCGACTGGCGCATCATGACGAGGCGTCCATCGACCATGCTCATCTGATCAGAAGCAACTGTTTCGATGCGCGCCACGACCGAAAGCGGCAGCGCTTTGAGCGAGCCTGGTCCAGCGCGGAACATGATAAGTCGCGTGGTGCGCCGGTGATCGCCGGACGATTTCGACGATTCCCGCTTCTTCTCGCCGGTGCTTTCGATACCAATCCGCGTGGCGATACCGCCCGAATCGAGAATCAGCACGACAGACCCGTCACCAAGAATGGTGCGGCCCGAAAATACCTTGAGATGGGCGAGAGAAGCGCTCAATGGCTTGACGACAATTTCCTGTACATCCAGCACATCGTCCACGATCATGGCGAACGGCGTTGTGCCAACCTTCATGATGACGGCAAGACGTTCCGTCGATTGCGCGCTTTCCAGTCCGAGAATGCTGCTCAGCTCGATGGCCGGCAGCACTTCCTCGCGCAACTTCAGAATGAGTGCGTTCTGCACTTTTTCCAGTTGATGCAGAGACTGATCACCGAGCCCGACAACTTCCACAACGGCATGCTGCGGAAGCGCGAACCGCTGGCGGCCCGCTTCGAGAATGAGCGCCGGTGCGATGGCCAGCGTCAGCGGGATCTTCAGCAGGAAGACGGTGCCTTGTCCCGGCTTCGATGTGATCGAGACGGTGCCGCCGATCGATTCAATATTCGAGCGCACGACGTCCATACCGACGCCCCGGCCGGAGACGTTGCTCACGACCTCAGCCGTCGACAAGCCGGGCTCGAAGATGAACTTCGACAACTCGTCGAACGAGAAGTTGCGAACTTCCTCAGCCGTCGCGCGTCCGGACGCGATGACCTTGGCTGCGATTTTCTCGGCATTCAAGCCGCGTCCGTCATCCGAAATGGCAATGGTGATCTGACCGGCCTGATGCGACGCCGATACACGGATTTCGCCGTGTTCCGACTTTCCGGCTGCAACACGCTGCTCTGCCGTCTCAATGCCGTGGTCGGCACAGTTGCGGATCAAATGCGTGAGCGGATCACGGATGACGTCGATGAGCTGACGATCGATTTCGGTATCGGCGCCTTCTGTCACCAGCGTCAGCTTCTTGCCGAGTTCAGACGCCAGTTCGCGGACGAGACGCGGCAAATTGGAATACAAGCGGCCGACAGGCTGCATGCGCGCACGCATGACAGCGTCTTGCAGGTCGGTCGTCAGTGACGATAGACGCTGCAGCGGAACCTTGACGATTTCATTTTCCTGCCGGCGCGTCAGCTCAACCAGCTGATTGCGCGTCAGCACCAGTTCCGACACGAGCTGCATGATGCTCTCGATCGTGTCGACGGTAACGCGAATGGTCTCTTTCGGCTTGGCCGCCGCTTCGTCCTTGTGGGCGGCGGCACCTTCGGCCTGCTTTGGCACAGCAATCGCGACGGGCGATGCCGGGCTGGCCTGCACCGGCGACGCTTGCGTCGTTGCATGACCCTCAACCGACGCATCGCCGTGGGTCTTCGCTGACTCAGCGAGCGCGTTGATGATGTCGTCGTCGCTGCCCGCCGGCTCCTCGCCGGTGCGCTCTACTTCGCCGAGTATCCACTTAATCCGGTCAATGCCGGCGAGAATGAGCGAGATGGTCGTCTGCGATGCGATGGCACCATCGCGCAGATCGCCGATCACGGTCTCCGCCGCATGCGCCACGGCCTGAAGCCGATCCAGACCGACGAAGCCCGCCGTGCCCTTGATCGTATGCACAAGGCGGAAGATGCCGGCGATCAGGCTGGCGTTCGTCGGTTCGCGCTCGAACTGCAGAATCTGCGATTCCGCGCCTTCGATGTGCTCACTCGATTCAGTCAGGAAGTCTCTAAGTAGTTCGTCCACGAGCGTACCTCTGCGGATTACGTGCTTGGTGCGGCGGCCGTATGCATCATCAGCTGGTCAGCCATCGCTTGCGCGCCGACATTCGTGCTGACAGCTCCGTTGTTGACGAGATCGGATGCGATCGAGAGCGCTTCGCGCAATAACGCCGCGCGATCTGTGCATGGGCCGTCGATGAGATCGGGCTCGATATCACCTGCGTGATCCTGCATCGACAGAACGACATCCCGGCTCTCGTTCGCGATTTCCGAGACACGCGCGATCTGTTCTTCGAACCGGGCCCTGAAGCTTGGATCGATGGAATCGTAGACTGCGAGCGCCTTGCCACTTCCCGGCAACGGCGAATTTTCAAAGTACTCGCGATATCCGACGGACTTCCACTGCTTCAGATCGGCAATCATCTCAGGCAGGAGAACCGGCATATTCTCGATGAGAAGCAAAATCTCATTGAAGATATTGAGATAGTCGTTTGCGATTCCAGAAGCTGGATTGATAAGGCATGCGGCCCTCGCATCGAGGCTGCTGCTATCGGTGTCATGGTTTTCCAAATCGACGTGCCCACCTGTTTGAGTCGGCTAAAACTTTCGAAAGACTGCCTGCGCATCCTTACCTTGCGCTGGTCACTACAAATCTCACCGACACCCTTAATTCTTTCTCATCAGCACGCGGTCATTAAGCGCGCGGTCAGCATATTTTTGCTATTTTTGCGTCCTCTATATTTTGTCGTTTGCATGACGCCGATTGCAATTGCTGCGAGCGCATTCATGGCGATCGCGCGTGAAGCGCTTCATACTTCGGAGGGTTTCACGCAAGACTTCTCAGTCAAATTGAATTGCCGTGCACCGCGCACGATCATCTCGCAATCAGTCTGCATTGTAGAAGGACGAACGGTGGCAGAAGCACCGAAGAAAGCTCCGCGACGTACCGGCCAGCCGCTCAGCAACATGGAAAAGGCTGCGGCGCTGCTCCTTTGCATGGACAAGCCGCTGGTCAATCGCATCGTCAAGCATTTCGACGAAGCCGAGGTTCAGATCGTGGCTCAAGCGGCCGCGCGCCTTGGAAGCTTGCCCCAACCTTACGTCGACGAACTTATCGACGAGTTCGCAACAGCGATCGCGGCCGGACACGACATCCAAGGCACGCCGCAAACTGCGGCCCAGCTTCTGGATGGTGTCGTGGCATCGGAGCAACTGACCGATATCATGTCCGATATCGCCGGCAACGCTTCGAGTCGTGTTTGGTCTTCCCTTGCAGCCGTGCCCGACACCGCGCTCGTTCAATATCTATCGAAGCAGCATCCGCAGATCGTGACATATATCCTGTCGCGTTTGACGGGCTCTCTCGTTGCAACCGTACTTGAGCAACTGCCGGTCGCGTTGCGCGTGCAAATCATGCGGCGCATGTTGACACTGAAAGAGATTGCCCCGGTTCCCCTGCGCTTTCTCGAAATCAACCTGCAGCTCGATCTCGTCAGCAAGGCCGCGCGCAACTCGGCGCC
>JBOFCQ010000036.1:0-4186 GCA_051646145.1 Hyphomicrobium sp.
TTTAATAGTCTGTAGAGCTTCAGAACTGGTTAGGTTTCTATGAATGGATTGCCTGCAATTGGACGCGATGAATTAGCTGCTCGTTAAGTGTCGCGGGCGCGAGCGTGAGCGGCAACGCTTGCCGTGACGCGTGCGGGACAGCTTTGCCATCGCAAGCTTGAAAAGTCGTGACGCGCGGCGGCGCATTTGGCTCAAGAGTGGCTGGGCGATCGGCCGATCGGCAAGGCAGACGCACAAAGCCCACCGGGATTTTTGCAATCGCGGTGGGCTCATGATGTTCAATCGGTGTTGCCGACTTTGGGACACTTCGCCTGTCTTCTATATGATGTCGCGCTCGCGACGCGCAGTCATATAGATAGAGAGGGACGTGCCGCCGTCAGGCCGGCGCTGGCGCTCAGTTGGCGCCGCCGCCCGTGCCGCCGCCGCTATCCGACCCTTCCGAGAACTTGGTTTTGGTCGAGTTGTGGCCGCTCACCGTTTCAAAGAAGCTCTTGTCGTCGCCGATGGTCAGGTTCGGCTCGCAGTTGGGCGTGCACGAATAGGTCTGGCGTGCGGCGCCTTTATGCAGGTTGACGATACGGCGATCGTCGCGTTCGACGATCACGCGCTGATCCTGGATGACGTTGCGGTCGCCATCGAGGGCGATGACGTTGG
This sequence comes from Hyphomicrobium sp., assembly GCA_051646145.1. Lineage (GTDB taxonomy): Bacteria > Pseudomonadota > Alphaproteobacteria > Rhizobiales > Hyphomicrobiaceae > Hyphomicrobium_B. The sequence continues at coordinate 655 of JBOFCQ010000036.1, forward strand.
TGATGCCGAAGGTCTTGCCGGTCACGACGAGCAAGTTGCCGCCCTGCAGCGCCACGTCGGCGATGGAGGGGTTGCCGATGATGACTTCGGTTGCCGGGCGCGGCAGCCGCAGCAGTTGCGATTGATCGTAGCGGACGACGAGGTCGCCGGCGGCGGCTGGAACTGCGGCGATGACGACGGCAGCGACGGCATAAGAGAAGAGCCGGCCTGCAGCGGTCGTGGATGCCTTCAATGCAGTCTGGAAAATCTGTGACGTCATGTGTGCGAGGTCCCGTGCTGAAGCGCGTCGTCTCCCTATCTGCCCAGCAATTGATGAATGAACTGCAAATGCGTATCCCAAAACCGCACGATGCCGGGCAAATGGCGCGGCGCCGGGCACGTTCCGGCCTGCTGGCTTTAAGTTTAAGCGCCCTGATGGCCGAGGGACGCGGACGTGCATCCGGATTTTCATGGGCGGGCGCAAGTCGCGGCCAAGCGCTTTGGCGCTGACGGCAAGGATATCTCTCGCTGGAAGTCCTCTAGAGGACCGCGGCCTGCCGCTTGAACGCCCGCCACACTGTGCGATACAAGGCGTGAAACGAAGTATTAACTGCGAAATTGCCAGGAATCGTCAACAATAGAAATTTACATCTTGAGTACAGCAGTGGAAATACATGAATATACTTCATGTACATTTAAACAAATAAAATTGAAAGCGATTCGTTAAAGCCCTCGCAGGACTTATTTATTCGGTCATCTCCTGTTTTTACCTGAGCTTAATCTGTGAGCGCTATGTTGGCTTCAGTTCAGCGGTGAGGGCGACGCTCCTCCGATGAGCCGGATCGGAAGATCACTAGTGTATCAGTTGGGAGAGAGTAGCTATGAAGAACATCATCGCATTTGCTAATGACGAGTCGGGCGCAACGGCTATCGAATACGGCCTTATCGCTGCCCTCGTTGGCGTCGGCATCACCGCCGCCCTGAGCACCCTCGAAGGCGGCCTGACGGCTCTGTTCGAAGCCATCGGTGGCGCTCTCAGCACGGCTGCCGGCAACGTCTAATCGACGGTTGTCCAGCAATGGATCGGCAACGCCCGAAGCATCTTGCTTCGGGCGTTTGTCATTCCAGCGCCGCGCGGTGCATCGCGTGTGCAGCACAGTGGAAACGCTTAACGCTTGGATAAAAGAAGACGTCGTCTGAGCATTAAGCGCGATTTTACCAGTGAGAGCCAAGACGCGCGGGAAGTTTGAAACTCTATAGTCTAGTACCGCAGCGTTAACCCGGCTCGATTAGTGTCGGAAAGAGAAATTGAGCACGGTCGCGTGCCGCCTTTTCCGGCAAGGAGTGTTGAAGTGGGCAAACGACGTTTAAAACACCTTTGTCAGGTGTTTATCGCCGATGAAAGCGGCTCGCACGCCATTGAATACGGCCTCATCGCCGCGCTCGTTTCGGTTGGTATCGCCACGATCCTGCCGTCGTTCGCGGGCTCGTTTGAAGACATCATGACGGCGATCGCCGAACTGTTCATCAGCTGGGCCACCACCTGACGCGCTCACAGACGATTTGATCGGCGCTGGCTTTTCTGGCGTCGATGGCCAACAAAATCGGCGGCGGCTGACGGCAGAGTTAGCCGGGCTTTAACGCCTCAGCGGCAGGATTGCGCCAACGACGTCCGCCCGACCTGTACGTCGTCACAGGAGATGACCGTGCTCGACAACCCGCTGCTTCTCGCTTTTCCGCTCGCCATGGCATTCGCTGCTGCGTCGGATCTGCTGACCATGACCATCCCGAATAAGATTTCCCTGGCGCTCATTGCGCTCTTCGTCGTGGCGGCGGCACTGACCGGCATGCCGATGCAGCTCTTCCTGACGCACCTGGCGGTTGGTGCCGCCGTGCTCGTCGTCGGCTTCATTCTGTTTGCGACCCGCATCGTCGGCGGCGGCGACGCCAAGCTGATGGCGGCGGCCGCGCTCTGGCTCGGTCTCGACTGGATGACGGAATTCTTCGTCTATATCGCGCTGTTCGGCGGCGTTCTGGCAGTTGCCATTCTGCTGTATCGCCATCTCATCCCGGAAGCGATGGCGAGCTTCGCACCGTGGGCCGCGCGTCTGCACGCCGCCGGCACGGGCATTCCCTACGGCATCGCCATTTCGGCATCGGCCCTCGTGATTTATCCCTCGACCATCTGGTTTGCCACACTCGGCGGCTGATGCGGCTGACCGTCTCCGCGTCTTGCATCGCGGCGACGGTCCGCGCGTGCGGCACACCCGAGAACACATCGCCATTGAAAGTATGAAACGGGCGCGGTCTCTCCGACACGCGCCCGTCGGCATTTTGGAGTGCCAGTGCGCGTCATGTGCTTTAGGCGGCAATTTCATGATGCATTTCAGAAATTGCTAAGCACGCCGACAGTCGCGGCCACCGTGTGTCCGTTTTCGAGACGGCGATTAACCTCACATTGACGTTTCTCGGCGAAGCTCTCGGTCATCGATCTTAGGAAAACGGCTTGAAAGGACCTTGAGCCCGATGAAGCGCGCACAAGTCATTGGCTTCTCCGTCGCTCTTGTTGCGGCAGTTGGCGCATTCTTCTTCGCAAAGTCCGCGATGAAGCCGCCGGCCGCCCCCGAGAAAGTCGAAGTGCAGGTCAATACCACCGAAGTTCTCGTTGCGGGCTCGGATATTTCCGTCGGCCAGATCGTAACGGAAGGCAACCTGCGCTGGGTCGCCTGGCCGGTTGAAGCTGCAGGACGCGGCTACATCACGCGCGCCAACGGCGGCGCCTCCAAGATGCGCGATATTTCAGGCTCGATCGCGCGTTCGTCGCTGATCGCCGGCGAGCCGATTGCGCTCGCCAAGCTCGTGAAGCCCGGACAGGGCGGTGTGCTTGCCGCCATTCTTCCCGCCGGCATGCGTGCCGTCGCCACCAAGATCAGCGCGCAGTCGGCTGCCGGCAGCCTGATCCTGCCGAACGATCACGTCGACGTCATTCTCATCCGCGAAATCCGCAACAAGTCGGGTGCCAACGACACGGTCAGCGACACGCTGTTCCGTAACGTGCGCGTCATTGCCATCGGTCAGCAGATCGAAACCAAGGAAGGCAAGAAATCCGCGGACGACAACGCCAAGACGGCAACGCTCGAACTCACGCCTCGTCAGGCAGAGATGCTCGCGCTTGCCAACAAGATGGGCGAGATCACGCTTACGCTGCGTTCGATCGCGGACATCAACGCCGATCCGAACAATGCGGGCGGCATGGACTTGAATAAACAGCGCGGCAATGCCGTCCGAGTTCTGCGTTACGGTGCCAAATCACGTGTGTACGGAGTGAACTGAGTACACGTACGTCGGTAAGTCGTCATAAGGCAGACATCCCATGCGGAACAAAGTTGGATTTCACTGGAGCATCGTGCTCGGCGCCGTGATGGCGCTTGCGGCATCACTGCTTCTGCCGGGCGCGGCCGCGCTCGCCCAGTCGCACGACAAGGGTGGCGCCGTTGACGCGCGCACGCTTGCCGCCAGCAATCATCACCAGTCGCTGATCCGTGTCGACGAC
>JBOFCQ010000084.1:0-4019 GCA_051646145.1 Hyphomicrobium sp.
CAATCCAACGCCGCCGCACGACGTTACAACACACCTCAAGAACGCTGCGATAGAAACGGAATTACAGATATGGCGAAGTCAGGCGGGGCGAAATCAGGCGGCGGCAAAGGCGCGCGCGGCGGCGCTTTGAAGCCGGGTGGCGGTCAACGGCAATTGCGCGTCGCCTTGAAGACGGCGCGCAAACATACGCCCTCGTCGCAGCGCTGGCTTGAGCGGCAACTCAACGATCCCTACGTCGCGGCCGCAAAGCGTGATGGCTTTCGCTCGCGCGCGGCCTTCAAGCTCAAAGAAATCGACGATCGCCATCACATTCTGAAATCAGGCCAGCGCGTCATCGATCTCGGCGCGGCGCCCGGCGGCTGGAGCCAGATCGCGGCGGATCGCGTCAAATCTCTTGAAGGCCGCGGGCAGGTGGTGGCCATCGATTATCTCGGCATGGAAGCCATTCCGGGTGTTGAAATCGTCGAAATGGATTTCACCGACGAGACTGCCGAAGCGCGCTTGAAATCCATGCTGCGCGACGGCGGCGCCGATGTCGTCCTCTCCGATATGGCCGCGCCGACGACGGGCCATACGCGCACCGATCATTTGCGTATCATCGGGCTTGCGGAAACTGCGGCGGCGTTCGCGGCCGATGTGCTGTCTCCCGGCGGCACGTTTCTGTGCAAGGTGTTTCAGGGTGGCACCGAGCGCGATCTGCTCGATGGGCTGAAGAAGAACTTCGCACTCGTTAAACATATCAAGCCGCCAGCGAGCCGCTCGGATTCAGCCGAACTCTACGTTCTGGCGACGGGATTTCGCGGCAAATCGAACGCCGAGCGTGACGAATGACCTATTTGTTCCGATAGCTGAGGACTTAGGTCTGACAGACGCGCGGATCGCTTGCTGCGACCCGTCTCAATCTCGTAGTGTCGTGGGCAAAATGCATCAGTGCCGCCTGCGCGTGGCCGTCTTAGGAGACCACTCGACATGGCCATCAGAAAAGGCACAGCCGGCGCCAACAAGCTGACCGGCACTGGCATCGCGGACAGCATTTTCGGCTTTGCCGGCAACGACGTGTTGTTCGGCCTCGGCGGCGACGATCTCATCTTCGGCGGGCTCGGCAACGATCAATTGCGCGGCGGCGCCGGTCGCGACCGGCTCTATGGCGAAGCCGGTAACGATGTTCTGCGAGGCGAGGCCGACGCCGACCGACTGTATGGCGGCGCCGGCAATGATTACCTCGATGGCGGCCTTGGCCGAGACATCATGCAGGGCGGCGTCGGCAACGATGTTTATATCGTCAACGACGCCGGCGATGTCGTCATCGATCTCAATGTCTTTGGCGGCGGCGTCGATACCGTGCGCACGCGTGTCTCGTACGTGCTGCCAGCCAACATCGAAGCGCTGCAACTCGAAGGCACCGCGCTGAATGGCACCGGCAATGCCTTCTCGAATACGATCGTCGGAAATTTCCAAGACAATGTTCTGGATGGCGGTGCCGGCAACGATTCAATGGTTGGCCTGGGCGGTAACGACACCTTCATCGGTGGCACGGGTGCCGATACGATTACCGGCAACCTGCTGATTGCTGGCGTCAACACCGGCAATGATTTCATCTATGGCGGCGCCGGCGCCGACGTGATCTACGCCAGCGGCGGCGATTGGATTGAAGGCGGCACCAGCGGCGACAACTTCGTCTTCAACCGCGCCATCAATGCCGGCGTCGATAAGTTCACGGTCGGCGTCGTCGCCGACTACCACCACGGCTTTGACGTCATTTCCATCGGCAACTACGAGGACTTGACGTCGGTCGACGATATCGTCCTCGTCAACGGCAATGTGCCCGACCCGACGCGCAGCGGCGTTATCATTTATGGCTACGACACGGGACTTGGCGATTACCGTGGCCCCATCATCGCCGCTACGCTGCTGTATTACGATAATCAATTGATCGCCGCGATTTCGTCGAACGGGGTTGCGCCATCAACAGTGACAATCGTGGTCTAGCCCGCGCACGGCCCGGCTCAGTTCAACTCTGCCCAGCCCAGCCCAGTTCAGCAGCGCTCCATCGAAAACGTCGGCCATGGTGCGCGATCGCGGACGCGCCGCGCATGGGCGGGCCCTGCGTTTTAAAGGCCAGTCTTCGCCATCAGTCGAATGCCTCGCCGCGGGCAAGTCCTGTAGAGGGTCTATGCGCCGCGCAAAGACCCGGTTATTGGCTTGTTGCAGAGCCGGACATTTGCCGGCGCTGCGCTTCGCCGCCATGCCGAGAGTTTGACCCGCCGATGTCTGAAAGCCGAGATCGTCTGATCGCCGCCGCGACCGAGCTTTTCCTCGGCGGCAGCTTTCACAATATCGGCATCGCTGAGCTGTGTGCGGCGGCGCGCATCAACAAAGGCACGTTCTATCATTTCTTCCCCTCGAAGCTCGATCTGCTGATCGAGGTCATCGATCGTTACGTGCGCGATATCGCCGAACGCTATCGCGAGATTGCCGGCAGCGACGACCGGCCGGCGCGCAAGATCCGCAATGTCTTTCTGATGCCGCAGAGGCGCAACGAGGTGTGGGCCGCCGTACATGGAACGGCGTCGGGCTGCTTTCTCGGCAATGTCATTCTCGAACTTGCGGCCTCCGAACCTGTCGTGCGCGAAAAGGCGGCGTGGGCCATTGAGCAGTGGTCGTTGGCGCTGCGACCGATCGTGGCCGACTTTCTGGCGAGCGAAGGCATTCGAAATCTCGATGCGGAAGCCGCAGCCGACGTGATCATCGGCCTTATCCAGGGTGCCCACGTGCTGGCCAAGGCCAAGAATGACTCGTCCGTCTTTTCGAGTTTCGCGCAGCTCTCAATCGAGATGCTGCGCGCCGCCGGCAACCCGCGCTGAGTGTGGAGCTGCCGAACGCATCGCCCGAGAGCGGCGATGCGCCAAGCCCGATGACATCGCTGACAACGCGCGATCGATACCGGGGATAACAAGCAGTCTGTCCACGCGTTCGGCTGAGCTGAGTGTCGCCGTCCACCGCGCGCACTGCGGATGATATTGTTGGCGAGGATTTAAGAAAGTTTGTCCTCGCATGTCGGTGTTGGACGCCTCACGGTTCGCGCCGCCGTTCACTCGGGATGGGCACTTAAGGGTCATGCTCCCAAAGCTAGCGATGGCTCATAGGCGAACAGCCTGCCGCTAACCTTTCTCATGCAGACCGGCTCTGCGAACACGCAGGGCGCCGAGAACTTCAAACCTTGCCGACCTTCCCGACCTTGCCGTCCCTGCTGACCTCAATCCGTTTCGCCCAAAACCCGGCGATGGCACCGATTACGACCAATGGCTGCACAACAGCCCAGGGATATAGCCTAAAGCGTACTTGACCGACCGGTCAGTATAGTTCACAACGGGCTGGCTTTTTCACGTTGAAACCAGGGAGAAAACGATATGAAAAACAAAATGTTGAGTGCGGTTCTTGCGCTGGGTGCCGTCCTTGCCGTCGCCGCCGGTCCGGCGGCCGCGCTGGAAGCCGCCGTGTCGAAGGCAACGGCCGCGGCGCCAGAGGCTGTGTGGGCTGCGGTCGGGGCGTTCTGCGATATCCAGACATGGCATCCAGCCGTCGAGAAATGTGACCTGTCTGAAAAGGACGGCGCCACCTACCGCACGCTGACCCTGAAAGGCGGCGGCACGATTTATGAGAAGCTCGTCGCCTACGATAAGGACAAGCACACCTACTCCTACACCATCGAGGACGGCGTGCTGCCGGTGCAGAACTATACGTCGACCTTGAGCGTCGTCGCGAAGGATGGCGGATCTCTCATCCAATGGAGCGGGAAGTTCGACGCCAAAGGCGCGAGCGATGAAGATGCCGTGAAGACGATGACTGGCGTCTATCAAGGCGGCGTCGACGCGCTCGGAGCGAAGGTCGCGAAATAAGCCCGCGCGGCGCGTAGCGCTCGCAAGGCTGATGAAAAGCGCGCGGCGGTGCGGGACGCATCGCCGCCGTCAGGGATGGAAAGAAACGATCAGCGCGCGCCGGCCAACTCTGTTGCTGCT
>JBOFCQ010000085.1:0-4326 GCA_051646145.1 Hyphomicrobium sp.
ACGGCGTGGAAATTGCGGATCATCCAGCCATAGTTGACGTCGCGGCGGATGTGCTCGATCGAATTGAAGGCGGCCGTGTCGCTCGGCTGATAATGCATGGCGAGCACGATGCCGGTGACGATCTGCGCCACGAGGCAGAACATCAGGATGCCGCCGAACGTCCACATGTAATTCAGATTGCGCGGCGTCGGAAAGTCGACGAACTGCGCATGCATCATGCGTGCGATCGGCAGGCGCTCGTCCCACCACTTGCCCCAGCGGCTGGTCGGAACATAGCTTGAGGAATGACCACTCATCGTTATTTCGCTCCTCAGCCGATCTTGATCTTGGTGTCAGACACGAATTCGTAGGGCGGCACGTCGAGGTTGCGCGGTGCGGGGCCAAGGCGAATACGACCCGAGGTGTCGTAGTGCGAGCCGTGGCACGGGCAGAACCAGCCGCCGAAATCGCCGCGCGAGTCGCCCATCGACTGGCCCTTCGGGATGCAGCCGAGGTGGGTGCAGATGCCAACGAGAACGAGCCAGTTGTCGTGGCCCTTCTTCACGCGGCGTTCGTCGGCTGCGTCCGCGCCGCCGCTGATGGACGCGAGGTCCACCTTGCGCGCCTGATCGATCTCGTCGGGCGTACGGTTGCGGATGAACACCGGCTTGCCGCGCCACAGCACCGTGATGGCCTGGCCTTCCTGAACCGGCGCCAGATCGATCTCCGTCGAGGCGAGCGCCTTGGCGCTGGCGTCGGGGTTCATCTGCTGAACGAATGGCCAGATCAGCGACGCGGCGCCTACGGCCGCGAACGCGTTGGCGGCCACCACAAGAAAATCGCGGCGGTGCGGCTCTTCGACGTGTGATGTCACGGATGCCTCCGAAAGGAATAGCGAGTGAGACCGGGGTCCGAGGTCCCTGCGGCGTCCAGCTTATGAGCAGACGCCGGTCTGAGCCTGATACTGTACCCAGGCCGGATTTGGATCGCTGAGCCGGTCAGCGAGCCCTTTTGACACCGTTCGCAAACCGCCTCAAGGTGGCGCGGCATCACACTGCGACGGCAATTTGGCGCATGGAACGCCCAAGGCCTGCCGCGATAGCCCGGCGGCCCCTTGAACTTGATTGAAATCAAATGCGGCTCGCGCTCTATCAACCCGACATTGCCCAGAATACCGGCACTATTCTTCGGCTCGCGGCCTGTCTGGCGTTACCGGTGGATATCATTCAGCCGACCGGTTTCGATATGACCGACCGGGCCCTGAAACGGGCAGGCCTCGATTACCTCGAACACGTCGATCTGACGCGACATGAGAGCTTCGAAGTGTTCCAAGCCACGTGCCGCGGGGCCGGTCGGCGGCTGGTGCTACTTTCGTCTCATGCTACCTGCAAGCACGTCGATTTCGCCTTTGCCGATCACGACACGCTGCTGCTCGGCCGCGAGAGCGCCGGTGTGCCCGATCACGTGCGCGCCGTTTGCGATGCCCAGATCCGCATCGCCATCCGTCCGGGCCTGCGCTCGCTGAACGTTGCGGTTGCGGCGGCCTTGGTCGTCGGCGAGGCCTTGCGCCAGCGCGACGGCTTTCCGGCCGACCGCGCGTAAAACACGCCTATTCCAAACCGATTTTTTCCCGATGTGCGGCACCGTCACCGAACAGTGATCGGACGAGCGCGTATCTGGGCTTGCCTCCCCCTTCCGCAACTCTTTCAGCCCCGCTACGTTACTTTGTAGCAATAGCGACGGTGGCCTGCGCATCAGGCTGGCGCCGCGCATGAACCGGAGGACTGTCCACGATGCGTCTCACGATTGTCGCGCTTGCCTTGACCGCTGCCGTCTCTGCCTCGGCGTTCGCCGACGATGACGACGACAAGGGTGAGAAGAAGTCGAAAATGAAATTCTGGAACCTCACCGGCACCGATCTGGTCGACCTCTATCTGGCGCCGGCCGGCAGCACGGAGTTCGGCGACAACCAGACCAAGAACGACGACAACAATCAGGCGGAGGCTGACGAGCGTTTGCCGCTGACGGGCGTCAAGGCCGGCGTCTACGACGTCAAGATCAAGGACAAGGATGGCCGCGCCTGCCTCGTCAAGGGCGTCGAACTGCGCGACACCGGGCCCTATTCGTTCAGCCTCGAAGCCGACCAGTTGACGGACTGCACGGGCGGTAAGTAATCCGCCGGCGCATAAGCTCCGCCGCCGCCGTCCGCCAAGGCTGTCGCAGCGCTGACATGCAAATCGCCGAAGGAGAGGGCTTGCAACAGCCAAGCCCTCTTCGAGCTCCGCGCCATGCTGCTGACACCATACGTTCCCGCGCTCGGCGGCTTGGCAGGTTTTCTGCTCGTATCGCTGCTGCTCGTTGGGCTCACATCGCCGCGCTGGCGCATATGGCCGGCGCCACCGTCCCGCTCCGCCAACAGTTTCGCGTTCTGGACGTTATTTCGCACACTCAACATGTGCGTGCTGGTGAACGCAGCGTCGGCCTTAGCCGCGCGCTTCGACGCGGGCCTGCCGCTTTCCGCACAACTCGCAGCGCTCGCGGCCCTATTGGCCTTCGCGGTCTATGCCTGTGCACTGTTCGCGCTCGGTCGCAGCAGTACCTATTGCTCAGCCAGCGGGCTGAACACGCGCGGCATTTATCAATGGACGCGCAATCCGCAGTACACCGCCGCGATCTTGGCCTACACGCTGCTCGCGCTGGCCGCCCCAACGCCGGCCGGCATCGCTATGACGGCGCTCTTGTGCGCCACCTATGCGTTGATGGCCTTTGCCGAAGAGCCTTGGCTTAGCACCGCGTACGGCTCAGCGTATGCGGCCTATGCGGCGCGCGTGCCGCGCTTCGTGAATGTGGCGCGAGGCCAACGCCTGATCCTCGTCTTACTCCGTCAGTTGGCGCGCACCCCGCAGCGATGGGCCACCCTCCGCACGAAAAAAGCCGCCGCGACCTGATTGTAAAAAAAATCAGGTGCGGCGGCCAAGTCATGACCAGCGGGACGGGAGGATCAGAAGTTGCTGGTCACCGTTACGAAGAAGGCGCGCGGACTGCCCGGCGTGATGTTGTTGTCGTTGTGGGCCGTCGTGTAATACGTCTCGTCGAGAAGGTTCTCGACGTTGATCTGCGCCTTCAGATTGTCGGTGAGATTGACAAAGAGTGCTGCATCGACACGCGTGAATGACGGCAACTCGACGGTGTTGCTGATGGACGTGAACATCTCGGTGCGATGCACGACACCGACACCGACGCCGAACATGCGCGTCAGTTGATAGCGGTTCCACAGCGAGAAGGTATTGTCCGGCACGAGCGGCACATCGCGCCCGGCAGGCGCCGCCGTCGTTGTCGAGGCGATTTCCGCCCGCGTATGCGCAAAGCCGGCGGAGACTTGCCAGTCGTCGGTGACGTAGCCCGTCAAAGCGAGTTCGAGGCCCTTGGTTTCCGTCGCGCCCGTCTGCACCAGCGTACCGGCAATCGGGCCCGCCGCTGTTGTGTTTTCTCGATCGAGCTTGAATAGCGCCGCCGTGAATGCCAGCCTCGGCAGGATGTCCCACTTCACACCGATCTCGTGATTGGTGAACTTCTCCGGCGAGAGATCGGCGTTGGCCGCGCTCAGCGCCGTGAACTGGTCGCCCGAGAAGGGCAGGAAGCTCTCGGAATAACTGGCGTAGACGGACACCGCCTCCAATGGCTTCAACACAATACCGGCGCGCGGCGAAAACGTGTTGTCGATGCGCCCGCGTTCTGAGCCGTCAACTTCGTTGGTGTAGTCGAGATTGAAGTGATCGAAGCGAATGCCGCCAATGACATCGATATAGCGGCCGATGCTCAGTTGATCCTGCACATAGACGCCCGCGAGCCCGAGTTCGGTGTGATTGCGCGCGTTGTTCTGCAGCCGGTTGAAGAACATCGGCGCATACGTCACGCCGGATCCAAACGGCACGGCGATCGATCCTGGACCATCGGCCGAATTGAAGTTCGCATCGAAGCGGAATGAATCCGTCTCCTGATATCCGATCTCGGTACCGACCAGCCACGTGTGCTTCAACCCGTTGCCAAGCTTGATCTCACCCGTCACATCCGTCTGATTGAAGAAATTCTGGCGGACGAGCGCGTTGTTGTAGGCAGCGATGTTGACGGTGCCCGCATCCGATACAGAGCCGCTCGCAAAGACGTTCTGATAGAATTTGTCATAGTCGCCATACGACGTGACGTTGCGGATCTTGATGCCGACATCCGTCATGTGTTCGACAGTGGCGGTGCCGACGTGCGAGGTGAAGTCCATGAAGCTGGCGCGCGGATTGCCGAAGAACTGCTCGATCGGCGCCGATGACGGACGCCCGTCGCGCGAGGGGA
>JBOFCQ010000086.1:0-8820 GCA_051646145.1 Hyphomicrobium sp.
AGCAGCGCTGGAATTGTAAGCCACGCGAGCGCGTCGATCATGCCGGCTTTAGGAATGGTGCGCAGGACGATCAAGCGGCCGACCGGCATCATCATGGCGCCGCCGAGACCTTGCACGACGCGCGCCGCGACGAGCGACGCCAATCCTTCGGACATGGCGCAGCACACCGAGCCGAGCGCGAACACCGCCATCGCGGCGCGGAACACGCTGCGCGCGCCGAACCTGTCAGCGACCCAGCCGGACGCCGGAATGAAGACCGCCAGCGCCAGCATGTAGGTGGTCAGCGCCAACTTCAGGTGGATCGGATTGAGGCCCAGATCCGTGGCGATCGCCGGCAGCGCCGTCGACAGCACGGTGGCGTCGAGGTTGGCCATGAACAAGGCGGTGGCAACGATGAGCGGGATGGTATTGCGGCTGAGGCCGGCGGCTATCGAGGTCATGGCGTCGACATAGCATAATCCAGGAGCGATGCGATGCGGCTGGCTGAAACGTGAAGGGTTGCAGTGTTTCGCGATGAGACCGCGAATTCGCACCAAGTTTCCCAGAAGCAATCTGGCGTCATCGGCATAACCCTAGACGGGGACGGACGTTCCAGGCACCGCTGTGCCAAACGTCACGCCCCGCACTTTGGCACGCAGGCCGCCGATGCGCCGCTCAATGGTTTGGGCGACTAAGGCCGCAACCGCCAGGCTGACGATGACGCCACCCAGAAACGCATCCCAGCCGCGCTCCGGCAGAACGGCGCTGACGAGCATGGTGGTGCCGGTGTGCCAAATGTAGAGCGGATAGGTGAGATCGCCGAGAACCTGATCGATCCGCGCGAGTGCCGGCGGCAGTCGGCCGAGCACGTACGGCAAGGCGAGCAGAAAAATCCACGCCAGCATCAGCGCCGTGAACACGACAAACGGCTTAAGGCCGTGGTCATAGCCTTCTATGGGAACGACGGACGTCACCTGCTGATCCAGCACGTGCATCCCTGAGAGGACCAGCGCCACAAGCGCGATACCGACGGCGAACCATCGGCCGCTTTGCGCGACAAGCGCGTAATACACCGCGCCGCCGCACACGAAGTACGGCACGAATTCGAGCATGCCCGTTCTGACACCGACATTCTCCGCCGACGACACCGCCAGCAGAACGAGCGCGAACAGCGCCAAGACTTGCGCAGCCTCCCGCCTCAAGATGCGGGCCGCCAGCACGGCGGCAAAGAGGATGGCGTAGAACAGCAGTTCGACGCGCAGCGCCCAGGCGATGTCGAGCACCGGCAGCACATCGGCGCGCGCCATCAGCGTTTTTCCGCCAGGCAGAATGCCAACGATATTGGCCGCCAGTTCGGTGACGGTGAACGCCAGATCGCCGCCGATGTGCTGGCGCATGGCCTCGCCGCGGCCGAACGCCGTGATAACGGCCGCACTGGCGATCGTGAACACCAGCGCGATCAGGTACGACGGATAAATGCGCAGCATGCGATTGACGAGGAACGCGCCGGCACGCTGGCGATAGAAGCGTTCGGCCGCCTCGCAGACGATGAACCCGGACAGTACGAAGAATACGAGCACCGCCATCGATCCGACGCCGTAGGGCGCGAGCCAGTCTTCTACCCACCGAGGCGCCATGGCGTGCAACGTATGCTGGACAAGCACGAGCACGGCCAGCAGCAGGCGCAAACCGCCAAAGACGCGATAGTCGATCTCTTGCGCGTGCCGCATTGAATTCCGCGAGTGCGATAGGGGCCGTTATCGTGTCGACGATTTCGGCAAATGACGAGGTTGGCCCTGACTAGCACGGCGTTGTCTCGCCGCCAGTCCTGCTCTGGAAACTGATTTAACAGCCACCGCCTTTCCGCTTGCTCAAGAGTACGCATGCGGGCAGCCGCGCCATTTAGACGGCCGGCATTTACCAGAATGCAGACGCGCGTGTTCGGCCGATCAGCCCATTATGGCGACATCGACCGGCGCACACATCTCAATGAGACCCGGATGCTCACTTATTCGCGCGTCAGGCCTTTGGCCGCCAGTTCTTCGAGATAGGCCGCCCAGCGCTGATCCTTCTCGCGGCCGAGAAGGTGCAGATACCCCCACGTAAACAGCCCGGTGTTGTGGCCATCGTCGAAGGTGATGCGCGTCGCGTAATTGCCGACAGGTTTCAGGTCGCTGATCTTGACGGCCTTCTTGCGCGGAACGGTGACGCGCTGATCGGCGCTGTGGCCCTGCACTTCGGCAGACGGGCTCATCACGCGCAGCATCTCGGCCGGCAGTTCGAAGGTGCGGCCATCCGGGAAAGCGGCCTTAAGCATGTGCCCACTGTCGGCAATATCGAGCACGGGTGGCGGCGTCAGCGTGCCCTTGGCGCGCTCGACTTCGGTCCACACCTTGGCTGCGATGTCGCGATAGATGCTGGCATGCAGGCTTTCCGGCTGCGTCGCGACGATCGGCTTGCCGCTATCTGAACGCGTGCGAATATCGATGTGCAGCGGCACCTCGCCAAGGAACGGCACGCCGAGCTTCTGCGCTTCCTCGCGCGCGCCGCCGTGTCCGAAAATATCGGACCGCGTGCCGCAGCTCGGACATACGAAAAAGCTCATGTTCTCGATGATACCGAGCAACGGAACTTCGACACGCTTGAACATGCCGATACCCTTGCGGGCATCGATCAGCGCTAGATCCTGCGGCGTCGACACGATGACCGCGCCCGAAAGCGGAATGGATTGCGAAATGGTCAGCTGCACGTCGCCGGTGCCGGGCGGCATATCGACCACGAGCACGTCGAGGTCGTCGCCACCGCCGGCCCAATCCGTCTGCCGCAGCATTTGATTGAGGGCCGAAACAACCATCGGTCCGCGCCACACGACGGGCGTGCCTTCATCGACGAGGAAGCCCATCGACATGACCTTCAGACCCCAGCCTTCCATCGGCTTGATGATCTTGCCGTGCGCGACTTGCGGCTGGCCGGAAATGCCGAGCAGGCGCGGTTGCGATGGACCGTAGATGTCGGCGTCCACGATGCCGACCTTGAGACCGATGGATTTGAGACCGAGCGCCAGGTTGACGGCGGTCGTCGATTTGCCGACCCCGCCTTTGCCGGAAGCGACCGCGATGACGTGCTTGACGCCTGGGATGCCTTCCATCTGCCGCTGACCGGCGGCTGCCGGGTCGGCGGCTTGACGCGGGCCTGCGCCGTCGCCGGCGGCACCCTTGGCACGCGCGTCCTGCACGCGCTTATGTTCTTTGAGGCTTGTGACCTCGGCCGTTTTCGGCGGCGCCGGCTTTACTGTTCCCGGCTGCGCCTCAGCGGTCAGCACGGCGGTCACGCCCGACACGCCCTTGAGATCCGCGACGACTTTTTCGGCCGCCTTGCGCAAGTCCTCGAGTTCTTCCGCGCGATGCGCCGGCACGGTGATCGCGAAATACACGCGTCCGTCCTTGATCAGCACCTCCGACAGCAACCCAAGATCAACGAGGTTCCCCGACAAGTCCGGGCCCTTGACCCGACGCAAGGCAGCCAAAACCTCAGCCTTCTCCACAGACATTCGCAATTCTCCTGGAAATACCGACCCCGCGTGCGGGTGCGCCGCGCCATCTATACCCCACACGATAGTGTGCGATTGCGGCCGGCGTCGCGTTGCCCCAAGGCATACTTGGGCTCGCGGCCCGAGGGAAGGGTCTTCACCTGCGCCCGCGCGCCCGCCGGCGCGGCATGCCGGCACGGCGGCGGCCATGCGGCACCGTTAAAAGGGTTCGGGTTCGGTGCGGCATTGGCCGTTCAGGCACGCTTGCGGACCAGACCCTAATCCATAGTACAATACCAGCCATGCGGGCTTCAGGAACGATCGCAGGCGTCATTCTGGCCGGAGGCACCGGCCAGCGCATGTTTCCGCCGAGCGCCATCGATCGCGACAAGGGCCTGCTTGCGCTTGGCGATGCGCCCATGATCGGCCACGTCATCACGACATTGCGGCCGCAAGTTTCAGCGCTCGCCATCAATGCCAACGGGGCGGCGGAGCGCTTCGCCCGATTTCAGCTGCCCGTCATCGCCGACGCGGCGCCAGCGGGCGAAGGTCCGCTGTCAGGCCTCATCGCCGGATTGGACTGGCTGCATCGCACGTTCGGGCCGGACGCCGAGGGTCTGGTCACGGCCGCGAGCGATACGCCGTTCCTGCCAGAAGATCTCGTTGCGCGGCTGAACAAGGCACGCGCCGGTCAGCAAGAGCGGATTGCCGTTGCCCAGTCTGCCGGTCGGGTGCACCCGACGATTGGCCTTTGGCCGCTGGCGCTGCGCGATGATGCACACGCCATGCTGAGGCGCGGCGAACGCAGCATCGGCGCCTTCGCCCGCCGCCATGATGCCATTGCAGTCTCTTACGCGTTGGTCACAATAGCGGGCCGCGACCACGATCCCTTCTATAACGCCAACACGCCGCAAGACCTCGACGACGCCCGCGCCGTCATCGCTCATAAAGACCGGGCAAAAAAAGACTTGGCTACAAAAAAGGAGTGAAACGCATGACAGAGCCCGCCCCGCCACGATCGGTAACGCCGATGATCGGCATCGCCGGCTGGTCCAACGCCGGCAAGACGACATTGATCGAAAAGCTCGCCCGCCATTTTTCCGCGCGCGGTTTGCGCGTGGCAACCATCAAGCACACCCACCACAAGTTCGACATCGATCAACCCGACAGCGACACGGCACGCCACAGACGCGCGGGCGCCAGCGAAACCGCAATCGTCTCGGGCAGCCGGGTTGCCATCATCGAAGAAATCGAAGCGCGCGGCGAGCCGGCGCTCGAAGAGGTCGCGCTGCGGCTCAAGTCCGCCGATCTCATTCTGGTCGAAGGCTACAAATCTGCCGCCATTCCAAAAATCGAAGTGCGCCGCGCGGCCGTCACCAGCGAACGATTGCTGGCGGCCAGCGATCCCTTTGTGATCGCGATCGCGGCGGATCATGCCGTCGATGCGCACGGCAAGCCGGTGCTGGACCTGAACGACATCGGCGCCATCGCGGCGTTGATCGAGGAGACGTGCGGACCGTTCGCAGCGCTCAGGCACACGGCGTGATGCTGCGGGCCCACGTTCGGCCCGCGCGACACGCCGTCGGATGCTTTGCGGCCGCCCTTGCGTGCGCTGCGGCAGCGGTGGCCGGCGACGATCCGAAAGTTCCGCCGGGGCGCGATCCCGGCGGCATCGCGGTCGCTTTAATCGGTGCCGGCATCGACTACACCGTGCCGGATTTGGCCCGCAAACTGGCGCGCGACGGCGAAGGCGAAATCATCGGCTACGATTACGCGGACGACGATCGCCGGCCGTTCGCGGCGACGGATGCGCAGAAATCTATCGGCGTGTTCGGCGCAACGGATGTCGCCATGGCGATCGTCAAGCACGCGCCGTCCGGATCGCTGATCGCCATCCGCGCCGGCGACGGCAATGTCATCGCGTTCGCGAAGGCGCTTTGGTATGCCAGCCAAAGCCCAGCGCAGGTGATCACAATCGCGCGGCCGTTCGTGGACGGGCAATTGGTGACACTCGTCGCCGCGGCGGCGCGCAAAGACGTCGGCCGGCTGTTCGTGATCGCGGCCGGTGATGACGGCATCGATCTCGACCAGCGCGTGCCGCTAAACGCCATTGCGATCCCAAACTTGATCGTGGTGACGGCGGCGAAAGGCGGCAACGGCGTAGCGCAAAGCGCCAACCATGGCCGCGCAACCGTCGATGTGGCGACCGCGGGCGCGACGTCGCTCGCCGCCATGGCAAATGTGGCCGCTCTCGCGGTGCGCTCGCTGGCGATGTCCCCGCATATTCGCGGGCCCGGCCTCAAGGCGCTGATCACCAGCCTCGCCGTCGAAGAGACGGGGGCAGGGCGCGCCACGCGCACCGGCATCATCGCTGCGCCAGAGCATCATTTTGCAGTGCATTAAGCAGGTCAGCCGCGCAGTTCGTCGGCCTTGCAACTGGGGCGCGCGATGCTACGTTGCAGCCCGTATCGTCGGACCGCGCGACAGCGATCAGGTCCGCAACCAGGAATGACGGCATGACACGGCACGACGCAGCGCCTCTGACGCCAACCCCGCTGATCGACCCGTTCGGTCGCGGCATCGAATATCTGCGCGTGTCGGTGACGGACCGCTGCGATTTTCGTTGCGTCTACTGCATGTCGGAGAACATGGCGTTTCTGCCGAAGAAAGATCTCCTGACGCTCGAAGAACTCGACCGGCTGTGCACGGCGTTCATCCGCCAGGGCGTGCGCAAGCTGCGTATCACGGGCGGCGAACCGCTCGTGCGCAAGAACATCATGCAACTGTTCACGTCGCTCGGTCGGCATCTCGAAAGCGGCGCGCTGCAGGAATTGACGCTGACCACGAACGGCAGTCAGTTGGCCAAGTATGCCGCCGACCTCAAGGCTGCCGGTGTCCGGCGCATCAACGTCTCGCTCGACACGCTCGACGCGCGCAAGTTCAAGGCGATCACGCGATGGGGCGACATCGGCGTCGTCATGGAGGGTCTCGACGCCGCGGAGAAGGCCGGCCTCAAGATCAAGATCAACGCCGTGGCGCTGAAGGACGTCAACGAGGACGAGATCGAGGATCTGATGCGCTTCGCCCACGGGCGCGGCGCCGACCTGACCTTGATCGAGACCATGCCGCTCGGCGATATCGACGGCGATCGCACCGATCAGTATCTGCCGCTGTCGGTGGTGCGCGCGCGGCTTATGGACCGTTTCACGCTTATCGACGATCCCTACCGCACAGGCGGGCCGGCGCGCTATGTCAGCGTCAAGGAAACCGGCGGCCGGCTTGGCTTCATCACACCGATGACGCACAATTTCTGCGAGAGCTGCAACCGTGTGCGCCTGACCTGCACCGGCACGCTCTACATGTGCCTCGGTCAGGACGACGCCGCCGATCTGCGCGCGCCGCTGCGCGCCTCGGCGGACGATGCAGCGTTGAACGAGGCCATCGTGGCGGCCATCGCGCGCAAGCCGAAGGGCCACGATTTCATTATCGATCGGCAAACGCGAAAGCCGGCGGTCGCGCGTCACATGAGCGTCACTGGCGGCTGATGCCGCCATGTCGCGCAGCGAACTCGATCCAGTCCAGCCCGGCGCCGTTGGCGCAAGCGTGACCGACAACGTGCCGGCGATCATGGCCATGATCGCGTCGGCCGGGTGCTTCGTTGGCAACGACACGTGTATCAAGATGATCGGCGGGGCACTGCCACTCGGCGAAGTGATTTTCGTGCGCGGCGTATCCGCGACCGTGTTCGTCCTGACATTGGCGGCCGTCGTCGGCGGACTTGCGATGCCCGCAAGACCTCAAGCCGGACTTCTCGCCGGCCGCATGACGGCCGAGATCGTCTCGACGTTCTTTTTCCTCTCCGGGCTCATTGCCTTGCCGATTGCGGACGCAACCGCGATCTCGCAGTTCACGCCGCTCGCCATGACCGTCGCGGCCGCCGTCATCTTGAAGGAAGCCGTCGGCTGGCGGCGCTGGCTTGCAACGTTCGCCGGGCTCATTGGCGTACTGTTGATCGTCAGACCTGGATCGAGCGCCTTTTCGCCGGCGGCGCTGTTCGTATTGGCCTCGGTCGCGCTTGTCGTGGCGCGCGATCTGTTCACGCGGCGCATCTCCGCCGACGTCACCACGCTGACACTGACGCTGATGTCGGCGGCGGGCGTGGCCGCGACGGGCCTGTTGCTGCTGCCGTTCGAAGAGTGGCTGTGGCCAAGCCCGCGCCAAGCGCTCTTGCTTGCCGCTGCCGGCCTGCTGCTGACGGGCGGGTATGCCTTCGTCGTGGTCGCGATGCGCACCGGCGATGTCGGCACCGTGGCGCCGTTTCGCTACAGCGTCATCCTGTTCGCGCTGCTGTCTGGATTTGCAGTGTTCGGCGAATTGCCCGACGGCATCCAAACCATCGGCATCGCCATCGTCACCGCGGCCGGGCTCTATACCTTTTCGCGCGAACGCCAGCGCGCCAAATTGCCGGCCTAAGCCAGAACGCCACGCACGGTCTGCTTGATCTGTTCGAGCGTGAACGGCTTTGACAGCGCCGCGAAGCGCACCGCGCCGATCTTGCCCGCGCGCTCAAGCTGATCGGAAAGCCCCGACATGAGAACGATGGCCATGGCTGGGCTCAGCACCAATGCTTTTTCGGCGAGAGCAATGCCATCGAGACCCGGCATGTCGACGTCGGATACGAGCACGTCGAAAGCGGCGCCGTCGACCGACAGGCGTTCGAGCGCCTCGCTGCCATCTTGCGTGACGTCGACGGCATGCCCGTCGGACGTGAGCGCGCGGCGCACGAGATCGCGGACGGCGCTGTCGTCATCGGCGAGTAGAATGCGTGCCATGCTCACCCCTTCGTGCCCTTCGCCCGTTCGGCACGCGGCGCAGCAAGGCGCCCCATCCCGAACGCCACCATAGCCATACCGGCTAGCCGAGCAACCGCCCGACGTAGGGCAATTCGCGATAGCGATGCGCGACGTCCATGCCGTAGCCAACGACGAACGTATCGGGACACGGGAACGCGCGGAAGTCGGCGGCGATATTGACGGCGCGCGGCACGCTTTTTTCGAGAAGCACGCACGTGTGGATACTTTTGGCGCCGCGCGCCGAAATCAGATCCTTGGCAAAAGCCAGAGTTCGCCCCGAATCGAGCACGTCGTCCAGCAACAGCACGGAGCGGCCTTCGACTTCGAGATCGAGGTCGCGCAGGATCGACACTTGGCCGGACGAGTTACGGCTTTTCTTGTAGCTGGACAGCGTCAGGAAATCGACCTCAGGGGCAAGACCGGCGCGGTTCAGCGCGCGGATGAGATCGGCGGCGAACA
>JBOFCQ010000120.1:0-4570 GCA_051646145.1 Hyphomicrobium sp.
CGTTCGAGGGCATCGAGCGCGCCGATCAGATCCTCGGCCAGACTGTCGAGACGGCCCGCCGCCACGGCGCCAAATTGCCGTTCGCGGCCAACACGGCCTACATCAATACGATCCCGCCGCATGCCGAGGCGCCCCATCCGGGCGACCGCGCGATTGAACGCGCCATCAAGTCGGCCGTGCGCTGGAATGCGCTCGCCATGGTGCTCAAGGCCAACAAGGACTCGTCTGAACTCGGTGGCCACCTCGCCAGCTTCCAATCGGCGGCGACCTTGTACGACACCGGCTTCATGCATTTCTGGCATGCGCCCTCTGAAGACCACGGCGGTGATCTCATCTTCGTGCAGGGGCATTCGGCCCCCGGCATTTATGGCCGCGCCTATCTCGAAGGCCGTTTGACGGACGAGCAGCTTTTGAATTTTCGCCAGGAAACCGGCGGCAAGGGTTTGTCGTCCTATCCCCATCCCTGGCTGATGCCGGAGTTCTGGCAGTTCCCGACGGTATCGATGGGACTTGGCCCGCTGATGGCCATCTATCAGGCGCGCTTCCTCAAGTACCTGCACGATCGCGGCCATGCCGATACGTCGAAGCGCAAGGTCTGGGTATTCTGCGGCGATGGCGAGATGGACGAGCCGGAAAGCCTCGGCGCCACCGCGCTCGCGGGCCGCGAAAAACTCGACAACCTGATTTTCGTCATCAACTGCAATCTGCAGCGCCTCGATGGTCCGGTGCGCGGCAACGGCAAGATCATCCAGGAACTCGAAGGCAACTTTCGCGGTTCTGGCTGGAACGTCATCAAATGCATTTGGGGATCGAACTGGGATGAGCTTCTGGCGCGCGACGGCAACGGCCGGCTGCGCCAACTCATGGAAGAATGCAACGACGGCCAGTATCAGGATTTCAAAGCCAAGGACGGCGCCTACATCCGCAAGCACTTCTTCGGCCGCTACCCCGAGACGGCGGCGCTTGTCGCCAACTGGAGCGACGACAAGATCTGGTCGCTGACACGCGGCGGCCATGACGCGAGCAAGGTCTATGCGGCCTACGCCTCAGCGGTCGCGCATACCGGCCAGCCGACCGTGATCCTCGCCAAGACCGTCAAGGGATATGGCATGGGCTCTGCCGGCGAAGGGCAGATGATCGCGCATCAGGCGAAGAAGATGGGCAACGACGCCTTGCAGCGCTTCCGCGATCGCTTCGCGCTGAAGCTTTCCAATGACGATCTCGAGACGCTGCCCTTCATGCGCTTTGCCGAGGAAAGCGCCGAATACAAATACCTGATGGCGGCGCGCGCCAAACTCGGCGGATCTCTGCCGCAGCGGCGCAGGAAGACGAGTGTCGCGCTTGACGTGCCGCCGCTCGCCTTCTTCGAACCGCAGACCAAGGGGTCTGAGGGCCGCGAAATTTCGACGACGATGGCCTTCGTGCAGATGCTGACCAAGCTGATGCGCGACAAGAACGTCGGCCGGCATATCGTGCCGATCGTGCCCGATGAAAGCCGCACGTTTGGTATGGAAGGCATGTTCCGCACCTTCGGCATCTACAGTCAGGTAGGCCAGCTCTATCGGCCCGAAGACGCCGACCAATTGATGTATTACAAGGAAGACAAGAACGGCCAGATCCTCGAAGAGGGGATCAACGAAGCGGGCGCCATGGCGTCCTGGATCGCGGCGGCGACATCGTATTCGTCGTCGAACGTGCCGATGATCCCGTTCTTCATCTACTACTCGATGTTCGGCTTTCAGCGTATCGGCGACTTGGCGTGGGCCGCCGGCGACATGCGCTCGCGCGGCTTCCTCATCGGCGGCACCTCGGGGCGCACGACCTTGAACGGCGAGGGGCTGCAACATCAGGATGGCCACAGCCACATCATCTCGGCAACGGTGCCGAACTGCGTGTCGTATGATCCGACCTTCGGTTACGAGGTCGCCGTCATCGTGCAGCGCGGGCTCGAGCGCATGTATCGTGACCAGGAGGACGTCTACTATTACATCACCACGCTGAACGAGAACTACGCCCACCCGCCGATGCCCGAGGGGGCCGAAGAGGGCATCGTCAAGGGCATGTATCTCTTCAAGGCGGCCGAAGGCGAACTCGGTCGACCGCGCGTGCAGCTCATGGGATCAGGCGCCATTCTGCGCGAAGTCATCGCGGCGGCGGAGCTTCTCGAGCGCGATTTCGGCGTGGCGGCCGACATTTGGAGCGTGACGAGCTTCACGGAACTGCGCCGCGATGCGCTTGAAGTTGAGCGATGGAATTTGCTGCATCCCGAAGAGCCGGCGCGCGTGCCCTATGCGACCGCCTGTCTCGCGGCGCGGGGCGATGTGCCGGTCATCGCATCGACCGACTACATGAAGATCTTCGCCGAGCAGATCCGCTCGTTCGTTCCGGCCCGCTACCATGTGCTCGGCACCGACGGGTTTGGGCGCTCGGATTACCGCCGGGCGCTGCGCGCCCATTTCGAGGTTGACCGGCATTTCGTGACGCTCGCGGCGCTGAAAGCGCTTGCCGACGAAAATCGCGTGCCGTCGTCGTTGGCGCGCGACGCAATGCAGAAATACGCCATCAATCCCGACAAGCCGAGCCCCGCGCGGGCCTGACCGACCGCTACCGCTATCACGCTGGAGAGACGCCCGCATGTCCGCAATCGAAGTCAAGGTTCCCGATATCGGTGACTACAAGAATGTACCGATCATTGAAATTCACGTGAAGCCCGGCGACAAGGTCAAGGTGGACGACCCTTTGATCACGCTCGAAAGCGACAAGGCGGCGATGGACGTGCCGGCGCCGGTCAGCGGAGAGGTGGCGCAGGTTCTGGTCCGTGTCGGCGACAAGGTGAGCCAGGGGTCGTTCATCGTCAAAATGGCGGACGGCGGGTCAGCGAGCGCGGCGCCCGCAACGCCGGGAGCCGCGGCGGCCGCGACATCCACACCCGCAGCGGCACAACCGGCAACGCAGCCCGCGCCATCGCTTGCCGGCGATGCCACACGTAGCGGCGAGACACCGGCGGCGCGTGAAGCACCGATCCCGCCGCCGCCGATGCAGGCCTATTCCGGCGTGCACGCGAGCCCCGTCGTGCGCCGCTTGGCGCGGGAACTCAATCTCGATCTGACAACCGTCAAGGGGACGGGCGAGAGCGGCCGCATCACCAAGGAAGACGTGCGCAAGGCACTGAGCGGCGCGCCGGGCGGCGCGGCAAGCGGTGCGGGCATCCCGGAAATACCGGCGCAGGATTTTTCCAAGTTCGGCGAGATCGAAATCAAGCCGATGTCGCGACTGAAGAAGCTCTCCGGACCGCATCTGCATCGCGCGTGGCTGAATATCCCGCACGTCACGCACAGCGACGATGCCGACATCACCGATCTCGATGCCTATCGCAAGACGCTGGATGGCGCCGCCAAAGCCAAGAATTTCCGCGTGACGATGCTCGTATTCCTGATGAAGGCCAGCGTGGTCGCGTTGAAGGAATTCCCCGAGTTCAACGCTTCGCTTGCGCCGACGAAAGACGCGCTCATTCTCAAGCGCTATTACAATATCGGCGTTGCCGTCGACACGCCCGATGGCTTGGTCGTGCCGGTCATCAAGGATGTCGATCGCAAGGGCGTGATGGAGATCAGCCAGGAATTGTCGGGCCTTTCGGCGCGCATGCGCGACGGCAAGATCACACCGGCCGACATCCAGGGCGGCACCTTCTCGATCTCGAGCCTGGGCGGTATCGGCGGCACGGCGTTCACCCCGATCGTCAACGCCCCGGAAGTGGCGATCCTTGGCGCGGTTCGGGCCTCGATCAAGCCGAAGTGGGATGGCGCCACCTTCGAACCGCGCCTGATGCTGCCGCTTTGCCTGTCCTACGACCACCGGGTTATTGACGGGGCACTTGCCGCGCGCTTTACACGCCGTCTGGCAGAATGTTTGGAAGATGTGCGCCAACTCGTACTTTAGGCGCGGCAAAGGACGGAAATCATGAGCCTGGACCTCGCGTGCGATCTGGTGGTTCTGGGCGCGGGCCCGGGGGGGTATTCGGCCGCTTTCCGTGCGGCGGATCTCGGTCTCAACACGGTGCTCGTCGAGCGCGGCGCAACGCTTGGCGGCGTCTGCCTCAATGTCGGCTGCATTCCGTCGAAAGCGCTGCTGCACACGGCGGCCATCATCGATGAAGCGGCAGCGCTCGCCGGCCACGGCGTCAAATTCGCCAAACCCGAGATCGACCTCGATGCGCTGCGGGCCCACAAGAACAAAGTCGTCGGCAAGCTGACCACCGGTCTCGCCGGCATGGCCAAGGCGCGCAAGGTGACGGTTGTGCGCGGCAACGGCGCGTTCAGTTCGCCGACCACGTTGGCGGTGACGCTGCCCGATGGCGCCCAACAGACCATCACCTTCCGCAACGCAATCATTGCGGCCGGCTCGGAGCCTGTCGCGCTGCCGTTCATTCCCAACGATCCGCGCATCGTCGATTCAACCGGCGCGCTCGAACTGCGCCAGATCCCAAAGAGCATGCTGGTCATCGGCGGCGGCATCATCGGCCTCGAGATGGCGACCGTCTACTCGACGCTCGGCACGCGCCTGTCCGTCG